>JAFMBV010000011.1 GCA_017858255.1 Bacteriovoracaceae bacterium
CTCAGTTCCTTCTAGGACCTCTTGAACTGCCTGATCACTGATGGCCTCTGCAGTCACGTCTTCAGCACTTAATCCCTTTGCACCCTTTGCGGCCAAATCTGCAATGACTGCAAGTCTTGTTGCCCGGACGACTGATGATGAATTTCCTAAGCTTAGTTGGCTTCCTTCTAATCTATCTCTTTCTCTTTGATCTGAGTCATCATCCCTTTCTCTTCGATCTCTATCTTCGTCTCTTCTTTGATTGGCCAATCTCTCTTGGTCTGGTCCACCATTTGGTGTATCGTTTCGATCCGCAGGTCTGTCGACTTGAGCCTGTTGATTCCCCGTGTGAGCGTTTGCAGAATGAGTCTCTGGTCCCGTGTTATTTCTTCCATGAGGCAGACCACTTTCCTCAACGCTTCTACGAGCTTTTCCGGCAGTTCTTCTTCGGTTAGTCGCTCTAACTATTCGAGAACCAACTCGAGCACCAAGGAGAGAGCGAGTAGCTATGCTTCCTCCTGAACCGCCAATGTCTGTACCTCGGCCTGCCATTCGTAATGCTCTAAAATCCTGTCTAGCTGTTTGACGGACTAACTGACTGACGGCATTGTTTCCACCAACACGAGAAGCTCCTATGAGTACACCTTGCATGGCCCTAGTCGACATATTGTCGATTATTTTAACCGGTGCCAATACGATGTCTTTAGCGCCTCCTGTTATGCGGCCGACTCTTGAATTGGATAAATATTTTCCAAAACGCATGACATTTTCTTTGGCCCTAGAAAAAGTATTGGAAGTTCTCGCTATTAGACTAGCACTACTCGTTGTGGTTTGCGTGGCCTTGGTTCCTCTATTTGCAAGACGAGCAAGAGCGGGAACTTTCGCTGATAGCATATGAGCTCCTCTTAAACTTGCTCCCTTTACGGCAGTGGCACCAACTCGAGCAGCAAGTCCTAAGCCTGTAAACGTTCCGGCCGTTGCGATGGTTAATAGGCCTTCTGAGATAAAGAATCCGGCACCGGCGCAAAAGGCATTAATGCCATCATTGCAATCAAGGCAAGCATAACCTTGTAAAGGTTCAACACACTTTCTTTCGCCACTCTCAGGATCGTCGGCCCATTCTTGACAAAATATCTGACTCTTTATCCAGGTATCAATACCACTTTTAAATGATTTCAATTTATTTACGATGTACTTACCAGGAGAATCCAAAAAGAGAGAGGCTTCACTTCTAGAAGTGGCCGCAGCAGTGTGAAGATCGTCACTTTTCGCGAATAAGTAATCTCTCATATTAGAAAAGGCGCCAACCGCAGCTCGCCCGATATCCCTTAAGCTATTTAAAGTTGAAAGCAGACTTGAGATAAAGGCGCGGTAAACTTCACTGACACAGTCCGGTTGGTCCCCACCTAAACATTGGGAACCTTCCTCAGCTGCTAAAACTGAGCCAAGGGAGCGTTCCACACGGCTAGTTATAAAGCTTGGAGCGACCTTACCAACGATACGAACAACTGAGCGACCCATATTGCACGCCATTTGTTTGCCACAGTGATCTTGAACATAATTTGCATCTTCTTCAGTACAGCTTAACTTTGTGGAAACTTCATCGAGGTCTTCTGCCAGACCATTAATTCCTAAAAGAGGACCTTGGCTTTCCGGCGTGGCGCATGCATTAGCTTCTGCTGTATTGCCAGCAAGGTCTTGATTCTCATCAACGTAAACAGATATTTCTTCATAACGCCGAAGACACGTTGGATCTTGTATGGATGCTTCACTAGAGCATTCTGTTTCAAAGGCTTCGACCTCTTGCTCACTAACGGCCCAAGTATTAAAGGCAATTAGTGAAGCGATAAAAATAATTAGAATTGGATTTTTTTTCTTAACCATTATTTCCAGTCTTGTACATTGGCCAACTTCAGCTAACAATAGGTTAAGGGCTTATCGTCTTATTAGGTGAGTCTTTTAAGCAGTATTTTTATAAGGAAAATAATTTTGCTAAATAAATTAAAGTTTTTAAATATAATTTTTTTGCTTTTGTTTAGTGCCAATTCCGCGGTAGCAAAATCAGAATTATTTATCGTGGAGAAACTTAATATTTCTTTAGAGATACCACAAGGCTGGCAGGGCTTACGAGGACATCTTGGAAGAGATATAACTCTGCTCGGGCTTGAACTAGGCAGTCGACGGGATACTATTTTTATTGAGGTCACGGATCGTAAAAGATTAGACCTTAAAGCAGAAAAAAAAGCCTCCAAAAATTTTAAGAAGATTAAAATTGAGTGGCTAAAAAATAAGGCGGCGATTCTTAAAAACATCTCATTGGATAAACCAATATCATTTTTAAATAAAAAACACCTTTACCATGAGGTTAGCTACTTACTTGGTGGTAACAGTTTTGTTGAGGGGAATCTGTTCTTAGAATGTGGACCTGATGCAGGACTTAATGTCAGTTTTTTAACGTTAGAAGAAAAAGAGAAAGCATTCCAAAAGAACTTTAAAGAAGTATTAACTTCTTTAAAGTGTCTTAAGAAATAAGGATTTAGATTACGCAGTTTTCAAGATTTGTTGAAATAAAGAAGTCCCACTTAACATGCCATGATTTCCCAAACTCCTGAGCACCGTAATGACCAAGTTCAACTTCTGTGTTGGCAGGAATTATAAAGTTAGGTTCTAAAAATTCATTACGTCCATTTTTAATAAGATCTAGTGTTGGAATTAAGCAAATTTCAAATGAGTAATTATTCGTAACTGTTACATGATAATCACTTGTTCTCTCACCGAGCATTCCTGCTGAACGATTGAACTCCACTTCACCTAATTGAAAGTAATTCTCATAGGCACCATAGTTTAATTCATTGCTTGCTTGAGTAGAGGTGATAGTTAAAAGGGTGATCATCGCTATGATGTATTTTTGCATTGAGTCCTCCGTGAACGAATTTGCTAAGCAATTCTACGACGGATGGAATAGGGTTCGCAAGCTACACGGAGAGGCTCTTATAGGAGCTTATAGGCCTTTTTAAAGTGAAGATATTCTCTAACGAGGGTCGTTGGCTGAGTGTTTTCCACTGTGTCAATACGGCAGGAGCCCGCAAGGGGTTCGGAAGTAGAGCTGCCACCATCACAAACTACGCGGGCATTACAGCTTTTAAAATCACATTGAAGAGCGTTGCCCGGGTGCATTTGAAAAACATGGTCTCCTGTGTTCACAGCGCTTTGAATGCCTTCTATGCATTTTTGAAAATAATTAGGGTCTATAGCAGTTGAGCATAAGTGATCAAAAACTTTGGCCTCGTATTCTTCCCAGCTGGGAATTAACTTGGCCTCATTGGTGCTTGGTTCTGCTAACAGGCTATTGGCCATTCCTTTAAGGCAGCTGTCATTAGAATCACTATAGTCACAAAAGAACTTAGAAAAGCTTAGGCCACCTGCCTTAAAATTTCCCCAGTAAGAAGCGTAGTCATTCCGTTGAGACTTTAGACGCCAGCAAACACCTTCGGAGCATGAGCGTCTCTCTTTAAAATTGATATTATTTCTGACTACCCATTCAGAACGGGTGCGATCTACTTTCTTATACCAATGATTGTCTGCTTGAAGCCTTTCAAAAAGAGCACCGGTTAAAGTACCGCTAACAGGAATATTCCAAAGCTTTGATAGAGCAGGGGCAACCATAAAGCCGGTGTTACAGCCGTTAAGAGTTGCAAAAGCTCCTTTCATAAACTGATCTCTAAGTTTTTCAAACCCTTTTGAAGTATACATGGAGGCTTTTGTTTGACCGAGTCTTAGGGACCAAGGGCTTGCATGGCCATAGAAATCAAAACTGGCGATTTGCTTAAACTTTTTCATGACTCGATAAAGTTGTGCCGCCGTTAACTGACCTTTCTCTGTAGCGACAACCTTAACCCCATAGCGCTGAAAAACTTCTTCTTGGGTTGCCTTAATAACATCTGGTTGAGAGATGAAGACTACTTGGTGTTTTGGGTGTAGTGCCTGAAAAATTTTTCCTCTAAGGAGGGCCGATTGGAAGAATTGATCGGAGTCAACGCTCATGGCGGAGCCAATCACTAATATATGGGTAGGTGTTTGAGGATTAAGTTTTTGGTTAAGGGTTCCCACAAGAAAACGTGATTTGTGAGAATTGTTCTTTTCTCCATTGAATCCACTACGATCCAAAAGATTTGGTACTCTCGCCTGAGGATTAAAGAGAATTACAAAGAATAAAAGAAATCCCTTTTTCAAGCACCAGTCCCCATTTTAGTTTTATAAAGGCTTATATCGTTTTGCCGTAAACCGGTCTATAGGGTCTGTAGAAAAGGAGGGATAGATTTGACCACTATTGGTAGTGTCAAAAGTCTTTTCAGTGTCAAAATGAGTGAAAGTTTCTGACGTGATTTCAGTGGGTTATCGGTGCCGCATGGTATGCATAGTGGAGTCAAACTTGCATAATTTAAAGATAACAATGTGCTGGAGAAGCCCCATGAATAACTTAGTAAAAATAAGCGCCATGATAATCCCTTTCATTCTTTCAGGTTGTGGAAGTGATAGTGATTTATCTGGAGATTTATCTCTGGTAGGGCTTCAGCCAGTTGTAACCTATAGTAGTTTACTTAAAGTCGATTCATCCAACGTTACTTCCTTTGAGTTTAAGGGTGAATGTAAAAATATTGAAAAAGTTATGGTTAAAGGGAGTGTGACCTTTGATATCGCCTGTGAAAATGGAACGTGGTCAAAAGTAATAGACTTAACTTTTCTCCCAAACGGTCTCCACAGTATATCGATTGAAGCCGAAGATAAAAAGGTTGATATTGAGCTTTTTAAAGACAGCCTTCTTGCGGACTCAAGTGCCGTCTATCTTTTTTCAGACGCAAGTGATTTAGGTAAGGAGAGCCTTGGGCTTCATCCGGCGGTAAGTTTGGTGGATGTCGTAGACACAATAGATAGTGAAAGAGGCATTGTCGCAGAATTTAATGGTGCCTCTTCTCAGATTCAATTATCGGATGGAAACTTTTTTAACAATCAATTTAGTGACAAAACCTTCTCTTTCTTTATGAAGTCTTCTGATTTTCAAACTAGTCAAGTGGTCTTTGAAGAGGGTGGTAGTGGCAATGGAATTGCTTTGAGAATTGAAAATGATGAATTGATCTTAGCTAGCCGTGCTGGTGGTTCTGGAACTCAAGTTGAAGTGACAGGCAGTTTAGTTAATCTTGAAAATAATTGGGTTTTTATTGTCGCTGGATTTTATAAGGGAAACCTAGAGCTCTCAATTAATGGTGTGAAGACGCAAACATCAGCTGGCTACACCTTAATCCCAAATCATGGAGATGTCGGGGGAATAGGTAGCATCTTTGGCTCAAGTGTTTTTGAACCCGTTGGCCCAGCCCCGTTATTAGGTCTCTTAAGTTCGCTTTTTATCCTCGATCGTCCCCTATCTGCTGATGAAGAAGTAATCCTATCAGGAAGTGTTCTTACACCAAGAAATTATGATCCTTTAAAACTTGGACTAGTGGCCTCGCTTGAGTTTGAAAACATTGCTCTACCTGGTGAGGATAGCAATGGAAGTGTTAGTGGAGTTTCTCAAAATATTGTTGTTGCAAATGATGGAGAGAGAGGAAATGTCGCTAGCTTTGATGGCACAAGTGAGATCAAATTAAGCAATGGAACTTATTGGAATGATGAATTTAGCACGAAGTCTTATGCACTTTACTTTAAAGTAGCTGACCTTATGACAGAGCAAGTGATTTTTGAAGAGGGTGGCTCTACCAATGGTATTTCTTTAAGAGTTGAAAATGGTTATCTCTTTGCGGATGCACGGGCCGGTTCAGCAGCACCAGCTCAAGTGCTTATTACTGATATTATAGATCTTGCTGATCAATGGGTGAAAGTAGTCGTACAGTTTGATAAGGGTAATTTTCTAATGAACGTTAATGATGGGAACACCCAAGTTTCCCGTTCTGCCGGTTTTACGTCAATTCCCGATCACTCTAGTGAGGGAGGACTTGGAAGACGTTTTGGTGGCGATGCTAGCGGGAACTCTGGAGATGCCTTCTTCACAGGTTCAATTGATAAGTTTTCTACTTATAATCGTATACTAAGTGATTTTGAGTTCAAGTCTTACTAGTCGTGATTATTTAGTACTGCAAGGGCCGAGTACTTCGCAAGTTCCGCGGTAGTCCTTATTGTGGGCCTGGCTCCAATCTGGGATGTTGTTATAATCGCTAATCATATAAGCTCTAAGAGAAGCTGTATCTGGGAAGTCTTGTTGAGTACAGGTAGCACTACTCCCCCTTATAACCCTGACATTACAAAATCTAAGCCCTTGATCTTTGGGAGGGATGGGATTGACTGGCTCAACAGTGATTGTTGGCTCTACTGTGACTTTTTTTAAGTCCCATGGTCTAAGCATCGTTTTTTGATTTTCTTTAAACATCATTCTTACAAAGCAGCTACGGGCTTCACTTATAGTTGTTTGAAAAGTACGAAGGCCATTGAAGGGAAGTTCATCTGTAGTATAAACCGGGGCCGATGCGTAATTGTAAGGTCCTTCTTCTGTCGTTTGATCACAGAAAACACCATTCTTTTGAGAAACAAGAGCACTATTAAGATAGCCGCTTCCACTATTAAATAAATCCGATGTGAGCATTATTTCTGCCTCCATTTTAAGAGGTATAGAAAGAAGGCTTTCATCAAGTACTTCCCAACAGAGATCAACAAAGTACTCAGATCCAAATCGCTCGGAACCTAAAGAAAAAGTAACTCCCTTTTCTTTGTTTAGGATATGAGCTCCTTGGTCACTAGAGGCCTGGATATAACTTACTCGCCCTGAGGCTTTAGTAATTGAACTATAAGAGCTTCTTATCTCTCCTTGGGAGTAGTTAGCGATATCATAGGAGAAATAGTCAAAGTCATTCAGAATCTGTGGCAGGGCATCTCCAGAGCACAAACAGTTTGAAAGGCCTTGGCAACTTGGAACCTCAGCTCCATCATTAACTTTCAACCTTGGTTCTGAAAGATATGGTGCAGAGTACTTTCTAGATGTTTGTTATAAGGCAACTCAGATTAACTACCCTAATGGTTTAGGTCTGAACTACTCTCATGACAAGCAAATTACTATGACTGACCTTGATCCTCAAAGTGGTTATAACTACGAGAGACTTTCGGCCCTTGCTTATAGAACTGTGGTAATTTGTAAAGAAAAAGATAGTACTAGACCATTAGTAACGGAAACTCGTTGGGATCGTTTCAATGGCCGTAACGTAATTGACTTCAGGAACATTAATTTCTCTATGGACCTTGAAAAATGTAAAGTTCGTTACATGTTCAAAGAAACTAACCTTGAAGGCGTTGCTTCTCTTCGTCGTTGGAATCTACAAAAAGCTCGTGTGTGTACTTACACATCATTCAATGAGCCAGCTTTAGATTAATTTAAAATTTTATATTATTCGGGGTCCCTAGGGACTCCGTTTATTGGTGAAAAATGAAAAGACTCTCACTATTTTTATTTATACTTTCTATTTCTAATTGGGCCTGTCAGCCCTTAGCTCCGCGTGAAATAAATATTCATGTAGATCTCCAAAAGAAAATAAGAAAGTTTTATACATCCAAAAAACTCCTTGAAGAGAGACCTTCTCTATCTTTGGAGAGTTGTCGAGATACTGCTCTGACAAAGAAATTTATTATGTTAGGACTTGGTATTGAAAACCTGACCTTAACTAATAGCACTATTGGTTTTAACTTTACGCCACAAGAAGAAAATTTAAATTGTGAACTAAGGAATAACCCATATCAAAATAAAGAAACAAGAGAAGATCGTTTTTCGAAAAATAAGGCGAAACGAGCTTTTTTCGATCGCTGTGTGGTTGTTCAAGTAACGGAGCTTAATGAAAATATAGCTCTTAAATATCCTGAAGAACAAACAGGGTGCTCTATTAAGAAAATCAGTAAATGGAGTGTTGATTTTAGCGGTTCCTACTGTTTCTTTCAGCCTCAGACCGAATCTCTCTATTCAGTTCATCTGGATGTAAAGAAAGAGTGTCTATCAGAAGGTTCATTAGCAGAAAAAGAAACAATTCTTAGTGACTACAACGCTCTCCTTAATACCTACATAGCAGGTGATGCAACAGGCTTTACACAAGACTTAACTGCTTTAACGACTACACCTGTTAGGTTAAGTGTTGGTGCACTTCCATCATTGACTCCTGTTAGTGAGGACTTCGGTGTTGAAAGACCCCGATGGCCTACAACTTGGCAGGCAGCTGATTTATATTTAGGGAAGTTGAACATTACTTCTCAAGGAAATAATTACGACGAGGTCCGCTTACCTTTAGTTGTAAATACAATATGCGAGAGAAAGTGTAAGGGGAACCTTTGTACTTCTCCTTGTGATTACTCTCAACCAGTCGTTGGGGAGTTTTCTCTTTATGAAGTTAATGGAAGTAAAAGAGAGTTTCTAAAGCTATGGCATGATGGTTCAGTGGCCTCTGCTAATTATCAAGGAGTGCTTCACGGAATGGGAGTGACATTACCAAAAGGTGTTCTTGAGAATGGTAAGAAGTATGAAGTTGAAGCTATCTTTAGAGAGCCTGATCTTGATTTTGCTTATTTTTCTGGGAGAGTGAGTAGAGAACTTCGATTCAGTAGAAACTACATTGGACCTCTTTCGAGATCCGGACAAATCAACCTTGTTCCGCAGATCAATGTCATTGGAAAGCCTGGTGAAGTTCCTATGATTCCAGTGATTAGAAATTTGTCTTTTGAAAATAGTGAACTTGATGGCCTTTCTCGTGCTTTATCAACTTGGCAGTCAAAGCTTGATAACGCCTTTTGGCCGCCATCATATAGGCTTATGTGCGATCAAAGAGGTATTTGCGAGCCATCAGGAAAAGGCATTGTAAAAGTTAAAACACGCTTTCAATTAAAAGAAGATACAAACTCCGGTTGGGAAGTTGTTGAACTTGGTGGAAACCGTGAAAGTAATATTGTTTCTAGCGCCCGTTGGAGCGCTGACGAGATACCAGAATTAGATTGTGGCATTGATTTAAATGATGATGAAGATGACTTTGATTGGGGTGATATCCTCTAACGACTTTTAGGAGAATGAAAATGAAGAATGTACTACTTATGCCTGCTCTATTGTTGAGCACTAACATTTTGGCCGGAGATATCGATGATATGTTCGGTGGTGGAGAAGATGAATTTGAGTTTGAAAGATTTAGCGATAACCAAATCCTTCTTGCTATTGATGCAGACGCAGAAGTTGCCTGTAAAGCCGGTGTTTGTACTTTGCACTCAGTAAGCAACACTTACGGTGGTTGGGAAGTTTCTTTCAACGTTGGTGAAGGATCAAATGGCAACTCTGGTGGAACAAATATTTATACTGGTGGTAGCACTGGTTCAAGTAGTGAGCCACGTGATTACTGGGGAGTTCAAGTTAAATACGGAAGAGGACAATGTACACAAAGAATCAATGTTCCTCGTTCAGTATATTATGCCGTTAATCGTTACATGTACGGTCTAATGACAGAAGAGGGTGGAACACGTCGTGGATTCACTCCTGCTGATGAAGCAATGATCATGTTTTACACAACCATTATGAGTAAGGCCTCTGGCTGTACAATGCAATAATTGGGAGTTTGATTTGAAGTACTTGGCGCCTATTATATTTACAATACTTTGCTCCTCTGTTTGGGGGAGCTTTGAGGCGCCTCGTTTTGAGCTTCAAAAACTCGACTACTCTAATAGGGCCAAGTGTGCTCTAGAGAGTCAAAAGCCAGCTAAGTCAGCATTTCTTATGATTTCCAATGTTGATGCTGCCAAAGCTGTTTATCGTCTCGCTAAATTCAGGGGAGACGATGTTGAAGAGACTACAAAAATGGGGATCGATCGTTTTCGGTTCTCTGTTTTATCCCTTATGAATCTCATTCATAATAGACTCGTTAGTCGTCAATTACCTTTACTACCTAGTGATATTACAAATACTGATGGTCATATACCTTCTCGTTATAAAGAGGTTATGGGCCAATGTCGCCAAGGTGAATATTGCGCGGCCCTAGATGAATATTTAAAAGATATATGGACCATTTCCAGTAAAGACTGGAATCCAGGTTCTAAATACCTAGAGTTTTTTAAGGTAGATAATTATCACTCTGAAGATAACTACCTCTCCGATAAAGATTATGAAAAAGAGGCAGATAAAGAACTTACGTGTGCTTACTTAAAGAAGTTCAGCCCTCTACAGGCCAATCTATTTGGGACTAAACCAAATAAGGTCGCCCTTGAAATGATAGCTGATGCTGTCGCTCAAAAAGACAGTAAATATGGTCATTGTGAAGATTTTGATGCACAGGAAAATCTTCAGGTTGCAGCTTATGAAATTAATCTTCCTGATCTAAAAGAAAAGAAATTATTTAGAAAAGAATCCTGGGTAAATAAAGGTTTTGATTACTGGCACAGCCTGCGCCTTTATTTAAGCTTTGCGTTTAGATTTGCTCCAGAAATGGAACAGATGGCCTATCCTTTTGCCCCTCTTTTTAGAGGTATCACTCTAGAAGAAAGTGTCATGCTTGTACCTAATGGGTGCAGATCATTATCTCCTGCAAAATGTGATGGAGACCGTTTGGCCCTTAACTCTATTAGAGAGTTCGCGAAGGAAGACTTTAAAAAAGAAGCCCTCGAATTAGATATTCTTTCTGAAGTACCAAATGGTCCAGATGATGATCTTGTTAATGATATGATTCCTTCTGTTAATGTGGATGAACTTGATCTTGGTGCTCACCGCACGGCCAGTGATTGGCTTGAGAGTTTCTCTGGAAACCTTTCTCAATCTCGCGCCCTCATGAAAAAAAGGCTTATTAAGGCAATCAACCTCTTTAATTTCGTAACAACGTCTATCCCAGTTGAAAGTCTACTGAAGCGCCTTGATCAACAATTTAAGGGTAAACTTCTTAGTGGAAAAAATAGTACGCTCTCTGTTGCAGAGAAAAACGACCTTTATTATCTGTGTAGTGAATTTAGTTTTGCTCAACATGAAAAATGGTCCTTTATTCGTAAGAATCTAGAAATCCTTTCAAAGTCTAAAGTTGTAGAAGGACTAACTTCTTCTATTTCAAATGTTAGCACTGAAGAGTCGTTTAAATACTTTGTTACCCTAGGAGACGCTGTCAATAGTGCCTGCTACTCATTAAAACAACACGATATTTGGGACGAAGATTTTAGCCTAGATAAAGAAGGCTTTCTTCCTTGGTACACGACCAAAATTTATGAAGGTAAAGTTAAATCCAAATATAATGACAGGCTTAGTGAATACTTATCAAATAATAAACCACTTTTGGCCTTCCCTCAGTATCAGGCGACAAAGTCTATCGACGATGTCATCTGTGCCAATGCTAGTGATTGTGCAAGAAAGACTATTGAGGCCACCTTGTCGCTTTATTCAGCAACACAATACGCTTCGACCTTTTGGTCACTAGAGCAAAAAGTTAAGTCTCCAGATCTTTTTAATCCCTATGCCGAAAGAACTTCGTGTAAAGTCTATGACCCATGGTTTAAGACGCGTTCGACTCTATTTAGCTTTTTATGGGATATGGGACAGACTGCCGCCAGTGCCTTCGTTCCTGGGATGATTTATACTTCTGCGGAACTTCAGCCAAAAATGGTTACTAGCTTTAATGAGTTGGTTAAAGACGGCAAGATTGAATACGACACTCGTTATCAGAAAGAAAAAATTCTTACGGCGATTACAGCAGATTTTGGTCCTCTAACCGGTGTACCTTGCGCTGTTTCTCTTAATCGGAACCCTAACAATCCTTTTAGCGTTATGCGTTTTACAGGGATAAGTGTTGGGGCCTGTAATAGTGATACTGATCATAACCTCAACGTATATTCTGCAAGTGACATTGATGCCAACAGAGAGTCAGGTCATAGCGAATGCTTAAGCTGTCGCTTAAACTTTGAAAGCATGTCAGGTGTTGTGGCCTATGCAACTCAAAATGTTGGACCAGTGTTTTTCTTGGTCCGTGGTCTCTACAATCTCTATAAGTCTTTAAAAGACCCTTATAATATTCCTCGTTCATGGGAAGTTCACCCCTATGATGCCTATGAAACTAAGGCACTCTACGGTGAAATCCCTAAGTCTTGTGTCAAGAACCTAAGAAAAGGGAAGAGCTGTTTAGATGCTTGTGCCGAGAAAGTAAGTAATCGCCTTAGCGAAGTAATGGGTGGCCACATAGAAAAGTTTGATCTCTCTAGTCGTGGAACAGGTAGCGTTAAGCACAGTCTTTGTGCGGAACCTATCAAAACTGTAACTTACGAGAATTCAAATGGTAACACTACAAGCTGCAGGTTAAAGAAAATTGAAGTACCAAGTAGCTGTAAGGGGATGTTGAAATGAGACTATTAATACTTCTCTTTTTTGTAAGTATGCCTTCCTTTGCTCTTCAGCTAGAAACTGTATGGACAGAACGTGCTGAGAAAAACCTTTCACTCACTTGTGAGGGTGAAGAGACTTGTGTCCGTTACTGTCAGGAAAAAGAGAGTTGCACTGTTGTTGAAAAGGTTTGTAAGAACTGTGTGGGTACTTCTTTGGCAATGACATTTGCTTTTAACGAAATGGGGCGATCATTAGTTGCTTCTGAAAAATTAGATGATTATGCACTCTTCGATCTGTTAGAGAAAAACTCATTTGTTAGTTTAACTTCAAGATCAGTTTATAATCTTGTTGAGCGGTTTGATTCTTCAAGCCTTAAAACTAAATTTAGAAGTCTTTGTGAAGACGGTACTCGCTATCCGGTTGTGTTCTTTGGCAAAACGGCCTCTGGAGAAATGGGGCGAGTCCAAGCTGTTTGGTGTGAGTCAGGCTTCTATGAAATGCTTCAACTTGATCAGTTACCTACTGATGGAGAGTTATTCTAAAATATTATTTACCTGAAAATTTGGATAAAAAGTCACCGAACTTATCAAGAAGTTTAAAGATAGCACCACGTTTTCTTTTATAAAACTCCAATAGATTGTAAATAAGGATCATATAAAGAAGTAGTGCTGTAAGCATTAAGAGACTCATTAGAGTTTGATCACTAGATTGCTCCTCAAATTCTTCCGGCCTAAAAGAGATTTCTCTCATACATTGTTCACGACTTTTATTGTCTTTTTCTATTAAGTAACATTCATTCTTGTAATGTGAATAGATCGTCTCTTGGCAGGACCTGCGTAGCCAATCAAGTTTTACTTCCTGACAGCCTTTGAAGTCATAAGTTCTTGTTGCCTTATGCATGGATATATTAGAGTCACGAGTGATTGATGACACGGTTAAAAATGTTGGTAAACTTGCAATGACAAGAAGAGGAATCATTCTCCAAAGAGTTATTTTTATTTTATTCACTTATTAACCAGGGGAAAAACTCAATTAATATTTTTTTTACCATTGTAACCTATTATTCTTCTATAATTACGGTGGAGGATTTTATGTCGAAATTAACCTTAGAGAGAATTGTTAATCATACAGATACTTTTTGGGGGAGGTTCTTTAATTGGACTGTCCAGACCTTAATTATGTCTTCTATAATCTGCCTTTCATTAGAAACGATTCCCGAACTGCAAGAGCATAAAAAATTGTTTGTAGTTTTAGAGAAGTCTTTGGCTGTGATGTTTATTCTTGAATATTTTTTAAGAATCTATGTTGATAACGAACGTCTTAAATTTATCTTTAGCTTTTATGGGCTTGTTGATTTGGTCTCGATTCTTCCCAGTATTGCTACCTTTGGGATTTTAGACTTGCGCTTTCTCAGGGCGTTTCGATTTTTACGGGCCATACGGATTTTTAAATTAGCTAGATATTCTGTTGCCATGGATCGTTTAAAGAGTGCAGTTTTAGAAGTAAAGAATGAAATGATTGTTTTCTTTGTACTTACATTGATTGTTCTATATATTGCAGCCGCAGGAATTTACTTTTTTGAAAATGCAGCTCAGCCAGAGCAATTTAAATCTATTTTTCACTCCTTGTGGTGGGCTGTCGCTACGCTTACAACTGTTGGGTATGGAGATGTCTATCCAGTTACTGTTGGCGGAAGAATTTTTACCTTTCTTATCCTCATCGCAGGTATTGGTGTCTTTTCTGTTCCTTCGGCCTTACTTGCTAGTGCCTTTTCAAAAAAGATAAATGATTAACTTAGGCAAGTACCTAATTTTTCGTTACTTATAGCAAATTAAGTTTAGGATAGAGGCCCTGTGTCGTTTTAATTAGTTTAAAGAAGCATCTCGCTCTTGGTAGAATTTAAGAATGTATACACTTCGTCCATACCAACAACAAGCTGTTGATAATACAGTGGCCTTCTTTAAGAAAACTCGCGACCCCGCCGTGGTTGTCTTGCCGACTGGTGCCGGGAAAAGTTTAGTGATTGCTGAACTTGCCCGTATTGCTAAGGGCAGGGTTTTGGTTTTGGCCCACGTTAAAGAACTTGTAGAACAGAATCATGGCAAGTACGTAGCTTACGAATTAGAGGCCGGTATTTATTCCGCCGGTCTAAACAAAAAAGAAACCACTCAGAAAGTTATTTTTGGCTCCATTCAATCAGTGGCCCGTGCGCCTGACTCTTTTTTTAAAGACTTTTCTCTACTTATTATTGATGAATGCCATCGTGTTAATAGTGATAATGATACCCAGTACGGGGATGTCATTCGTAAGTTGCAAGAAAAGAATGAAGGTCTCTGCATTCTTGGTCTTACGGCCACTCCCTATCGCCTTGGCATGGGATGGATTTATGAGTATTCAAGTCGAGGTGTCTTACAAACACAAGAGGAGCGTTTCTTTAAGCAATGTGTTTTTGAACTTCCTCTTGAATATATGATTAATCATAAGTTTCTGACCAAGCCTATAAAAATAGATATTCCGGTCACATCGTATGACTTTTCCGAATTAACAGAAAAAGGCCGCATGTACACCACGGCCGAAGTTGAAGAGTTACTAAAGACCCAAAAACGACTGACGCCCCTGATTATAAAGAATATTATTGATATTACTGAGCAGTACCAGCGTAAAGGTGTCATGATTTTTAGCTCAACTGTGAAGCACGCTAGAGAAATCTTAGAGTGCCTACCTGAAAGTGAAGCTGAAATAATTTTAGGAAATACCGAAAATCATGTTCGCGATGATCTTATTCAACGCTTTAAGAGAAGGGAATTTAAGTACCTAGTGAATGTTTCAGTTTTAACTACTGGGTTCGACGCTCCTCATGTTGATGTCATCGCCATTCTTAGACCGACCGATTCTGTGAGTCTCTATCAGCAAATTATAGGGCGTGGTCTCCGGCTAGATAAGGGCAAGACCGATTGTTTTATTCTTGATTATACAGGAATGGGCCACGATATTTACGCCCCAGAGGTTGGAGAGAAGAAGCCATCCACAGAAAGTGAGGCCGTCCAAGTTCCTTGTCCAAAATGTGGCTTTGATAATGATTTTTGGGGCATTACAGATGACGAAGGAAATCTTGTCGAGCATTACGGTAGAAAATGTAAGGGTGCAGTTCAAGATTATCAAACACTAGAGATCGTTCCTTGTGGCTTTAGGTTTCGATTTAAACTATGTCCAAGCTGTGGCGTAGAAAATGATATTACGGCAAGGGATTGTGAAAACTGTAATGCTGTTTTAGTTGATGCAGACTCTAAGCTAAAACAAGCAAAGCTTTCCAAAAATATGCACGTTCTTAGTCCTGATTCTGTTGACCTTGAAGAAAAGGTTGATCGTAATGGTAATAAGTACCTTGATGTTCGCTATTATGATTATGACGCCAAGTATTTTAAAGAAATTCATTATCTTAATAATGATACTAGTTTAAAAAAGTTTAATATAAACTTTCTAAGGTCCCATCTTAAGAGGCCAGAGTTCGCTACTCAAATCAAAACAGTAGAGGATGTGCTCGACAATAGTCATTTTCTTAGAAAACCACGTTTTATTATCGCCCGAAAGCAAGATAAGTACTGGAAAATAACTGAGAAAATCTTCTCAGAAGAGCTAAGTAATCGAATTAGAGAAGATTACTAAATATTATTAAAGAAAACCTATATTTTTTGCACGATTTAACCTAGATAGTGAAATTTTAGTTAATCTTTTTCATGCACAAATTAGGACTTCTCCTTCTTCTTTTCATTCAGCTCTCCTATGCTCAGGGATCATTTCCTGAAAACTTAGCAGGTAAGACTTTTCAGTACTTAGGACCTAACTGTTTCGGGGTGGCCATGCTCGCCAATGGCGCTTTAAGTTCAATTAGAGGTGTTGATCTTCTAGAGTTTGAATCCTTTATTAAGTTAAATTGTAAAAGTGTACGGCGGCCAAAAAGAGGGGATATTGGTACCTTTCATAACGGCCAGAGCTTTATCCATGCTTTCTATTACTTAGGCAATGATTTGGTTCTTGAGAAGACCGGTGTTGATTATATGGGTAAGACACCTATCCACTTAAGGGATATCGGCCACACTATCTATAGCTTTGAGGCCAGTCAGGAGTGCCGTCGTTATGGTGGGGGATCAAGGTCCTGTTATAATGACCTTGAGTATTTTCGCTGTCAACCGACTTCGCCAATTTCTAGATCGAGAACTTTGATTAGCTTAGAAAATGAAATCACAAAGTCCTTTTCAGAGTATTTAAATATAGGTCATTCACCCAAGTCATTACAGCAATTAGGTGAATTAATTCATCAATACTTCAGCCTTATTGAAGAATTAAGTGATGATGATTCAATGTCAAGGGATCATTTGGAAGCACTAAAGGCAAGGCTACTAAGTTTTGAAAAGCAGCTTTTATTTATTAAAAACTAACTGGCCGTTTTCTTTTGCTGCTCTTTATTTGTAAATTTAGCGAATGTTTCAGCTAGTTTTCTTCGACTTAAGGGTTTAGATAAAAAGCCAATCATTCCTGCTTCTCTACATTGCCTTTGATCTTCTTCAAGTGCATTTGCAGTAAGGGCGATGATTGTTGGAGATTGGTCTCCATAAGTCTCGATGATTTCTTTTGTCGCAGTAACACCATCTTTCTTAGGCATCTGCATATCCATTAAAATAATTGTGTATCTTTTGTTGGCGACCATCTGAATAGCAACTTCTCCGTCACAGGCAATATCAGGATTAAAGCCCAGTCTATTAAGCATCTTTGTCGCGACTTTTTGATTGATAGGGTTATCTTCAACAAGCAATATCTCGTTTGGGTATAATAGAGCAAACTCTTCATTATAATTTAGGTCAAAAACTTCCGTACTCGTTATTTGATCTGAAATTTCTAGTGGAAGTGTAACAATGAATTTGGTGCCTACACCCTCTTCACTTTCTAAGCTAATTTCACCTTTCAATAGTTCAGATAAGGAATGACAAATGGATAGGCCAAGGCCGGTGCCGCCATACTTTCGAGTGATCGTCATATCTGCTTGAGAGAAAGAGTGAAAAAGTTTGTTTTGATTTTCTTTTGCTATACCAACGCCATTATCTTCAACCGTAAACGTGAGCATTTCACGACCATCCCCAAAGGGTCTAGAATCAACAGTGATGATGATTTTTCCATTTTCTCCACTGAATTTTATAGCATTTGATAAGAGGCTACTTAATATTTGCTTGATTCGAGTTGGATCAGAATTATAACTCTTTAATACATTTGTTGAGTAATCCCTTTTTACCTGAATATTCTTTTCTTTCGCCGACATTCTAAAGAGAGATACGACATCGTCAACTAAAAGCCTTGGCTCAATGGGTACCACCTCAATTTTTACTTGTCCTGCTTCTAGCTTCGAATAGTTAAGCACATCATCAAGGATGGTAAGAAGACTTTCTCCACAGGATTCAACAGTTTGAATGTAATCTTTTTGTTCACTAGAGAGTGAAGTATCTCTTAAAAGGGAAATCATGCCTATTACGCCATTAAGTGGAGTCCTGATCTCGTGCGACATATTTGCCAGAAAAAGCGATTTAGTCTCAGCATAATTTTCAGCATCATTTTTGGCTTTTATGAGTAGGTTTCTAATCTCAATTTCTTTGTCATTATCCCAGCAAAGTCCAACAACTTTCTTTTGATTGATTGTTTCATCAAAATAGGAATCTGATCTGATTTTAATGTTTTTCTGGAAGGGCTTATTTGGATTTACTTTTAACTCGGCCTCAAAACCTTCTCCTTGATTTAATACTTCTGTAAACTTCTGATGAAAAGTATCTATATGTTCTTTTAACAATAGCTTGATAAAATCATCGTATTTGAGTGTATTTTCTTCAATATTAAGTAACTTCATCATTTCGTTATCAATATTGAATATGTCTTTATGTGTATTGTAGGTCCAAATTCCAATACCCGTTTCTTCTAACATCATTTTCTGTTCTGATGTCTTTTCCTTGAGTTCACTGGATTGCTTTTTTAAATTATAATAGACTTTATTCATCTCCAATATATTCATTATGAGTCCCACAAAATAGAGAAACATAAAACCACTAATGACTTTAAGGTCTACTGGGGCAAATAAAATAGTGTTGGTAAGAACGGGCAGGGTTACGAGAGTGATGTAAATAATCCCAATTAATTTCTTCTCTGCATATAAGCTGATAATTCCAGAGGACATGGCACAGACAAAAATAAAGGCCATCATTTGAAGAATATAGTCCCCAGTGTTTACCAAGTAGATTGGTATTAAACCCTGACCTAGGCCAATAAGAGTTCTTAAAATAAACTCATGAAAGGGGTCTTCTTGATAAGGAGATTTTAAATCTTTTTTGGCGAAAAAAAGTCTCATTAAGTTAAGAGGAATGAGAACAATGGGGAAATAGATAAAGTGAAAGTGATTTTTGAAGTAGATTACATAAAGGGATAGCAATGAAATGACTGCAATCATGATGATTACAGATTTTTTGAATTTGATGTAAAAGCTATTGTCCATACACTTTAAGTATCGACAATTTTGAATAGAATTATGAGTATTTTTCTTTAGTCAGCTACTTTGGTCGGGAATTAGAAGAAGCCCACTAAATGGGCTTCTTCTGGCTTAATTGCAACCGACTGCTGGCAGAAGTTTTCCCAGAAGTGATGTTTCTAAGACTGTTCCTTGTTCGAAGTCAATTATGAGTTTTTCTTGATAATTACGCTGACATTTTCCAAAGACAATTCTTGGGAATTTCGCCGTTCTTTTTACAATCGTTATTGTCGCCTCAGCGTGGCCAAAGCTCATATGTGAGTCTTTAATTAACTTGTCCAGAATTGCTAAGTCACAACCACTTGTTGAAGCGACTTCATTATCAAAGAGAATATTTGAATTTCTATGATGAAGACCAAGTTTTTCTAATATCGTAATGGTTCGGTCTTCCTTTGGAAGATCCTGTCCGACAACAATCTTACAGCTGATACCGTACAAGTTTATATGCTCAACAAAATCAATTCTCTTTTCATTGAATTCAATTTGGGCAAAAACTTGGGTTGATAGTAAAATAAGTCCTAATATTATTTTCTTCATATGCTCTCCATTTCTTTCCGGTTATGCAGACTTTTATCTGGCAAAAGGAAAATAACGAAAAAGAGGAGATAAATAAAATAAGACTTTGGCTTGTGTGTGATAAGAGATACTTATGATTATTTTAAAATTCCTCCTCCTTCAGAGCTATTGCAGTGTCTACCATCTTGATAGGTTATTTAATTTTTATCTTTGAGATTATCGTGTAGATTTGGACATGGAGGCTTTATGCTAGAAAATTTCAATATGAATTTTAATTTGAGAGTTTTTATTAATCCCAGTGAGGAGTCATGGGTTGAGTCTCCCGCAAAAGATGTGGTGAGAATCCCTTTTGAGAGAGAAGCTGCTGAATCTGGCCACACAACTTCTCTTGTGCGCTATTTGCCTGGCACAAGTTTTAGAAAGCACTCACACCCTTTAGGAGAAGAGATTTTCGTTTTAGAAGGAATCTTTTCCGATGAAGAAGGTAATTATCCTGCAGGAACCTACATTCGCAATGCACCTGGTACAAGTCATGCGCCTTTTAGTAAAGAAGGCTGCCTACTTTTGGTAAAGTTGAACCAATTCAATCCAATGGATGGCCTCAAGGTGCGAATAGATACTAAAAATGGAGATTGGCGCCAGGGTCATGGAAACTTAAAAGTATTTCCTCTTCACACCTACGGTACTGAAAACACGGCCTTGGTTAAGTGGCCGGCCCATGAGGTCTTTTTACCTCATACTCATTTTGGTGGAGAGGAGATCTTTGTCATTCAGGGAACCTTTATGGATGACCATGGAAATTACCCAATCCACAGTTGGCTTCGTAGCCCCCATATGTCACAGCACCATCCAAGAGTGGAAGACGAGACGATTATATTTGTAAAAACTGGTCATCTTATTAAAGAATGATTTAAATCGACCAAGCCTTGTAATAGAGAATGACCACACAAATCCAAGCTGCAAACCAAATAATTGAGCGGGCCGTAGGCTTATCCAAAATATACGCCATTCCATAAGCAAATCTGAGTGCTACGAACGATATGGCCAGCTGATCAACAAATACTTTAGGGACACCTGTGTAGAAGCAAGCAAGTACAGCTGCTGCAAAAGGAGCAAACGCTTCCCAGGAGTTATCATGTGCAGACTTGGCAAGAAATGGGCGGCCTTCCAACTTGTTTAAATGGTAACGAGGTTGATGGTTATGACCTAGTTTAAATCCTCCCGTGAGTTTAGCGATACCGATAAAGATTACGGGGAGAATAGAAGCGATAAAAATACAAAAAATAGCGATATTCATGTTTGAAAACCTTATTTAGGATGTTTATTATAATTTTTTATAACTCTTACATCATAGTATTCTTACTTACATTTAACGAGTTGAATATATGTTCCCAAAAATAGACATGCTCTTAACTAATTTTACGGTTTGCTAATCTAAGGTATTACTGCTATACCCCATAGGGGTATGGAGGTATATATGAAAACAATGATATTTAAGGTTGAGGGCATCAAATGTGGTGGTTGTGCAGGCAAAATAAAAGGCGCCTTTGAGGGCTCTCAGGAAGTTAATTCAGTCGAAGTTTCTGTTGATGATAAGGAAGTCACTGTTATGGGAGAGAAGCTCTCCGGTATGGGGATAAAGAAATCAATTGAAGAGCTCGGTTTTGAAGTATTAAGTATGAAAAAGGCTTAACTATAATGGAGAAGATTGATTTAAAAATTGAAGGTATGAGTTGTGCTAGTTGTGCTTCGAGCATCGAGCGTGAAACGGCGAAGCTTCCTTTTATTCAATCCTCTCAGGTTAATTATGCCATGGAAACTGGCTCCTTCGTTTTAAAGGAAGGAATTGAGTCAAAAGCCTCTCTATTAAAAATAGAAGAGGTCATATCTGAATTAGGGTTTAAGGGTTTAGAGAAAACCCAAGAGAAGCCAGTTGATAATAAGGAAAAGGAAAAGGATAACTTTTATAAATTTGTTATATCCTTAATTCTTTCCCTCGCACTTTTTTCTTTGGCGATGTGGCCATTAATGGGCTGGCCCTCACAAAAAGTAAACTGGTACCTACAACTCTTAATTTGTGCACCCATATACTTCTGGATTGGTTGGAAGTTTCAAGCATCTTTAATTCGCTTCCTAAAAACTGGTCATTCTAATATGAACACTTTGGTAGGGCTTGGAACAACCGCTGCTTTTCTCTATAGTACTCTACTTACATTAGCGACAGAGAAGGCGATATCCTGGGGATTAGTGCCAACCGTTTATTTTGAGGCCGTAGGCTTCATTATTTGTTTTATATATCTTGGTCAATACTTTGAAGATAAGGCAAAGAAGAAAACTAAAGAGGCACTGAATTCTCTTTTTAAGTTGACTGAAAAAAAGGCGCTGTTAATCAAAGATGATGGTGTTGTAGAGGTAGCCGTCAGTCTGCTTCAGGTTGGCGATATTATTCGTGTCAAAAGTGGGGCAAGTTTTCCCGTAGATGGAACTGTTATCAAAGGTATGTCTTCTGTTGATGAGTCAATGGTAACAGGTGAATCGATTCCAGTATTGAAGCAATTGGGTGACCAAGTTATAGCAGGCACCATAAATGGTGGCAGCCCAATTGATTTTAAAGCAAAGAAAGTTGGGAGTAATACTTTCTTGTCCCAGATTATCCATTACGTTGAGGAAGCACAAAATTCAAAGCCAGAAATACAGAAATACGCAGACCGCATAAGCGCTGTCTTTGTTCCTTCTGTCATTGTGATTGCTCTGCTTACATTTTTAGCCTGGTTTTTCATGGGGCCTGAGCCTGTATGGGGAACAAGTGTTAGTAATTTAATTGCGGTATTGGTTATCGCTTGTCCTTGTGCTCTTGGGCTCGCGACTCCTACTGCTGTTGTTGTGGCAACTGGCAATGCTTCTCTAAAAGGTATTCTTATAAGCGGTGGGGAAGTTCTCGAAAAAGCGAATAATATAGATGTCATTGTTTTTGATAAAACAGGGACTGTAACCGTAGGAAAGCCTTCTGTTATTGAAGAGGTTTACGATACTTCTATAATTCGTAATGACCTACTAAGAGCAGTGGCCTCTATTGAACAATTTTCTGAACACCCTCTATCTAAAGCCGTTGTACATTTGGCCGAAAAAGAATCACTTGTATTAGATGAACCCGATCTCTTTGAGACAGTTAAGGGCAAAGGTATTAAGGCCGAATTTGAAGAAAATGAATTTCTATTGGGTAATGAAAATCTTCTCACTGATAACAATATTGAATTGAATAAGAGTCTCGCAATCATAGAAGTGGGGTCTTTAATATATGTAGCAAAAGAGGGCAAACATGTCGCAACTTTGGTTATCGGCGACGATATAAAAGAAGAATCTCTTGCGACAATAAATGAAATGCGAGAAAGAGGCATTACCACCTGGATGATTACTGGTGATAATCAAAGTGTTGCAGATCATGTGGGGAAAAAGTTAGGCATTGACCATGTTTTGGCCCATGCACTGCCTGTTACTAAGGCCGAAAAGATAAAAGAATTTCAGTCCCAGGGACTAAGGGTCGCGATGGTAGGCGATGGGGTTAATGATGCTCCGGCTTTAGCTCAGGCTGATTTATCTATGGCCATGGGCACTGGTACAGATGTCGCTATGAGTACAGCTGATGTAACTCTCGTTCATGGAGATTTAAAGAGAGCTTTGGATTTTTTACGTCTTGGTGAAGGGACCATGACAATCATCAAACAAAACCTCTTCCTCTCCCTTGTTTATAATAGCGTTCTCATCCCTATCGCTGCGGGACTTTTAGTGCCTTTTGGTGGGCCAATGATGCCACCTGTTTTAGCAAGTATCGCCATGGCATTAAGCTCGGTTTCAGTGGTTTCAAATAGCTTGAGAATCAAAAATATTCGACTTTAATGTCACAAAAGCCAACCCTTTAACGTATATTTTCAAAATATCTTTAAATTAGTAAGGATTGGTCCATGCTTTCAACTAAGTATTTGATTTTATTGCTATCTCTGTTGCTACCTTTTGTAGCGCCATTCGCTAAAACATCGTTTAAAGATGCAGCCGATATACTCTCAGGCCATTCTTCCGTCGTAGCTATTGAAAGGAATTCTCAGGGTCTCAAAGAAAGGGGCGAGGTTGAGGGATCTTGGGGAGATCCTCAGGTAAGTGTCGCCTTTAAAAACTTTCCCCGAGATACACTGGCCAGTGATGAAACACCAATGACGGGAATAGAGTTTGGTGTGGCCCAGAAAATAGCTTTAACCCCCAAGTACGCTCGTAAGCAAAAGTCCTGGGATAGTTTTGGGGATGCAGAGGCCTTCGCAGCTAAGGATCATTATCGAGTACTATTGAAGAACTTTTGGCAAATCTTAATTACAGAAAAACTGATAAGAGAAAAAAGAAAAGTATTTAAAGAAAATCTAAATTCAATAAGTAAAATCTTAAAAACATCAAAGAGGCTTTATGCAAATGGACGAGGCTCTCAGCAGGCGGTCCTCGATATTCAAATTCGTAAGACAGAAATTGAAAGTGGACTTCAGTCCTTAGGTTTTGAAAGGTCCCAAGTCAAAGATCAATTGTCTTATTTATTGGGAGAAAAAGCACCCAGCTTTGATTATAGCTCCACTCCTTGGAAGAAGCTTCTTTCATTAAATACTAAAGGTGAAGATTTTAAAGAAAAAAGTTTAAAGGCAAAGGTACAGGCGAAGAATTATCAGCATCAGGCGATGCAGTTAAATATGGTTCCTGACATCCAAGTGAAACTTGGTTATACAAAACGATCGAACATTGATGGTCGCGGAGACTTTGTTTCTGCCATGATTAGCCTTCCTCTACCATTTTCTCAAACAAAGTATGCGGGTAAGGCCCAGGCTTACTACGAAAAAGAGTCAATGCAAAAGTCATTGGTAAATTATCAACGTTTTAAAGAAAATGAACTGAGCGTCTTAAGTACTCAAATAGCCCGTATTCAAAACGAATTAGAAATCCTTAATCAAAAGACACTACGGTTTGCAGAAAACTCTCAAAAGATAACCTATAAATCTTATGCTCTCGGAAACTCAAGCTATAATGACCTGCTTCAAAGTGATCTCAAACTTCAAGAATTATATTTAAAAAGAATTAATTTTCAATCGTCCTTAGAAAAGGCCTACCTTTCTCTTAAATTTTTAAAAGGTGAGAAATTATATGAATAAATATTTAATCATCCTTCTCTTTATTTCTATAGGTTTTGTGAGTTGCCAGGAAAAAGAAAAAACTTCCACTAGTCACGAACATAATGAAAGTTATTATACCTGTGCGATGCACCCTGAAATAAAAGAGGATAAGCCAGGTAAATGCCCAATCTGCCACATGAACTTAACAAAAGTGACGGTTTCTAATGAAACAAAAAAAGCCCCTGTTGAAGAGTCAGAAGGCCAAACGAAAATGTGGCGCTGTAAAGAATTTCCTGAGGTCACAAGTATGAAAGAAGAGGTTTGCCCACTAGATGGCACGCCGATGATACTCGCTGGTGGTGGAGACCATCAGGCAGCGGAAAAGGCCATCGCTCAAGTGATGTTAAGAAAGTCACAACTCATTCACTTTAGACCTCAGCTTTATCCGGTTACAACGATGCAAATGAAAAAGGAAGTGCGGCTGTTAGGTAATGTGCTTCAATCAGAAGATAAGGAGAGTTCTATTCCTGCCCGTATTCAAGGCCGAGTGGAGAAGGTATTTGTTAAATCCACAGGTAGTTTTATTAAAGAGGGGGATTTAGTCTTAGAGTATTACAGCCCTCGTCTAATTTCTGCAGGGGAAGAGTACCTAGTGAATCTTTCAAGTTATAAGAAAAATAAGAGTAGCGATTTTAAGGATCTTTTAAAACAAAGTCGGGACAGACTTCTCTTATGGGGCATAAAGAAGGATCAGTTACAACAATGGGCGAAGGAAAAGAAAATCCCTAAGAGTATCCCAATCTATTCACAAGCTACGGGGATCGTTCGGAAAAGACATGCTATTTCTGGAAAGTATTTCAAAGAGGGGCAAAACTTTTTTGAACTATCAAATTTGAGCGATGTTTGGGTTGAGATGGATGTCTATGAACAAGATGCTGCTCTAGTAAATTTGGGACAAGAAGTTAAATTGAAATTTTCGGCACTACCTGGAACAGAACTTCAGAGTGAGGTCGACTTTGTGGCACCAGTACTAGATCCCCAATCACGCACCCTAAAGGTAAGGGCGACTGTTAAAAATAAGAATGGTTTGCTAAAGCCTGGGATGATCGCGGATGCTTCTTTAAGTGTCTTGATAAAAGGAGAGCCTCTCGTTGTGCCTAGATCTGCCATTATCGATACAGGAAAGAGAAAGGTCGTTTGGCTTAAAAAATCGACTCAGCTTTATCATGCTCATATAGTAAAAACAGGTTTTGAATCCTCTGGTTATGTTGAGATTCGCAGCGGCCTTAATGAAGGCGATGAGGTTGTTCTTGATGGGAACTTCCTTCTCGATGCTCAGGCCCAACTATTTGGTGGATATGAGTCTATGACTTCAAAAAGCGCGCATCAGCACTAATAGGGGAGAGTAATATGTTAGAAAATCTTCTTGAGAAGTGCATTCAAAAAAGAGTTTGGGTCGTAGGATTTTTCTCCTTAGTAGCATTAGCTAGTATTTATTCGCTGCAAACACTTAAAGTGGATGCTATTCCTGATATTGGTGAAAACCAGCAAATTGTTTTTACGAACTGGCCTGGACGATCTCCGAAGGATGTCGAAGAACAAGTGACCTACCCTTTAAGTGTTCAGATGCAGGGGCTACCAGGAGTTAAGTCTATCCGAGGAATGTCCGGTTTTGGGTTTTCCTCTCTTTATATAATTTTTGACGACAAGGTCGATTACTACTGGAGTCGCTCAAGAGTTTTAGAAAAAATCTCTATACTAGAAGGTCTACCGAGCGATGCACAGCCTCGCCTTGGGCCCGATGCTACTGGGCTTGGGCAAGTTTATTGGTATACCTTAGAAAACAAGCCTGGTGCAGAAAAACGTCTTTCCTTAGGAGATTTACGATCCCTACAGGATTACTATGTTCGCTATCAGCTACAAAGTATTCAGGGGGTAAGCGAAGTCTCAAGTGTGGGTGGGTTTGTTAAAGAATATCAAATTGATATGGACCCCAGAAAAATCTTTGCTTACAACATTCATTTCTCTGCAGTGATTAAGGCGATACAAGTTTCCAATATTGATGTGGGCGCTGAGGTTATAGAAGAGGGCAGTCGCGAATATGTTGTTCGAGGAAAAGGATTTTTCAAAAGTATTGAAGATATTGAAAATGTTGTAGTTGCTATAAAAAATAAAACACCCATTCGAGTAAAGGATTTGGCCACGGTTAAGGTTGGGCCGGCGTTCCGGAGAGGAGCACTAGATAAAAATGGTGAAGAGGCCGTTGGTGGTGTTGTAACCATGCGTTTTGGGGAGAACCCAAAGGAAGTGATAGAGCGTGTAAAAGAACACTTAGAAGTCATTAAAAAGGGACTTCCTGAAGGTGTTGTCATTAAACCATTTTATGATCGAACTGAAGTGATTGAAAAAAGTTTATCAACAGTTAAGACGGCGTTGCTAGAAGAGATTCTCATTACAATCGTCGTTATCGGTCTCTTTCTTCTTCATTTTCAATCTAGCTTTCTCGTTTCGCTAACTCTACCTCTTGGCGTTGGTATAAGTTTTATCTTGATGAAGATAATTGGTATTGAATCTAATGTTATGAGTTTGGCAGGCCTTGTTATTGCCATCGGTTCCATGGTTGATATGGGGATCATAATGGTGGAGGCCATTTATAGTAGTATTTTAGATGATGATTCTTCTAATCCTCCAGATCGATTAGGTGCGATTACCAAAGGCGCCCGTTCTGTCGCTCCCGCTATTCTTACAGCAGTCTCTACTACGATCATCACATTCTTACCGGTGTTTGGTTTGCAGGGAAGTGAAGGAAAACTCTTTCATCCCTTGGCCTGGTCAAAGACTCTTGCCATGGGGGGGGCAGTTGTTGTCGCCATCTTTTTGATTCCCGCCCTGTCAGTCTTTCTTCTGCGTGGAAAACTACCCACCATAGAAAAAAATAAATCTAGTCTCCTCCTACAACATTTCTACCAAAAGATTCTAAGAAAAGTTCTTAATCAAGGCAGAGTACTACTAGTAATTCCCTTTCTCATTATCGTAATGGGGATATTTAGTTTATCGCGTCTGGGGAGTGAATTCATGCCCTCTTTAAATGAAGGCGATATTCTTTATATGCCAGTAACAACTCCTGATGTGAGTATGACAAAGGCGCGCGAGTTATTGAGTTATACTGATTCAGTGATTAAAGAGCATCCTCTCGTGGAAATGGTTGTTGGTAAGTTGGGGCGAGTTGATAGTGCCTTGGATCCCGCACCTATTGCCATGTTTGAAACTGTTATTCGCTTGGTTCCACAGAAGAATTGGCCAAGAGGAGTAGATATCTATGACATCATGGATGATCTGGATCAAAGACTTCAAATTCCTGGGCTGGTTAATTCTTGGGATTTTCCAATTCAAACAAGAATTGGAATGATCTCCACAGGCATCAAGACTCAGGTTGGGCTAAAAATTTTTGGAGATGATCCAGAGACCCTTGAGTCTCTTGCGTCGAAGGCCGGAGAAATTATAAAAACCATCCCTGGCTCTAAGAATGTCTATAGTGAGAAAATTACGGGTAAACCTTATATTGAGTTTCAGATCGATCGGGTGGCAGCCTCACGCTATGGTATCAATACAGGAGACATAAATAAAATTCTTCGAACTGCTGTAGGCGGAATGACTATTGGACAGTTCTTTGAAGGAAGAGAGCGTTATCCCATTCGTGTACGCTATAAGAAAGAATTTCGTGATCGAATTGATCAGCTAAAAAAGGTATTGGTGCCAAGTCCTCTTGGCCATCATATTCCCTTACAACAATTGGCAAATATTAAGGTTGTAACGGGACCAGCAGTCTTAAACTCAGAGGCCGGTAAGTTACGTTTTTCTGTTCTCTTTAATGGGGATGGGAGTGATATTATATGCCTCGTTAACAAGGCAAAAACAAAGATCGAAAGTGAACTTGAACTCCCAAAGGGATATACGCTTACTTGGGAAGGGCAGTTTAAGAATCAAAAGAGGGCCCAAAAGCGCCTCCTCTTTCTAATTCCTTTAGCTCTCTTGATCAATATCTGTCTTATGCGATGGGGATTAAAATCTTGGTTTGCTTCTTTTATGGTATTTAGTGCCATTCCACTCTCTTTGAGTGGTGGTCTTATGACCTTGTGGATATTTAATATTGATACTTCTGTAGCTGTTTGGGTTGGCTTTATTGCCTTATTTGGAATTGCTGTTGATGATGGTGTGGTGATGATGACCAACCTTCAAAGTCTAGAACTAACTAAGATGAAAAGCTTAATAGAATTTAAGGAAGCGGTTATTGAGGCCGCGGTCAAAAGAATACGACCTTTAGTTATGACGACAGTTACGACACTCTTGGCCCTTGTACCTGTTTTATGGGCAACATCGATTGGTAGCGAAGTGATTCAGCCGATGGCCTTACCAATATTGGGAGGCATGATATTTGAACTTATGAGCTTATTATTATTACCTTTTCTCTTTTTAAATCATTATAAGAAACAAATTAAGGAGGAAGCATGAAAAATCTAATGTTTTTATTTTTAAATTTTGTATTACTTTCTAATATTAGTTTTGCAGGAGAACGAAAGAAATTAACAGAAGAAACAAAGAGTAAGTTGATTACTGTCTTAGATTCAAATGAGTCTCTTCATGCTGCTTTTTTTAAATATGAAGGCAAAAATGTTGAAAAGGCAGCTCAAAGTCTAAAAACAAAAATGAAAGCGATTGAAAATGCTGAAATCAAGAAACTTCTCAAATTTTCCATTGGTAAGTTGGATGAACTTAAAAGCGATACTGAGCGTGAGACCAATAATCAAAATTATCACTTGGTTTCTATGGCCTTAATACATTTAGTAAACACCTATGATCTTGGTGACGCCTATAATGCCTACTCGTGTCCTATGGTGAAGAAGAAATGGGTGCAAAACTCTAAGAAAATGGCCCGAGTTCATAACCCCTATGCCCCAGGTATGCCGCATTGTGGGACTCAAGATTCTGAACATTAGTAGTTTAAGTAATCGTTTCTATCAAGTTTTTTGATAATATAGATTCAAAATGAACCTTTTGGCCCCTCGGTACGTCTAAGTTTCAAGAAAGAAGTTTTATCTTTCTCGATAAATGAAGCAAAGATGCGACTAAGAAGGAGAATATGATGATCCAAATCTCTTGGGCCGAAGGGGATGCCAAGAAAGGGAGCCGAATCTCTCGTGGATTGATGATTTAGCTTAAGCTGAAAATAAAGTAGTTACAAATTTATAATAAAGGGGAATCCCTACTAATACGTTAAACGGGAAAGTTACACCTAACGATGCTCCAAGCGAAAGTGTCGGATTAGCATTTGGAACTGAGATCTTCATCGCCGCGGGAACAGCAATGTAGGATGAGCTGGCCGAAAGTATTGCCAGCATCGTTGTACCTCCGAGAGATAGGCCAAGAGCGTGACCAAGATAGGCCCCAATAAGTGCGGAAAATAAAGGCATAACGATACCGAAGACAATTAGGAAACCACCATATTGTTTCAAAGACTTGATTTCCTTTGCCGTTATCACGCCCATCTCCAGCAGAAATATCGCCAAGGCACCCTTAAAAAGATCAATAAAGAAGAACTTTAAATCTCCTATCCCATCTGGCCCTGAAGCCCATCCAATTACTAGTCCTGCAATCATAAAAACAATGGACTTGCCTAGAAAAATTTCATGAATCAAGGCTTTCCAGTTCAAATCTTTGCTGATTCCTTTAGCGAGTATAATTCCTACAATAATGGCCGGTATTTCTAATATAACAACGAATAGGGGCATATAGGATTCAAAAGGGACACCTGAGGATTGTAAAAAAGAGACACCGACTGCGAAAGTACCGACGCTAACAGATCCGTAATGAGCAGCAATACTTGCTGCATCTTCTCTTTTAAAGTGGCCTAGCTTCTTTAAGATTGGGTAGGCCAACAATGGAATTAAAATACCGAGTAGAGCAACACTCATGGCCTTTGGGGCCAGCTCTCCGATAGGGTTCTTGCTGAGTTCAATGCCACCTTTTAAGCCAATCGCAATAAGTAGGTAGGAACTCAAAAATTGGTAAATATGTTCAGGTAGTTTAATCGGTGATCTCAGGATCCCTGCGAAAAGACCAAAAGCAAAAAAGTAGATCACTGGATCAAACATAATGAAATTCCTGGCGAAAAAAAACCTCGCTGCTTCGATTTCTCTCCACAATGGATTTAGCGTTATCTTTATACTTATAGCGAAATTATGAGATTTTCTTACCCGAGTAAAATAGATAATATGGATTACATTTATAGTTTAAAACGATATAATGAATTATGGAATGGATTAACTTTAGGCACCTTTACTCATTTTGGATGGTTAAGCGGCATGGAGGCTTTTTAAAGGCTTCTCAAGAGATGCATGTTTCCCAATCAACAGTAAGTGAACAAGTCTCTCTTTTAGAAGAATATTTACAGGAGAAACTTTTTGAGCGCACAACTCGATCAATGCATCTCTCTGAGGCGGGAATTCGGTTGTTTAATTTTGCTGATGAAATCTTTCAGAAAAGCAGAGAAATAAATAGAATCATTCGGGATGGGGAGGGTGGCCGTGAGCCACTAACCCTTAAAGTTGGCATTGTTGGTGGAGTCTCTCGAAACCTTCTTTATCGTGCCTTTCATGGATTTCTTAATCAATCAGATGACCTTAAATTGGAAATTATAAATGGGGCCTTTGAAGAGTTGCTCCAGCTTTGTGGCAATTTTGAATTGGACTTTATCATCACTACCCAACTTCCTCATGGAAAGGATGTACTTAACTTTAAAACAAAAGTGATTGAAAAAAGTCCTTTATGCGTCGCTGGGAAAAAGAAGATCATCAAGAAGCTAACCAATGATAAATCGAAACCTCAGAAAATTGATGCCTATGTTTTTAGTTACCCTTTTCGACATAATGATTTCGAGTCACGCTTAAATAAAACATTTCCTCATTCATTTAATTACAAATTAGAAACGGATGATATTTCCTTACTGAGGTTCTTTGCTAATAGTAATGAGGGAGTGGCAATTTTACCTGAGATTGGAGTTCTAGAGGATGTTCAAAAAGGTGATATTGAGATTCTAAAAATACCCTTCACGGAAGATTTACCTTTCTATGCTCTCTATCATAGAAAAACAATGCATATAAAAGAAGTTGAGGATTTGATAAAAGCTTCTTTCAAAGACTTTTAGGCGGCTTTTGATTCCTGGTCATTTTTTTTGATAACTTTAGGTAGTCTGATTAGAAATGATGCACCTTCTAGACTATCTTCGACGATAAGATGGCCATTATGTTTTTGGATGATTTCTGAAGCGATACTAAGGCCTAGTCCCGTACCTTTTCCGACAGGCTTTGTCGTAAAAAAGGGTTTGAGCACCTCACGCTTAATCTTTGCAGGGATCCCTGGCCCATTATCTCTTACTCTTATAAAGACATCTTTGTTTCCTTCTGAGACAACAATCGAAATGTTTTTTTCTTCTTGTTCGCCAAAAGCATCGATGGCATTTGATATTAAGGTGAAAACAACTTGTTCAATTTGAACAATTCTTATATTACAAGTGGCTTGAGTATAGAGAGGTACAAAATTGGAAGTTACCCCTTCACTTGTAAGTTTATAACGGCAAAGTTCATAAGCATCTTTAATAGCTTCATTTACATCATGAGGTTCAAAAGTATCATTAGTAGCATCTCTAGAGACAAAGCGAAGCCCTTCGACTATTTTTACAACTCTGTCGACATGCTTTGTCACTTTCGTAAGTTCACTTTTTAAGCGTTGATTATCAAGTTGATTATTTCGGAGCCTCTTTAAACAATATGATGATGAGCCTCTAATGACAGTGAGAGGATTATTTATCTCATGGGCTATCCCTGCTGTTAGACGGCCAAGGTCGCTCATCCTTGTTTGATTCTCTAACTTTGAATTATTTTCAAGGTAGGCATTATAGCGATTATTCATCTCAGTTAAATTAGAAAGTACTTTGAAAATATAAAGTGCACTGGCCTGTAGAAAAACAAGGAGACGAATACTTTGTATATTTTCAACTGGTATTACAGTCATGCCTTTTTGATCAAAATCAAAAAAGATTATGGTCGCGATCATAGCTAAAACTGCGCCCATTAAAGTGAGAATAGATTTTCTTTTCTGCACTGGTAAAGTAAATCCAGGCAAACCAAGAATGGCAAACAGGAGGTAGTGAAACCCTAAATCTGATTTGATGTCATAAGAAATTGCCATAATTAATGCACTCATAAAAAAAAGGGAAAACCATGCTGATAGGCGGTTATATCCCAATGAATTTAAGTAATAACTGAAGCCAAGAATTGGTAGCGAGCTTATGGCGAGATAGGTAGGCCTCTCTAAACCATAGTAAGAATTTACAATTATAAAGAAAATGGAAGAGCAAAAACCAAAGAAGAGCATGCGGTTTATAAACCTTACTCGATGCTCTTCCCTAACACCCACTACATGCTTTAGTCCGATATTTAAAATAGGGTCAATAAACTTAAGTTTCATTATAAACTTATCGGGTTTAGTTCAAACTCTTAAAGGTTTTAGCTAAGCTTTTTTAATTTAATTAATGCATAAGTTACTGTATTTATTTAAGTTCAAGAATTCTTTACACCTTAAATAGGAGCTAACTGTTAAAGCTCAATATCAAAATCTAATTACATCCAGACCTATCAGGGGATTTAGGAAAATAACAAATAAGCTATATTAACTCATGTAATTCAGAAGATTCATTTTCTAGCCAATGTATTCTTGGGCGAGATATATTGGCACGGCCAGTTTTCAGGGGGAGAGCATGCAATACCTACATACTATGGTGAGAGTAAAAGATTTAGAAGAATCGCTAAGTTTTTATTGTGAAAAGCTCGGCCTCGTTGAGATCAGTCGCCATGACAGCGAAAAGGGGCGATTTACTTTAGTTTTCTTGGCCGCTTCTCAGGACCTTGATCACGCCAAAGAAAATAAGGCACCCCTAGTGGAGCTTACCTATAATTGGGATTCCGAGAATTATTTGGGTGGGCGTAATTTTGGGCATCTAGCCTATAGAGTTGATGATATTTATAAAACTTGCCTGGATTTAATGAACAAGGGAGTCACCATTAACCGTCCTCCAAGAGATGGTTATATGGCCTTTATTAAGTCTCCAGATGGTATTTCCATTGAACTTCTCCAAAAAGGTGAACCTTTAGAACCCCAGGAGCCGTGGAAATCTATGGAAAATACAGGTACTTGGTAGATCGGCCAGATAGGTAACTATTAAAGAGTTCTTAAGACCATACTGGTCAATATTCTCCATATAAGTTAAGCTCCCCGTGAATTGAGATAATTTTACGGGGAAGAGAATTCCTCGATGGAGGACCTGATGATCAGCACAGATAACGTCAGTCTTAGCTTTGGTGGGCGCAAGCTCTTTGATGATGTCAATATTAAGTTTATCCCCGGCAATTGCTATGGATTGATCGGCGCCAATGGTGCAGGTAAATCTACTTTTATTAAAATCCTTTCTAATGAAATTGAGCCCCAAACGGGAAAAGTTTCAATGGCCCCTGGTGAGAGGCTCTCCATCCTCAAGCAGGACCACTTCGCTTTTAATGATTATCCCGTTCTCCAAACAGTTGTTATGGGCAACGATAAACTTTATAAAATCATGTTAGAAAAAGATGCCATCTACGCTAAAGAAGACTTCACTGATGAAGATGGAATCAAGGCCTCTGAACTTGAAGCTGATTTTGCAGAGATGAACGGTTGGGAAGCCGAGTCTGATGCTGGAATTATGCTGGCAGGACTTGGTATCGGCACAGAGTTTCACGACAAAATGATGAAGGACCTAAACGGCAGTGATAAAGTGAAGGTTCTTTTGGCCCAGGCGCTCTTTGGACAACCTGATGTGTTGTTATTAGATGAGCCAACCAACCACTTAGATATTAAAGCAGTTAAGTGGCTTGAAGACTTTTTAATGGACTTTAAAAATACAGTGATTGTTGTTTCTCACGATCGTCACTTTCTTAATAAAGTTTGTACCCACATAGCTGATTTAGACTTTGCTAAGATTACCATTTATGCTGGTAATTATGATTTTTGGAAATCCTCAAGTGAGCTCGCTCAGAGATTACGTTCTGACGATAACAAGAAGTCTGAACAAAAAGCGGCTGAGCTTAAGGCATTTATTCAACGGTTTTCTGCCAATGCTTCTAAATCAAAGCAAGCAACCTCAAGGCAAAAGCAATTAGAGAAGCTCAATATTAATGACCTTCCCATTAGTTCACGCAAGTATCCTTATGTTCATTTTGAGTCCCATCGTGAAGCTGGTAGGGAACTCCTAAGAGTCGATGGCCTTACGAAAACGATTGATGGGGTTAAGATTCTTGATAATGTGCGCTTCTCCTTAAGAAAAGGTGAAAAGGCCATCTTCTTGAGTGATAACTCTATTGCCGTGACGACTTTGTTTCAAATCCTCGGTGGAGAAATCGAGCCGGATAGCGGGACCTATGAATGGGGTGTTACGACAACGCTTGGTTACTTTCCTTCAGATAATAAAAAATTCTTTGATAGTACTGATAGTCTTGTCGATTGGTTAAGGGAATATTCTAACGATAAAGATGAATCTTTTATTCGTGGCTTTTTAGGAAAAATGCTTTTCTCGGGTGAAGAGGCCAAGAAAAAGGCCAATGTTCTAAGTGGTGGGGAAAAAGTTCGTTGTATGCTCTCCAAGCTTATGCTCTCTGGTGCAAATGTTTTGATGCTCGATGGACCAACAGACCACTTAGACTTGGAAAGTATTACGGCCGTAAATGAAGGGCTCATCCGTTTTGACGGAACCGTACTTTTTACGACTCACGATCATGAGTTTATTCAGACTGTAGCAAATCGCGTTATTACTTTAGATAAAGCGGTTACTTACGATAAAGAAATTACTTATGATGATTATCTTTTAGAGTCTGTATTCTAGTTGTCGGGCTTTTGCCTATAGCTAAGGCAAGAGCGTGAAGATAAGATGCTCCTTATGAAAAACATTATCTCATACTTTGTTGAGCGCCACCTCATAACAAATGTTCTCTTTTTTGGCATTATTCTGATGGCAGTCTTCACTTGGTTTCGCATAGGTAAGGAAGAGTTACCAGAATTTGCGAGTAACTGGGTTCGCATCAATACAGTTTATCCTGGCGCAGCGGCTGAAGATGTTGAGCTTTTTGTAACCAAGCCCATGGAAGACGAGCTTAAGGGTGTGGTTGGAATTGAAGAGATCGTTGCGACTTCAAGTGTCGGGGCCAGCAGCCTACGAATAACAATTGATGACGATTACCCTAATAAAGACGAAGTCCTGCAAGAAATTAAAGATGCAATCTTTCGTACTGATCTCCCAAGTGAAGTCAGAGATTTGCCTCGTATTCGCCAATTCAAAAGCGCTGAAAAAGCAATCCTCGATATTGGCATCTATCACAAGGACCATGAGTTTCTCGATGTAGCTTCTCGTGCTCAAGTTCAAAGTTATATTCTAAGTTTTGAGAATCAATTATTGGCCTTGCCAGAGATTGCCTCTATCGAAAAATCCCATTATAGAAAGCCTGAACTTCAAATAAAAATTGACCCGAAGAAAATAATTAGTAATCAAATTACTCTCGCGGCCATTAGAGATCAGATTCAAAGCAATAATGTTCGCGCACCAATTGGCTCCTTAAAAGATAAAGGGGAGAGCAAGGTAACTGCGCTTAACGAGTTGGAGGATGTGGAGAGTCTTAAGAAGCTTGTCTTGCGAGGGAATTATAGTGGCGCCCAAATCAACCTAGGCCAAGTAGGGTCTGTAGAAGATGGTTATATTGAAAGCAATTCCATATTTAAAATCAATGGTCATGAAGGCGTATTTATTAATGTTAAGAAAAACGTCTCTACGGACATTTTGACGGCGCAGGCTGCAGTCATGCGTTTTATTGAGAACTTTAGAAAGGCCAATGAGAACGCCCCCATTGGTATCGTTCTCATGGATGACGAATCCTATGCTGTGACAAACCGCTTAGACATCGTAACAACCAATGGATTGTTAGGCTTTGTTCTCATTATCTTAGTTCTTCTTTTATTCCTTAATTTAAAAACAGGTTTTTGGGTGGCGATGGGGATTCCCTTTAGTATTGCCTTCACTTTGATAGTTGCTCAGCTCGCCGGTTATACTGTTAACAATATGACCCTTGCGGGCATTATCATTGTTTTAGGTATTGTCGTAGATGATGCGATTATTATTGCTGAGAATATTTCTCGTCATAGAGAGTCTGGGAAAACTATTAAAGAAGCCGCCGTTATAGGTACCGTCGAAGTGATCAAACCAATTACTGCAAGTATCATTACGACTTGTGTAGCGTTTATTCCTTTGATTTTCTTTGAAGGATTTTTTGGAAAGCTTGTTTCTTATATTCCTTTGATTGTCATATTAATGCTCCTGGGATCTTTGATTGAGTCGCTATTTATTTTACCCGGTCATTTGGCAGGTCGGACTCCGGTTTTAGACCGTTTCTCTAAAGAAGATACGGCAGACTCTTGGTATCATCGTTACGAAAAGAAATATGCGGGCTTTCTCTTAAAAGTCTTTCGCTTTCGTATCGCGATTCTTGCGGCCTTTGGTGTTTTTTTACTTGGGGGATTATTTCTTTATCAAACAAAAATGAAATTTGTGATGTTCCCTCGTGAGGAGAGTCAGGAAGTTTTTATAAAAGTTAAGGCCAAGAAAGAATTTACTAGAAAAGAAACAGCACGGGCGATAAGTCCTATGGAAAAGATTTTCTATGAAGATACTGCCAATGTTGTGGCCTCTCGTTCTAGCATTGGCCTTTCTCGTAGGGGAGGGGAAGTTCGAGAGAATGAAGCCTCAATTCTCGTGGAACTTATTCCGGCCGATGACAGAAATATTTCTCTCAATAAACTTTTGGAGCAATGGAAGGCGAGAACGAAGGAATTACCGGGAATAGTAGATATCCGTTTTTTGAGAGGTCGCTGGGGCAATTCTTCAGGAACTGCCCTAGAGCTGCAAATCTTAGAAAATAATGACGAGAAGAGGGCGGCCATTGCTAAAAGCCTTGAAGAAAGTCTTAAAAGCATGGATGACATCGTTGATGTTGAAGTAGAAGTGCCGCTTTTAAAGAATGAGTACGTCTTTCAAATTAAACAAGACCGTCTGGTTAAGTATGACGTGGCCCCGAGTCAGTTAACGACAACCTTACGTGCTTTTGTTGAAGGGTCCATCCTTTATAGTATCAACAAAGGGGACGAAGAAGTTGATGTCCGCCTAACAGTCTATGACAATGTAAAAGAAAACTTAGATACTTTGATGAACTTAAGGGTTCCAAATCGTTCTGGGAATTTAACCTTTCTAAGAAATATGGTAGAACTTAGAGAATTAAAGAAACCTGTTAATATCACTCGCACTAACTTTAAAAGAGTAACGACTGTTTTTGCTAACCCTAAACCAGGTGCTTCAACCACGCCTCTTCAAGTGGCTGAGCGTTTAGAGAGAGATGTTTTTCCTAAACTTTACAATCAATATCCAACAGCTGTTTTGGCCTGGTCTGGTGAAGTCAAAGATTCTCGTGAAAGTCAGGGGGAATTTCGGGACTCTGTCTTCATGGTGATTATTCTTATTTATCTCATATTGGTGATTATGTTCAATTCCATGGTGAAGCCTTTTATTGTATTATCCGTCGTTCCCTTTGGTTTGGCAGGTATTGTTTACGTACTGATTGCCCATGGAATGAGTGTTTATGGTTTCTTCGCAGCTATTGGTGCCCTTGGGATGATAGGTGTTGTAATCAATGATGCTATCGTTATGATTGATAAGATCGACAATACTCTTAAGCATGGGGGCGTGAGTAACCACCAAGTCTTGGCGGAAGTTGCCGCGACTCGTTTGCGTCCTGTAGTTGTGACGACAGTGACTACAGTTGTTGGTGTTTTGCCAACTGCTTATGGTCTTGGTGGCTATGATTCACTCTTGGCAGAGATGATGCTAACAATGGGTTGGGGCCTGGCGATTGGTACTTTTATCACCTTAGTCTTAATACCCTGTATCTATAGCTTTTCTGTTAAGGCCACGTCCATTGAGCTTAAATAATATGATCTGGACCTTTCGGGATTATTCGATGAGGGTTTATTGATTCATGTGAATAATAGTAATGTCTCTTTATATGATCAAAGTTAGTTGTTTCTTGGATTGCAGGGATTTCGTACAAGTCCTTCGAGTAGCGCCTAAGGTTTTTATAATCACTTATCCTTCTGACATTACATTTGAAGTGAGTAAAGTAAACAATATCAAAACGAAGTAGAGTTGGAATTAGTCTTAGGTCCGCTTCTGTTAGATCCTCTCCGCAAAGAAATTTCTTCCCTTCTAAGCATTCTTCTAATCGATCAAGTGTTTGGAATAAACTGTTAACGGCTTCGTCGTATGCTTGTTGGGTTTTTGCAAAACCTGTGCGATACACACCATTATTTACACTTTCATAAATCATTTCATTGAGTTGGTCGATTTCCTCGCGATGCTTTAGGGGATAGTAGTCGGCTTCATTACCTGTTAGTTGATTGAAACTTGTATTAAAAATTCGGATAATTTCAGAGGACTCATTATTTACAATCGTTTCATTCTGCTTGTCCCAAAGGATGGGAACCGTAACACTTGTGTTTATCTGTGGATCTGCTTTTTGATAAATCTTATACAGTTTATCGTAATCATAGAATGGTTCCTTTGTTGCTCCTGGATAAGTAGGGTCAAAAATCCAGCCCTGATCAAGCATATCTGGGGAAACAACACTGACACTTATATGGTCCTCTAGACTTTTCAGTTGGCGATAGATTAAAGTTCGATGCGCCCAGGGGCAGGCATAGCTTACATAGAGATGGTAGCGTCCACTTTCAGGTTTAAATTTCTCATGATCTGGCGCCACCGTATCTAGAAAAGAGCGTGGTATGCGTGCATAGGCGCCTTTATCATCACTTGTGATGACATCTGCTACATGCCATTTTCCATCTACTAATCTGCCCATTGTTCGCTCCTTATCTTTCGCTTTTTCTATTTTCTTTTGAATTTAAATTACCGAGGTTTCTTAAAGGTAGCCCATCTTCCCGGATTGGTAATCCTCTACAGCTTGCATAAGCTCTTCGCGAGTATTCATGACAAAAGGACCATAGGTTGCAATTGGCTCATCAATTGGATCGCCGTTCAAAACCAAAAGTTTAGTATTTTCTTCAAGGTCCAGTTTTATAGATTCACCTTCTCTCTCATAGATGAGAAGGCTTTTTTCTGTGAGGGGCTTTTGTTCATTGAAAACCTTTCCTCTTAAAACCAATACCAAAGAATTTGTGCCTTCTTTGAAGTTTAGGACGATGCTGTCCTTTAACTTATTGTCCACAAGAAACACATTAATATCTGTATAGGTATTGCATGGGCCGACTTTTTCAAGGCATTTACCTGCAACAACTTGAACTGTCGTTTGTTCCCCTAGTTGGACTCTCGGAAACTGCTCGTTCTTAACGCCTTGATAACGTGGTGGGGTCATTTTTTTATTAGCAGGGAGATTAACCCACAGCTGAACCATTTCAAAAGTTCCACCCGTTTTAGCGAATTCTTTGGAATGAAATTCCTCATGGACAAGACCACTGGCCGCCGTCATCCACTGAACATCGCCGGTACCGATAATACCGCCGCCACCTGCAGAGTCTCTGTGTTCAACTTCACCATTAATGGCAAAAGTAACGGTTTCAAAACCTCGGTGTGGGTGTTCGCCTACGCCTAGTTTTTTTGATGTAGGCTTGAACTCGCTTGGTGGGGCATAGTCCATTAAAAGAAATGGGGTGATCGAGGGGTAGAGCTCTGGCGAAGGGCTTACTAGGGTATGAACATGAAAACCATCGCCAACCCAATGTTGTTCTTTGGGACCCAGGACCATCTTTAGTTTTTTTTCGTTAGTCATGCTTGCCTCTCCCTTTGGCGTTCCAATTTTTAAGCAGGAAGTCATTAAACCTATTAAAAAGGTCCCACAAACTCTTAAAAAATTACGCCTTTGATCGTCCATGGGCTTAATATACGGGAATATTGAAACTCTATCATCAATAATAAGTATTTTATTGGAACTCGATAAGCTAGGCCTATAGTGTTGGCCAGAGCCGCCTTCTGTTAGGGTTTAATTGGCCAATGATGGGAAAGCTGTTAAACAGAGTAATTAAACGTAAAATCTCTAGCTGTGCTCGCTCACGATTGTTACAATTTCCATCTGAATTATAAAGGACCAAAGAGAGGACTTCATGGAAGTTTTTAAAATTATCTATACCGTTCTTGGTGGTCTAGGCGTGTTTTTCTACGGCATGAAATCTATGTCTGAGGCCCTTCAGTCTGTGGCCGGTGACATGATTAAAACGATCATCAGCACCCTGACAAAAAACCGTATATCAGCATTAGTTGTCGGTATCGTTGTTACCATGTTGGTTCAAAGTTCTTCTGTGACCACAGTTATGGTGGTCGGGTTTGTGAATGCTGGACTGATGCAGCTTCATCAAGCGATCGGCATTATCTTTGGCGCCAATATCGGTACGACTATCACAGGCTGGATTATTTCAATAAAAGTTGGGAAATATGGTCTGCTCTTTATAGGCATTGGCATCTTTCCTCTTCTCTTTGGGAAAACAAATAACCTGCGCCAACTTGGTAGGATTATATTTGGTATAGGTATGATTTTCTTTGGCCTAGACCTTATGAGTGGTGCCTTTAAGCCTCTGAGAAATATGCCAGAGTTTCTCAATGCGATTGCTTATTTTTCCGACCAAAATTATGGGGCTTACCTCGCTTCTATTGCGGTTGGTTGTCTTCTAACTGTTATCGTCCAATCAAGTTCAGCAATGCTCGGGATTACCATGGCCTTGGCCATGAGTGGTGTCATCCAATTTCATACGGCGGCGGCCTTAGTTCTTGGAGAAAATATTGGTACGACAATTACGGCATTGTTGGCCTCTGTCGGTGGCAATATTGAAGCAAAGAGAACCGCTCGCGCTCATGCCATTTTTAACCTTCTAGGTGTATTTGTTATTTTTTGTATATTCCCCTATTACGTCGAATTTATTGATTGGCTTATTCCTGGAGATCCGAATTTTGTAAATGATAAAGGCGAGTATTCTAAGATTGCGGTACACATTGCCTCTGGTCACACGGTTTTTAATGTTTCGGCCGCTCTTATCTTTCTTCCCTTTTTGAGAACACTTGCTGCTCTTGTTACTAAAATTACTCCGGATAAAGGGCCAAAGGAACAGCATCATCTTGTGATGCTTGGTGATCCTTCTAATATTGTTCCTGCTACTGCACTATCTCAAGCACGAGTTGAGGCCAATAAGATGAAAGATATTGTTGACCGTACCTTTATGCTTACAGAAAAACTGTTAAGAGGTGAAGTTGATAAAACTAAAGTTAATGAAACGATTTCAAAAATTCATTCATATGAGCAGGCCTGCGATAATATTCAAAAAGAAATAACTCTATTTGTTTTGAAGTTACTTGAAAGACCATTAAGTGCCAAAGAAACCGAAGATGCTCTTAGCTTAACGAAAGTGGCAGACGAGTTTGAATCGATTAGTGATTATTTAGCAAATGTGGCCAATTACTCAAAAAGAATGCCGATTGAAGTCCTCCTTGATGAAGAAGCAGGAGCGGACTTCTTTAACTTATTTGAGGATATTCGCGATTATTATTATGGGATAGGTCATGCTTTCCTAGAATACGAATCTATTGATATGGATCAGATGTATCGACGCTCAGAAGAGCTTCGAAAAGAAGCCAATGTTATTCGTGGTCGTCACCTCGAGAGAGTTGGAGAGGGCCGCTATGAACCAATGACTGCCCTTACTTATTCTGACCTTATTGTGAGTTTGAGAAAGATTCGTAGTCATTCACAAAACCTAGCGGAAGGTCATCAACGAGTTATTGAAGCTTAATGTGATATCAATTCTCTCGTGTCAGATAACCTCAGCGTTTACTGACACCACCGGACGGTGATTCTTTAGAAGACAAGTCTAGCGCCATTTATCACAAAGAAAATAAGGGTAATAGCGAGAAGTAGATTTGTTGCCCAGTTATTTTTAAATTCTAAAGGGATATTCTGACCATTATTTAAGATGATTAAACTTAAGGCGCATAGAGGTATAAAGAAAGCACCAATGACAGCATAGAGAAGTTGTATGGCCTGAAACTTTATAAGCAAACTAGTCATAGGTAAGATTGCGATAAAAAGTAAATATCCTCTATAAGCAGTCGTTTTCTTGATATCCTTAACTTCCAATTTATAATGAAGATGAAATAAGTCGCTAAAGAGGTAAGGCACGGATTGCCACACACCTAACAGAGAAGAAAAGACACCGCAAAAGAAGCCTATCTTGAAAAGTAGGGCCCCCCATGGACCTATTTTAAGAGTAAATAATTGGGCAACTTGGTTGATAAAGATAGAACCAGTTTTGCTAACCTCCGGAAGTTGGTGACCAAGGATCATCATAGAAACACAAAAAAGTGCGGTAAGACTATAGCTCATGGCCAAATCAATTTTAGATTCTCTTAACCCTTGAATTCCTTTACGACCATTCTCTTGAAGCCAGTAGCCATAACCTAGGATGGTTAGAGTTCCGCCAACGCCACCAAGAACGGCCAAAAACCACGGATCAATAAGAGATAGATTTTTGACGGATAGGAAGCCAAGAAAAAGCTCGCCTGGTTTATCAATAAATAGGAATGATGTGGAAATGACTGTAAAAAACATGACTCCAACTAATAAGGTCATGATTTTTTCAAAGAAAGCGAAATTTCCTGGGAGAACAATGGCGATGGCCAAGAGAGAGAGACAAATTCCATAAATATACTTTCCATGGGTAATCGGAAAAAGAGTATTGAGAGAACTACCTGAGGCATTTATAAGAGCACCGCCCACCATATAAGACCAAAGTAGAAGGTAGACAAGAAAAGGAACTTTAACCCAATTACCAAGGTCTTCTATCCAACCATGAACGAGTGGCCTACCTGTTGCAAATTGATAGCGCGCAATACCTTCTGTGAGTATATATTTTAAAAGTGCGCCAATTATAGGAATCCATAATAGAAGTCCGAGGTAGTGACCAGCAAGGGCACCACTGATGAGATCGCCTGCGCCCACGCCGGTGGCCGCGACTAAAAGTCCTGGTAGAAATAATTTCAATTTTTTCATGGTGGAAGATTATCATATTTTATAAAAACATTAATAGGCATAAACTTTATGAATATTCGGCAAGTTAGCAGTAGATTATGATGGTTTTTTACAAGGTATTCTCTTCTCGCTGCCCTAGAGTGAAATACGACTTTGTGATAGTGTGCGTGAATGATTAAAAAAGATATTCAAATTTTAAATCCAGATATTAAGAACGACCCGACTCATGAGATGGCACTTTCTGTGCTAGAGGGACTTTCTAGCCGACCAAAGTCTTTACCTTCTCTTCTCTTTTACGACGATAAGGGGAGTGAACTCTTTAAGAAAATTATGCAGCTTGATGAGTATTACCCCACGAGATGTGAAGCGGAAATCCTCCAAAAGTACTCTCAGGATATAACGAGCTTCGTTAGTGGAGAAAAGTTTAACCTTGTAGAGCTTGGCTGTGGAGATGGAGCAAAGACAATTCTATTATTAAACACCCTCTTGAAAGAAAAAAGAGAATTTAACTATGTTCCTTTGGATATATCAAAGGCCGCAGTAGAGTTTCTCTTAGGGAATCTCGAGAAGGAGTATGGGCCAATACCATTTGATGTATTAGGTCTAGTTGCCGAATACTTCCAGGGTCTAGGTTGGCTAACTGAAAATGCTTCTGAGAGAAATATGGTGCTATTTCTTGGTTCTAATATAGGTAACTTTAATAGACCTACTGCTCTACGTTTTCTGCGTCACTTGTGGCATTCCCTCAATGATGGTGACTTGGTTCTTATTGGTTTTGACCTTAAAAAAGATCTCGATGTTCTCTATGACGCCTATAATGACAAAGAAGGGATCACAAAAGAATTTAACTTTAACGTTTTAGATAGAATTAATGACCTCCTAAAAGGGAACTTTAAAAGAGAGAACTTTCAGCATCAGGGATTATACAATATTCAAACGGGAGCAATGGAATCTTATCTGATTAGCCAGTGCCAACATACAGTAACGATTGATGAAGTTGGTAAAAGCTTTAAGTTTGAGGCCTGGGAGGCCATTCATATGGAGTACTCCTATAAGTACCTTCAATCTGATATAGATAGTTTGGCGTCGAGTACTGGTTTTAAGATATTAAAGAATTATACGGATTCAAATGGTTACTTTATTGATTCTCTTTGGACCGTTTGTAAGTGATAACTCTTAAAGCCGCTAACGATAATTAATTAGATATTATTGTAGATTGGCATTCTAGGAGTTTGAACTCTTTTCCTTCTAGGCCATCAAGAGGCAAGAATATTGTTCCAGAGTTCGTTGTCAGATCGACTTTTAGGTATTCACCATTTTCTTTATTTTGAAAGATAAAGCGTTCATTATTTTCTTCTTCTATCAGATCATTGCTTAGGTGAAGATAACTTTTTAAATCATCAATAGTAAAAAGAAGTGCATAGACTCTCGATGTATCTGGGCTTCGCTTAATTACCATGTCAAAACTTAATCCTTCCATTTTGCATTGAATTTCAAGTTCCCCTTGAGAAAGAGTTGCAAATGAAAATAGGAAGGTGAGGATAAGGGTGATTTTCTTCATAAAAATTCATACCATGAGAGCTTGGTTTTCATAGAATTTGAGTAAACTTTTCAAATATTCTCACTAAAACTTTTGCCAAGGTATGATAAGCAAATGATAAGACCTATCTTTAACTTGTTGATATTGCTTGTTTTTCTATTCGGTTCTGCTCAACTCGCGGCAACGCCGTTGGCGTCCGATCACTTCCTTTATCCAAGGGACAAAGAAGTAACCTGGATGACAGGGATTGAGACTGGTCTTAGTTTTTCGGGTAATAAAAGACTTTATAAGAGCTGTCTTTCGGGTTCTTCATTTAATAATGGCACTTATAAAGAGTTTGTTTGTGAGTTGTATAAAAGTTCAAAAATAGTAGAGACAAGTCTAGCTGATGCTTTAAAAGAATTTGATTCCATGCAAGTTGTAATGGTGGGAGAGCGCCATACCTTTCATAAAAATCAATTTGAATTGGCCAAGGCAATAGAGGCGACGAGTAGTTTTGATGTACTAGCTTTAGAGATGTTTAACTATCAAAGTCAAAGTGCAGTTAATGATTATTTGAATGAAATCATAGACCTTAACGAATTAAAGGTCGTTTTAGCTGGTGAATGGAAATATCAACTTGATGGTTATTTAGAATTGATTAAAGCGGCTAAAGAATCAGGTCTTAAAATTTTGGCCCTAGATGATAGACAACGTTTTATTAGAGCAAACTTTTCAGATGGTCTAATCTTTAGGGATCAGGTGATGGCCGATATTCTCTCTGAACACTTGGTCGACCATCCTCATGAAAGGATTCTTGTATACTCTGGAAAACTTCATGCGTTTAAAGATCTAGGTGAGGGCATAGCGAGCATCGCGGAAATTATAAAGCAAGGTAATCTCACTCTAGAAGTTGGTCATATTCAATTATTCGATAAAAACCGAAAAAATTTATATTTTCCTCTGTTGTCTGCATTGCCTTTAACCTTATCTAAAGAAGCAACTTTTTCTTTAAAATCTTCGGTGTTAAATAACTATACTGACATGATTCTTTTTCACTAATAGTCATTCAAGGGTTAAAATATCCTTTATAAAAGAGGTGTTTATGCTTGATTGGCTAGTGATTGGTCTTTATTTAATACTTATATTTGTTGTGGCCTACTTCTCTAAGCGAGAGAACTTGGCCCATGAGGCCACAGATGCTGATATTGTGAATGATCAGTATTTGGCCGGGCGAAGTCTGAGCATGATAGAGAGCATGGGCTCAATTATTGCGACTGAAGTATCCGCCCTGACATTTATTGGGATTCCCGCCTTTGCTTTTTCGAAAGACTTTTCATTCATCCATCTTTACTTGGGCGCAATATTGGGACGCTTTCTCATTGCCCATTATATCGTTCCCCTTATTTACAATAAAGGCCTTACTCTTTATGCGATAATGGGAAAAGAGGATGCCACAGAGCTAGGGGCCAGGTTTACTGCTATTATTTATTCTGTGACCAAGCTTCTCGCCGTCGGTGTAAGACTTTATGCCGGTTCTATCCTGGTAGCAGAGTTCTTTGAGCTTTCTATATATTGGGCCTTACTTATAATTACGACCTTGACCTTCTTCTATACTCTAATAGGAGGATTAAAGGCCGTTGTTAGAACCGATTTATTACAAACGATTCTCTTTATAGGCGGAGGTTTTGCTGCTCATTATATTATTCCAGAGGTTGCAGATAAAAGCTGGTGGGAACTCTACAGTACGGCCCAGTATTCTGGTCACACATGGATTTTCTCTGGTGAAAAATGGCTTACATTCTTTGTCGGTGTTAGTGGTGGTATTTTATTTGATATGTGTACTCATGGAGTTGACCAGGACTTTGCCCAAAGATTAATGGCCGCAAAAGATGAAAAAACAGCAAAGCTCTCCATTTTCTTTAGTACGTTCTTTTCCATTTTTGTAGGACTACTTTTTCTTAGTATTGGGGCCCTACTATTTGGTTTCTATCAGTTTGTACCTTTTCCAGTGGGTGTAAAAGAGGATGAGATTTTTGCTCACTTCATCACACAGTACTTTCCTTCACCCTTAAAAGGTTTAATGCTTGCTGGAGTTCTTGCGGCAACGATGAGTACCCTTGATTCGACTATAAATGCCCTTTCAAGTGTCATGTGGAGTGAAATTTGGCCTCATCGTAATATTCATAAGATTAAAAAATATCTTAAAATAGATACTCTTATAATATCGACACTTCTCTTTTTCGTAGCTGTGCTAGCAAGTCACTCATCAGGAATTCTAGTCTTAGGACTAAAAATTGCCTCATGGTCTGGTGGCGCACTGGCCGCACTCTTCTTTAGCCAACTCGTATGGCATCGTTTTACTCGGTCACAATTGAATGGGCCGACAGTTTTCTTTGCCTACTTATTTAATTTCGCTGGGGTTAGCTTTAACTCTTTTATTGTCGAGGGACCTTGGCAGTGGAATGTGTACTATGGCATGTCATGGGCCACAATATTTCTCTTTGTTCATGGTCATCTTAGAAAGTTAAAGACTAAAAACTAAAATATACTGATAAGGGAGAAATTGATGATTCTCTTTTAGCGTAAATCCGGCCTTTGATAATTCTTGGATAACCTGACTTTCTTCCAGTTTCATACTATCTCTTGGGCCTACAGGAAAATCTCCCTTTTTAAAATCGATGATAACCAATCGGCCATTTTTCCTAAGTTTCTTGCTGATATTTTTAAAATAAATCACACGATCAGATATGTGGTGGTAAGTGTCGACTGTAAGGATCATATCCACGGGACTTGGAATGAGTGGATTAGAAGGGGTACCAAGTATACTCGTTAAATTATCAAGTCCTTCTTTAACTGCCCTCTTATTAAGGAAGTCTACAAGATTAGGTTCTATATCTATCGCCCATACTTTGCCTTTGTTAGCTTTTTTCGCCAGGCGAATAGGGAAATAGCCTGTCGCTGAGCCGATATCAGCAATATGATGGTCTTTTTTTATGTTTAGAGTTTTCAAAACGAGGTCTGGCCTTTGCCAAACGTCCCTTTTTTTAGATTCAAATACTTTTTCCCACTTTTTAGCATCAGAGAATGAGTGATGCTTGTGATGACCTTTTGGGTGGGCATGCTTTTTATGATGGCCTGTGTGAGAACAGGTAAAAAGAAAGAAAAGCATAGGTAGTAAAATTATGTTGTTCATAAAGAATCCTTGAGAAATGGAGCAGCGAGCTAGGCAAATAACCCTAATTAATTTAAGGTAAGATTGAATCGAAACAGGGAAAAATTCTATGGAAGGTGCGTTAATTTTAGTTAAACATGCAATGCCCGCTGTTGTGGATAGTCTGGTTCCTCATGAATGGAAATTGGATGAGAGTGGTCAGGCACAGGCCGTAAAGTTCTCCCAATTTTTAAAAAATAACTTTGATCTGGATAAGATTATATATAGCTCGGATGAGCCCAAGGCGCTTCAGACCGCTGAGATTATTGCCGATACTTGTAAGTGTAAAGTTCAAAGCACTAATGAGCTAAGAGAGATTGATAGGGAACAAGCATCTCTCATGGAAAAATCCGAAAACACAAAGAAAGTCTTTGAAAAAGTTGATGAGGCCATATGTGGCAAGGAATCAGCTGTGCAGGCCTTAGAGCGTTTTGAAAAAGGTATTAAGACGATTTTAGAGATAGGAATGGAGGAAGAGCGAGTTGTTGTGACTCATGGAGCAGTTATGTCCCTCTTCTTAGCAAAATATAATAAAGAAATGAGTGCGTTCGACTACTGGGAGAAGTTAGAGTGGCCATCCTACGCTGTGGTAGATGCTGGTAGCTTTAAAATCCTTGAATTTAATGGAAGACCACTTTTAAATTAAAAAAGCTTTTTAAATAGTTTTTTCGCCTTGCCTTCCAGCTTCTTAGTATTCTTCTTGATGCTATTCTTTTGCTGGCCTTTTAAGCCTGCTAAAAGGTCTTTAAGGTCACCCTTAAGCTGATCTTTTTGTTTGTTAAGTGTTTGATCAAGCTGACCTTTAATCTTTTTAACTTCGCTCTCATATTTTTTTCTTTGAGGTTCGATCTTGGCCATTAACTTTTTCTTTAAGTCTCGTTTCGCGTTTGCGACCCTCTGACCTAATTCTTTTTTGAAGCCTTGGGCAAGCTCATTTCCAATATTGGAGCTAAATTTCCATTTAAGTTGTTCCCACTTCCCTTTTGCAGACCCCTGGAGAGTTAATGCCCGCATATTTTGAAGTGAGCTTGTAACGATTTCCTTAACAAGATCTTTCTTTGCAGACACTTCAAATTTAGGATTGTTGATCTTTGCTGAGAGTATAACATTTACCTCTTCACCGGCCTTGTCAGCATTAAAGCTTAGTGCTCCAGGTGAGGTCATAAGCTTAAGAGAAAGATCTGAAGATTTACTTAGACTCTGCTCTTTAAAAGGAAATTTTGAAATATTAAGATTTAATTTTTGTTTTGGAACTTCATCCCTGTGATCAACAGTCCCATTCAGGCTCATCCCAAATAGACCTTGTTTTGGGAATTCGCCTTTAATTCCTATCTTTACAGGTTTATCAATAATTTGAGGTGCAGATGTTATATCTGTAATCTGTCCCTCCAAGTTACCGCCGTAAGAGGACTTGCCGGCCTGGGAAGATATCTTAATTTTCTTAATCCAAAATTTTGGGTTTTCCCCAACAACTGGAAAGAGATAATTTTTTCCTTCACCTCTTTTTCTAGCAATAAGGTCCGTAGGCTTTCTTTGTTCCTTTGGAGGTGGCATATACTCTTTTGCGATCTCGGAATATTTTCTATACTTTGCGACATTTGTCCCAAAGTAAGTACCAAAGAGAGAAAAGGCGAGTTTTTCTGGATCGAGATTAGGAACACCAGCTTTGCTTTGAAGCTTCTGCATATCCTCTTCTATCCATGTATCAATATTTTTAGAAATCCCTTCAATCTTTAAAACATCGGCTTTAATGGACTTTATATCGTCCTCGTATCTTTTTGCCGTAGATTTTGTTTTCTTAACCAGCTCATTTAAATCCTTTAAGGAGCCAATAGGGTTTGATTTATTCCATTTAAAGCTTTTGGCGGATTCTTTTATTTTTTTAAACTCTTCTTGGCTTTTTAATTCACTAATTTTTTTCTTATAGAATTCTTCTTTGCCTTTAAGGTCAGCTTCTAATTCTTTAATTTTCTTCTCGGTCGTTAACTCTGACTTAATTTCTTTTAGTTCATCTTTTGCATTATTACCTGCGAGTACATTGGCGACATTCCCAAGAGCGTTGCCCTGAAAGTTTTCTTGAGCAGCTTTGATTGTAGATTCTTCAAGCTTTGCTAATGATTCATTCTTACTCTTTGCGGGAACTGGGAATATCTTGCCAGGCTTCTTTCTCGGAGTACCCCATTCAATTCCGGTTATCTCTGAAGTCTCCACAATGAATTTTGCTTTAAGTAATTCATATGTGTTGAGATTAAATTGGATATTCTTGATTCCAAGGAGATTTAGAGAAGGATTCTCTTTATCCGTTATTTCTAGGCCACCTAGAACCAATGAACCCTGGAAAAAGGAGAGCCTGAGCTTCTTAAGGTTTACTTCGGCGCCATGGGCCTGCTCGATTGACCACACCAGAGCTTTTCGTAAGTGATTATCTAGGGCAAATTTTCCATAGAGAAATATTGCCAGTGTGATTACGACAATAGGGACGATTGCACCCCAACGTATGGGACCGCTTTTCTTTGCAGTTTTTGTCGTTATATTACGTTTTTTGGGTTTATCCGTAGAGACTGTCATATTTGTAATACCATTTGAAGAGGGATGTCGCTTGAACGGCCTTCCAGATCTTTGTTTCTTTGATTCTGTTGACCACGGTCTCGCGATATTTTGTGATGAGTATTTTACTGATAATAAAAATGAATGGCGTAAGGGCCAAGCCTAGGACACCTGCACCCATGACAATGGTGTTATTAAACTTTGTCAGTGGAACGAGTGGCATATTAAAAAGGGTTGTCCAAAGAGAGGTAAGACCAGGGTTTAGAAGGATTTTCTCTCCAATGGTATGAAAGGCAGGATCGAGGAGATAGGCCACAAAACTGAAGAAGAAAGAGCTGATAAAGACAGCGCCAATTTGAACCCTAAAGATAAGGGCAAATAAAATAATGCATAACCCCTGAAGGCTCAATAGAGGTGACATCCCTAAAACGAATCCGAGAGCAACTCCCATACTCAATGAAATAGTACCCGTATCAGAATTAAGAAGCTTTAAAAATCCAAAAATCTGCTTAAGTAAAAGTGTCATAAGACCCCGTTGAAATGGACCCTACGAGGCTAAATGGTTTTGTTAGTTTCGTCTAGGCTGAAAGGTTTAACGTGCCTGTAAATGGGACGGAGCGCAAACTGCTGAAGTGGCAGAGAAGACTTATGGTGCACACCTCTTGTATCCTTTTTACATGAGTTTACTATCGAGTAAGAAAATGGATTTCCTGTCATTTTTCCTCCCTGGAATATTGGCGATACTTGGTTTGAATTTTTTTAAAAATGAAGGCCTATTAAATATGGGACTTTTGGTCGCCGCTTATTATTTGGCCGATGCAGGTCATGTCTACACGACCATATTTCGCTATGGTTTTAAAAGTAAGGAGGACTTTAAGCAGATCTTCTACCCACTCATAATTTTTTCCGTACTATTTTATGGTGCTTTTGCTTACTCTCTCCCATATGTTTAGACTTTAGTCATTTATGCTACTTTTATTCATAATTTAAAACAGTCTTTTGGTATATCCATTTGGTATGGGAAAATATCTGGCGAAAGCCGAAACAGGCTTTTTAAGCCTCTCTTTTATTTATTAAATACAGTGGCCTTGATTTCCTTTCACTTCAGAAGTGATTTTCCGATCACTGATACTTATCCTTTAAAATATCTTTTTTTCTTTCAATCACCAAAAATCTTGTTTTACTTGCAAGTCTTTTATTGTTCCCTGATCTTTATGTTAATCGCAGAAAGGTTAAGAAATGGGAGATCATTATTTTCCATCACATTTCCTTTGGTGATGACTTTTTTATATTTCTATAGTTTCTTTCTCTCTAAGAATGTGAATGAAATTTTTGTTCCTTTGATCCTCTCTCATGGTGTGGCGTACATTTCTCTAATTGAAAAAAGCCGAAAAGCCATTTTTAATAAAAGCTGTTTAATTGGAGTTGTCTTTGTGATTATATTTGGGGGACTTGCTGATTATTATTTAATGGAAAAAATTATCTTCTACTCTGTGAATATATTTCTCCACCATGTGGGGCGCTCCTTAATCCTAGGAGCTCTTTTTACACACTATTTCTTAGATGGAATTTTGTGGAAGAGAGACCATCCACAGGGATCACTTCTTTATGCTTCTTAATGATTGAAATGTTTTCTTAAGCACTCTTGCCATCAACTCTGGCAAAGGAAAGAGCATTATAAAGTAGAGGTCAAAGATTAAGGGGTTTTCGAAAAAAAACTTATCAAATTGTGCTCCTAGATAAAGAAGGAGTATATGGTATATATAAGTCAGTCCAAAATGAGAATTCCAGTATAGCTTTCTTAAATTTCTAAAGAGCCATTTCTTTGAGATTAAGACATTAAAGGATTTTATAAGACTAATCCTCAAAATAAATAAAACCCAAACAAAGTAAGACCAAAATTCCATTGGGGCGAGATTTAGCATTTGGCAATAAAACTTAGATCCAATGTGAACATCATAGAGACTACCTGGATAGAAACTAATAAGAGCGAAGAGACTTAAGCATAAAATAACAGGCCAAAAAAACTTTTCCCAACTTTGAAACGTTTCAAATTGTCCGATATTTTCTCTTACGACTTCTCCTCCATGATAAAAAAGTATTGGCAGAGCAAGCCAAGGAAACAATGGCCATGCACCACTTCCTCCACTACTGCATGTTGACCATAACATGCCATTAAAAATATTAAGGGAAGAGTTACTTTGAATAATATTTGGTTGAATGAAGAGTAGGAGTCCACTAACAAGAATGAGCGCTTTCTTAGATGTGGAAGAAAATTTACGACTAAAACGAATAACGAGGAAACTTATCGCCAAAAAGGGGTATATATCCCATTCAATGCTTTTTAAAATCATGCTTGGCTCATTGAAGTTGGCCGTTACGATTATATGGCCGAAAATAAAAAGCAGGAGATATAAGGTAAAAGTATCAAAGGACTTCTTTCGTATTCCCCATAAGAAAAATGAAAGTGCAATGATGGTCTGACCGCTAAAGGGGATCCAGCGAGAATAAATATCAAAATATGGGAAAATATTAGTCTTTTCAGTTAATGGGAAATTTAATGTATAGAAGATAAATTCATTTGCGTGGAAAGATATGATTGCCACCATACTCATGAGGCGCAGGAGATCTAAAAGATAGAAGTATCTTCTTTCATGGTGAATATTTGGTTCGGTGATATCACTCATTTACATCTTTTAAGGATAATAAATTATAACTTCATGATTATTTGTTATTTCGATTTTATCTAAAGGAAGTCTGGTTTCCATTCCAATTCTATAAATGATTTTTAAGAGAGGTGCTGGTAACCATTCCGCTTGAACATTGTTTAAACGATAAAAGACGCTACTTAGAGCACCTTTGGTAAAATAATTCCTTTGATAATCTACAAACTCTTGAAAAATAAAGTGTTTGTTCTTTGTTAAAGGGAAGTTCTCTAAAGCTCCTTTGTTTTTTTGAACTGTATAAGTACTTGTTTCATCGCTACATATTAAAGTCTCCTGATCTTCGTGACAGGGACCTTCTTTGTCTGAGCGCCAGATAACAAAGTGACCAGGGTTTTCTTTTTGATGATACCTTAGGACATAAAATATTTTATCTGTCTTCTGATTGTGGCCAATACCCCATAGTATTTCCCTTTTGTTGAGAACACTTCCTTTAATAAACCAATGTTGGTGTTGCTTTAGCATGTATTCAAATTTTTGATTATTGAATGTTGTTTCCCAAGAATAGATATTCTTGTTGAACCATTTTGAAAAGGAACTTAAGTAGTGTGAGTAATATTCCTTGTCCTCTACCAGTTTTTGAACAAGCTTAGTGTGGGCCATAGACTGCCCAGTATTTAGAATCAGAATTAACAAGATGAATCTATTGACCATAAAATAAACTTATCGGTTTAAGGGTTTTCTCTAGTGGTTTAAATAGGTGTTTTAGGGATACTAAATTTAAGGTGGTTGAAAGTTTTAAATTGGGATTCATTTTATCGTAATGGAACTTTAACTCTCTCTGATTTACTTCACCGTAAATAAAGGAGCTATAAGGGCCAAAAGGTAATAAGGATTTAAAGCCAGACTTATGTAATGTCTTGGTCACTCTATGGGCCAAGGGGGATGCCTCGCCTTGTAATTTGTCTGTTAATGGAAAGTCCATGACGATAAAACCATCTTTCGCCAATCTTCTATGAACAACTTGATAAAATTCTTGGCTATAAAGAGATAACAACTCGTCACTATAAGGATAGGGGAAATCAATAAATATCGCATCAAATACTGCGCTACTTTTTCTTATGTAATTAAAACCATCCTCGGTAATTAAATTATATTTGTCTTTTTGGTTCAAAACACCTTGATTAAGGTAGATGAGAGCTGGCACTTCTTTTGAAATATTTAAAACCTCAAAATCTAATTCAACGAGAGTAACATCTGTTGATGGGAAGTTTCTTAAAATATAACTTAATAAGATGCCATCACCACCCCCGAGGATGAGAACCTTTTTAGGAAGAGTTTGGCTGAGATTAAGAGCCCCAAATAACATACTTTCGTGATAAGTAGGGGAACTCATAAAATCAAACTGGGGCTTATGATTGAGGTAAAGAGTGAAATTACCGGGAGAAAGACTATTTTTTAGGGGCTTTTCTCTAACCAGATGAATATCTTGATAGGGGCTTTTAATAGTCGTAATTTCTCCAACACTATTCACTGTTTTATTAAAGTCTTTAAGCTCATGCCAGTGGTTAACTTTTAGGCCAAAGTAATAAGCACCAAGAAAGGATTTTACTAATGGAACAGTATAATTTCCTACGAAAAATAATAGAATGATCGGAAGTATGGTTATCCATATTTTTGAAAATTTTCTTGATAAGTATAAATAGCCAAATAAAGTCGACAGACTAATGAAAATGCCAAAGAAAATTAGACCACTCAAATTTACCTGAAGTCCTATTAAATGATTTAATATTGGGCCTGCAAGTAGCGCCCCAAAGTAATTGGAAAATAGAATAACATTCTTATTCTCTGATCCAATTTTTAGAAATATTGGAAGCTGGGCACCAGTGAATAGGCCGATGAAGCTAACCGCTATTAGTCCAATTATTGCCGTGGGAATGAAGCTAATATCCTGTGGGCTGACAGGGGCATAGAAGCCTTTTGCTGTCACAATATAGAGGTAGAGATAGAGCATTATGGGTGCCGTCGCTCCGGTGAATAGTGTGCCCCATTCCAGTTTAATTAATTGTTTGATCTTATCTTGATAAAGCTCTTTTGGCCGAATGAAATAAGCTCCTGCACCCATTAGCAGCAAGTAGAGTCCAAGGCCTAGGGATTGATAGAACGTTTCCTCCCCAGTTATCTGACTGAGTTCTTTTGTCATTAGGAGGTAAAAGTAAAGACTAGATAAACTCGTACTAATATTAACAATTAAGAAAGTTATATTTTTCATAAAACCTTCTGTAGATAAAGGTCAGATAAAAACTGATTTATTTCTAAGTGATAATAAGTAAACAGGACTCCTATGATAATAGGCACTGGGGTGAGCCATTTAATAGACTTTTTGCTTCTGACCAAACTAAGAGCAAAGGTTAAGTTTAGGCAGCTTATAAGAATGGTTGTCGCCCCTAGACCAATCGTTCGAAGGAAAAATAATGGAATGAGGATAGAAGCTAGAAACATTCCAATATAGTCCCAGGCCAAAACCTCATGGTCTCTATCTTCGTTTAGCTTAAAGAGAAGTGGTAATTCAAAGCCAGATAGAACACCCACGAGGATGATAAAAGTATTACAAAGAATCATTGAGTGACTCATGAGAATAAATATTGGTCCTAACAATCCTGCAGCAAATAGGGCCAATTCAATTCTAAACAATATTGCAAGGGGACTCTTGTTAATGAACTTCTGCGATAAAAGGGAGCCAACCCCAAGGGAAAAGGTGAAAAGTGATACTGTCAGATTGTATTTAAATACCTGGCCACCCTGAATCGCCGTTGCCGCTTTGATAAAGATAAACTCATAGGCCAAAGAACAAAGGGCAAAAAAGAAAGAATAAATATTTCCAGAGAGTCTGTTCACGGTCCCTTGGCTTTAAAATTTAAAAGGAGTTTATCTAAATAGCCTTCATTATTACTATAGAGCAATGGGTCCGCTTCTAGGATCATTAGATAGGTACCTTTGTTGTCACTTCTTTTTAAAAGAGCAGCTTTAAAAGAGGGGTTTGATGACTCATAAACAAGGACTTCTCGAATATTTGTTCCTGGAGGGTTATTAATCTTCATGATTGCCTTTTCAGAGAATTGAACTTTACCTGAAAAGGGAAGTCCACTACTAGAATCATTTAAGTAGCCCACTGCCATTTTTGTAGAAATACTTCCTTCCTTTGCTAGTGCAGTAAAGCCTAAGATGTCACCTCTTCCTGTTCCAAAAACTCCTGCTATTCCCTCATCCAAGTCCATATTTACGTAATCTAAATTTTCTGGCATCTCAAAGTCGGCCTTAATGAGGTTCTTAAATTCTTGGCGAATAATCTTTTGTTTTTCTTTCTTCTTTTCGAGTTCAGTTTTGAGTACAGGGTTAGCCTTGAACTTGATGGTCTTCTTTTCACTTTCTGTCATGTTCTCAAGAGCTAGTTCTCCGTCTTGGTTGTACGGAGAGTCCTTGTTGTTCTTTATAGAGAGAGGTGCTTTTGCTTTTCCCACGAGTCTTATTGATTTAGTGTTTAAATCTGTCGAATCATTTTTTGTTTCATTTTGACTCAAATAATAGGCAATCCCCCCAGCAAAAATCGCGAGCGCTATAAGCAGGGGCTTGGTATTTGGTTTTCTTTGAGAGCTCATAAGCATTCATTTGTTAAAGGAGTCTAATGGCATTAAGATTATAAGGGCGTTAACTAAATTACAACAGTAGGTGACTTGTGAAGTCGGGATTTGTGCAAAAAATGACAAAATCTTCCTCTGGGTTTTCCCTTGTGGAAGTTATGGTGGCAGCAGGTCTTATTGGAATTGTGGCCTTGGGTTCTATGAACCTTTCTGGACAACTCTCTAAAGTAAAAACAAGAGGCGAGAACTTTGTTAAAAGGAATGACTTTACAGGCGCTCTGTCCAGATACATTTATTCCGGTAAAGGATGTACTGACTTAGTCGGTATGACCGTTGGATCAACTCTTTCTAATGTTTCCTTTAGCAATTGGAATTATCTTGGAGCAACAACACTTGCGACTGGTCAAAATATTGAAGGAATAGAGATCATCTCTCTACAGGCGAGGCAAGATCTTAGTTCTTCACTTCCAAAAATTAAAGTGGGTACCGAAGATCTATTGAAAACAACGCTAGAAATTGAAATGATTCTTAGACAAGGGAAGAGAGAGACAAGTCATTTCTATACTGTGCCAGTTCTCTCAAGAACAACTGGTGAGATTATTACCTGTAATGAATCTAAGGACGTGGCAGAAGTGTGTAATGCACTCCTAGGTACTTATGATGCCGCGAGTAACCAATGTGATGTGGCAGATTCTTGCTTGTTAAAGGGAACCTACAAAACTTTGACTTGTTCCCCAACTCCCTCCGATGGGAGCCCTTGTAGCAGTGATTATGGGTTAGCTGAAGATAATCCCTTTACGAGCGCTGGTAGCTGTCCCACGGGAAGCTCGGCATCTCAAACTGGTATTGTCACTTGGAACCATAGTGTTTCTTGTGGAAAAAAATGTACTCAAACGATTACTAACGTAGCGAGATGGTTTACTTGTTTAGAATGTCCTTAAAAAGAAATAAAATTATTTCACATCAAAGTGGGTCTGCCTTAATTATGGTGCTATTTTTGGCAGCAGCGGTAAGTGCTGGCGCGTTCTATCTAATGCGCTTAAGTCACAATGTTGAATCCCAAATTAAAATAATTTCAAAGAGTGAAAAATATCTAAGAATTAATGAAATATTGCGAGAGCAATTTGAAGATCCTCAGATTTGTACAGCTATTCTGAGTGGAAAAAGTTTAGGCGGAGCTTTGACTGCTAATGGAGTTAGTTTACTACCGATAACCACCAACCTCTTAGGATCTACAGAGGTATTAAATGACGGTTGGCGTAGTCCAGTGGGAAATAAATTAAAAGATATTAGATTAAAGCTAGAAAACACTCTTTTAAGAACGGGGCTGAAAAGAGATAGCTTAACAAGTCCTAATATTGATGTGGTTAATGGGGAAATTTACATCTCTACCTATGAAGGGACTCCCTCTTTGAATGTAGCGAGGCATAGTCTTTTAAAGGTTAAAGTTATGGTTTATGTGAACTCTGGCTCCCACACTCTCTATGCATGCTTCAGCTCAACTGGAGGCCCGGCAATGTGTACTCTTTCTGGTGGTATTTACAATAGCTACGGTACAGGGACCAGACCAAAATGTGAGCCTTATTCAAGGTGCCACCTCGATGGGCAGGGGATTGTCTCTGATCCCACCCTTTGCAGCAATCCATTTAGCGCTATAAGAACGGGACCAGCGACTTATTTTTGTCAGTGGTGTAATCGAAATTTTTAACTTTTATAAAGTTTAGCGCTCGCTAGGACTTAGTATCAGAAGCAGCTTCTGCGGCTTCACGTCTAGCTTTTGCGTCTGCCTCTATTTCTTCTACGCAGCTCGAATTTGCTAAGATTTTTTCAGAGACACAGGCTTCTACACTTTTTAGGCCCTTAATAAATCCAGTATATGAAGTTAAGGGAACATCAAAATTCTTTTGTCAGGAGTCTAAATTACTCTTAAAGCAAGAACCTCCAATGCTGTCTAGTCTTACCTGTTGTTCTTGAATTTCTGAGTAAAGGTCACGACAACCTGTTGAGAAGACATGACCTTTCTTAGCAATACATTCTGGAACTTCCATAGTCCCGCAATGGTTGGCAACTGCAGTAAAGCAATTCGCTTTTCCTGAATCAAAAAGCTTTTCTGCCTGCAGACTTTGCACTGGTTTAGGAGCATCTGCTTCTTTTAGGAGAACACCTGTACATGTCTCCAGTTTTGTATTTCCAACATTATTTTTCATACACGCTTGCAGATCTTTATTTTTACATTTCTCTTCAAAGATTTGACGACACTCACCAGAAATATCTTCAGCTGCAGACAATCCCGTTATTGATGCCATAAGAATAAGGCCCGTAAGTAGTTTCATTTAATTCTCCTATTTATTGTCTAATATATAGTGGTCTTAGTGGATCTCACTATTTTAATAGACCTTGGAGTTTCTCCTAAGTAGTTTCTAATATTTACTTTGAATGTGGCTTAAGTGATTGTTTTTACTCGGATCGTGGTGATTTTACTTATCTATTGAAATGATTTCTTTGCCTGTTAAATTAGTCGCCAATCACTTGTAAATATTTCGAGTTAAGCCACCTGCTCATTAAAATATGGCATCTTAGGGGCACTTTAGTAAGAATTGAAAGATAGAGGAATGATGAACGAATTTTTTAGAGTACCAGAGAATATTGACGGAATTAAAGATGGGCCTCAGTTCAACCCAAAAGAGCATTTACAATTAGAGATGCCTGAAAAGGTTTATGGGCTCGATGAGTTTGGCTATCGCCAAGATATTATTGATCAGGCTCCTTATCCAATTGCTGTCACTACACCATTTCGCTTGCTTTCCGAGTCAGGGCTTAAGGCCTTGAGGGACTCTATTGAAGCTTTGAAGGTCCATCGTAAAAATAGTGAACGAATGGCCAACTTTATAAGAGGCAGTGCCTTTTATTCTCCATTTATAAGGGATTTTTGCTTAAACCCTGAAGTAAATGAACACATTTCAAAAATTGCAGGCGTTAAGGTTTTGCCGCATCCAATGGCCCTCTATCAAGGTCATATTAATTTATGTCCTGAAGAGAAGGGAAGAGAAGTTGACCGATGGCATACGGATACTGTCACCCTTGATTATGTATTAATGGTAAGTGACCCTACCGCTTATAAAGGTGGTCACTTCGAATATTTTAAATGCACAAAAGGTCAGGCCATTAAGGCAATGATCCGTGAAGAATCAGAGCCTCATATTGTTAAAGTCGAGTTTCCCGGAGCTGGAATGGCCATCCTTCAACAGGGAAATATGGTCGTCCACAGAGCAAGTGCTTTAACTGAGGGAAGTGAGAGGACTACTTTTGTTCAAAGTTTTATCCCTGATAAAGTTAATTTCAATGATGTCTCTAAGCTTGATGATTGCAAGCTTGTGGATCCCCACGATATTTTATACTCAGAATGGGCGCGATATAAGGCCTTTCTTTCTCAAAGACGATTAGCAAAACTGTGTAGAGAAATTCCTTATACTGAAGATAAAAATAAAATATGTCTTGAGTTACGTGCGGCAATCAGAGATGTAGAAGAGGCCATCTTGGAAATTTCAGATCCTTCATCAGGTCGACTGATTCATCTTGGACAAGATGCTCTAACTGACCACTTATAAAAAAGCCCTCTGTCTTAGAGGGCTTTCTTTTTTCAATCTTAAATGTAACTCTCAGACTAGTCGTTGTTTCTACAGCTTACTTTGATCGTTGCAGTCCATTGTACTTCAAGCTCACCAAAACGATTTACTCTGTAGCTCTTTTTAGGTGCAGTAGCAGCATAAACTTTTGGGCCTTCACAGTTTTGACCACCAATGTAAGTGCTATGGCTACGATTGATCTCTTGTACTTTCGCCATCATTCTATTCTCAACTTGAGCTTCAGAAGTTCCACGAACAAATACTACGGCGGTTGATCCAGCAAAAGAAAGAGTAGAAGCAAGAAGCGCTACAGTTGCAATTAGTTTTTTCATCACATTCTCCAAGTGTAAAAAGTTAAATCTCAAAAAAAAATTAAGATTGGGTGTAATTATGATTAACGACCTGTATTCATTTGGTCTTGTGAAATAAAGAAATGTAACTAAAAACTGTATTCAAATGTGTACGGAGATTTACAAGAAGGTGAGATCATTCCTCTTTATAAGGATATTTAGGAGGGCTTTTTTTCACGTTTGTGTAGAAGGGGCGTTTGTTACACACATGTGAATAAAATTGCTGTACACATTTGAGTACAGCTTAAGTTTCTAAATACTGAATTTCTATGTGATTTCCTTTTTTATTTGTTTAGTCGATGTATTTCTCCTCCTAAGAAATTGACAGGTAAACTTGCGACTGATTAATTCACGTTTGTTAAAATATCCAAGGAAAGTTGATGATACCTAGTTCTCAATACCCTCAAGTGCGAGAGTATTTAGATTATAGAAAGTTCCTAAAAGATTTTTACCATCAGAAGAAAGAAAGCTCGGTTGATTATAGTTATCGAGTCTTTGCTCGAATGGCCGGAATCGCCTCACCAAGCCATTTGAAAATGGTTATGGATGGTAAAAGAAACCTCACTCATGCAACCTTGAAAAAATATCAACAGGCCATAGGGTTTAAAAGAAAACAAGACTCTACTTATTTTGAGTTACTCGTTAGCTACAATCAAGAAATTGATCACGATAAGAAAGTCGACATTTTTCACGAAATCATTACTGAAAAGAAAAAGAAAGGTTTCTCTGTTTTAGCAACTGAGCAGTTTAACTTTCTAAGTAAGTGGCATTATGTTGCCCTCTATGTCCTTGTTGATTGCAAGGACTTTGTGAATGATGTCCCATGGATCTGTTCTCGTTTAAGAAAAAAAGTGTCACCGAGAAATATTGAAAACGCGATTAATGATTTGTTGAAAATAGGATTGCTTGAATACGATCAGGAAAAGGGGTTAAGGCAGGCCAAAGGTGCTCTCGATACTCCTGAAGAAATTCAAAGCATGGCCGTTATCCCTTATCATCGAAATATGATTAACTTGGCCATGCAGTATCTAGATGATGGACCTTGGGACTTAAGAGAGTTTAATGGTGGAACGATTCCTATGAATAAAGAAACCTTATTAGTACTTAAAGAAAAAATCAGAGAGCTGCGCAAAGAAATTAACGAGATGACAGAACAACTCGAAGATGTAACCGATGTATATCAACTTAATATACAGTTATTTCCCCTGACAGAGGTCAAGCAATGAAGAAAATTTTAGGATTGTCTTTTCTTATCCTGGCGTTTTTAGGACTTAATGCTTTTGGAGGCGGAGTTACTGTTGGTAATGGGCAAGGCCGTACTATTGTAGGTTTATCACTAAAGAAGAACTTTAAAACTGAGATTGACCTAACTAAATATGCGAATCAAATAATTACGGCGATTGGCCAAAAAGGCTTTAAGAGAATCATCAATATGAAAAGAGCCGGAGAGTGTAGTAACGATTACATCCAGATCAAAGACTTAAATATACAAAGTTTTTTTCCTATAATGGATGGTGAACTTACTCTTGAAAAAGAATATGTAGGCTACCTAAAGGTTGAGCTAAAAGATTGTAAAAAAGTTGAAAAGCTCTCAGGTGATACACCTTATGGCGGAGCCGACCTGTGGGATATTTACTAGGCTTACTCACTTCAATAGATGTCGCTAATTAGAAGCTTTCAAACTTATTAAGCATCTTCCAACGACCTTTCCCTGCAGTCTTAAGGGTGTAGGTTGATCCCTTAATTTTCTTACGTAGATTACTGATGTGGACATTAATAGTTTGATCTTGAACCTTAATATCTCCATAAAGGTGACCGTAGAGTTCTTGCTTGGTAACGCAAGATCCAACTCTTTGAACAAGAAAAGAAAAAATCTGTAATTCTGTTTCTGTGAAATCTTCAATGAGCTGGTCTCTTGTCTTTAGCCCTTGTTCTGGATGAGTCTTACTCATTAGAGAAGTTACTTCATGGGCGACAGAATATATTTGGCCATTAGTTGAAACTTTAGCCGACCACTGTAACCAAACCACTTTATTATTCTTTGTAAGGAAGCGGTTGGTAAATTGGCTCATTGTATCTTGAGCATCCCTTCTCGCCGCCAGACTTAGGGTCATCGCCATTGTACTTTTAAGGTCATCAGGGTGAATGAGGTTAAAGTAAGATGCCCTAGAGAGCTCCTCATACGTGTAGCCTAAAAGGTCGCAGAGGTTTGGAGAGAACTTCAGAAAATGATCACTACCATTCGTGATGGTGTAGTAGGAGTTCGGGACTCTATAGAACTCCTCCTTTTCATCGTTGGAGAATCTTAAGTGAGGCAATGGGTTCAGATTTATTTGTTGTATTGTCATGAATTCTTTATATCTCCCAAGCGTTGTTCTGGTCAATTATGGCATATTGTTCCTGCACGTATTAGCCATTTTTAATCAGTAAAAACAGACGGTTATTTGTACTTTTCTCGTGTTTTTGGTACTTGAATTTAAATTTAACTAATTAAGGCTCTATTAATTTTAGTTACTTAGGTAATTTTTTCTTCACATTATGGAGATTGATTTCTTGATAATAGTTGATGATTTTAGAGCGAGCAGTAAGAAGATATTGGATATTTTCTGACAATATGTCAGAAAATGCTGCTTCAAGTCGATGGCTTGATTTTGCATAATGTAATTAATCGAGGGGTCGATTCAAAGCCTCAGGCCAAGAGAACAAACTGTGTGGGCGTTCTTCTTAAAAAGGTCTGAGGTTTTTTTTATTCTTCGAAAAATCCAGGAATAGAAATAAAGCGGTCATACTTTTTAATATAAGTATAAAGAGTGTAATGGAGATGGGGGATGTAGCTAACTCCTGAATTCCCAACTTGACCCAGTACTTGATGGGCGGCTACTTCATCGCCAATGTCTACCGTAATAGAATTCTTTTTGAAATGAACGACTGATAGGTAAATCTTTTCAGATACTTTTATCGTTAGAAAGTTATTTGTTTTTTTAGAAAGATCACTTGTGAAGGTTAGGTCTGGTGTGTTGTCCTCTTCTCCATCAACCTTTCCTACGATAAGCCCTGATAAAGGGCTTAAAACATCCTTTTCGAAGATATAGTAATTTTCTAGCTCACTTCCATCTTGCTCGAATTGGGACTTATTCTCATCGAGGATACCTATGTCCCAGGCAAAGTTTCCATACATTTTTTCAAGCTTATGGTGTCCTTCGTTACCTGTTAAAACGCTGGCGTCGGAGACTAAGTGGTTTTTAAAATAAAGATTATGTTCTTTTAAATATCTCTTATATTTCGAAGGTTGCTCTTTCATTCTCAACACTCTCTTTACTTGTTCAAGAGGGTGAAAGTAAAAGTCTGGTTTGTTATTATTAACTTCGAAAAGGAGTATGAATTTCGCAACATGGGGACCAGCTTGCTCGTAAAACCAACGGTCGTGATAGATTTCAATAAACTCACCGGTTACCAGGCTTTTGTCAGAGAGCTCAATTGTGAGGTTAAAAGCTGCTCTTGTCTGAAAGGGGATAATTAAGGTAATTAGGACAAGTGCAATATATGATAAAAGCTTTCTCATAAAGGGCACCTTATACGAAATTTAGGTAATCTGCACTCCTTGGGCATAGAACGCTGTAAATTATGGATGGTATTGGAAAGAGTTCGTTTACTCTGCTTTTAGTTTTCATATGCTTACCTCTTTTCTTAGGACTTTATAGAAAGTACCTAAAGATGAAGTTGGTGAAAAAGTCATTCTTGATTGCTTCAAATAATGGAGGCATAGGTTTTGACCCCAAAAATTATATATACAATGAGAAAGGCTTTAAGCGCAGCAATGGCTTAGAAAGAAAGTTTAAAAGAGACTATTTATTCGATCTTTTAGAAATATATGATCACCGCTGTGCTAACTGTGACCGTTCTAAAATAAAGTTAGAATGCGATCATTTCTTTATTCCCAAAAGCCTTGGAGGGAATTTGATGATGAAACATATAGAGGGTTATTGGGTCAGTAATGCTATTTTACTTTGTAGGCGTTGCAACAGTTTAAAGGCAGATAAGGGAATCCATGAATTCTTTCAAAAAGAAAAATTAAAAGAGATTATAGACAAAAATGTCGAGGTATCTTTCTTGTTAAATGGCGTCGATTTTACCAAATACCGATCAGATCATACTCTCTAGTTTTTCCCGCTACTTCAACCTCAAAGGACTCACCAGCTTTTAAGCTTAGAACCTCTGTACCAATTGGAGAAAAGGCAGAGATGATTAGAACGACTTGCCCCTCTACATTGATCATCGTTCCACCTGAGGTGGAACTAATAAAGTAGAAACGTTCCTGACCATTATGTCTTAGTGAAATAAGAGAGCCCACACTAACCATATCAGGCTTATGATCAATATTTACTTCTTCAATAAGTTTGAATTCCTCTTCCAGCTCATTCACTCTCTTCATTTGAGCGCCA
>JAFMBV010000182.1 GCA_017858255.1 Bacteriovoracaceae bacterium
ACCGTGTTGAAACTATCTATGGTCCAATCGTTCAGACCGAAGGTAAGAGCCTAAGTGTTCAAAGAAAATGGGATGATGGGACGGTAAACGCCTACGCTCAACAGAGAGGGAATACTTGGAGTATTGCAATGTTTGGCGGCCTAGCTCGCCACGAAGCAGTTACTCCAGATGGTTTCGCCATGGTAGCTTGTCATGAGCTTGGACACCACCTAGGTGGACAACCTCGCAAGAAGAGTTGGTTTGGAAGTGCATGGGCCTCAAATGAAGGTCAATCTGACTACTTTGGATCAATGAAGTGTTTGAGAAAATTTATGGAGCTTGATGACAATGTTGCCTTAATGGCCACAGTTACAGTTCCTGAATTTGCTACTAAGAAATGTGAAGCAAACTTTTCAAATGCTGAAGATATTGCAATGTGTAAAAGAAGTTCAATGGCAGGTATGAGTCTTGCAGCTCTTTTTAAGGCTTTAAGAAAGCTACCAGCTCCACTTGCATTTGACACTCCAGACACGAAGGTTGTTACGGCCACTAATCACAATCACCCTGAGCCACAATGTCGTTTAGACACTTATTTTGCAGGCGCGATTTGTGATAAGGATCATTATGCGGATATGGATCCAAATGATGTGAACAAGAATGTTTGTACAAGAACAGAAGGTTTCACTCTCGAAACTAGACCTCTATGCTGGTACAAAGCGACAAACTAATATTTTAATGAGCAGATGTCCTCCGCTCAATAAATTGAAGCCGCCCAGACTAGGGCGGCTTTTTTTATTTTAGACCAGTCTGAACCTGCCACAACTTATGATAAAGACCATTTTTACTAATGAGCAATTCATGAGTTCCATCTTCAACAATTTCACCCTTATCGAGAACGAAGATTTTATCTGCATTCACAACCGTACTTAAACGATGAGCAATAATTATGGCCGTTTTTGTTTTAGTAAGTTCATCCAGACTTTTTTGAATAACAGCTTCTGTTTCGTTATCAACGGCACTAGTGGCCTCATCAAAAATAAATATTGGAGCATTCTTTAGTATTGCCCTCGCTAAAGACAGTCGTTGTTTTTGACCACCAGAAAGCTTTTGGCCTCGCTCACCAATAAGAGTCTGGTAACCCTGAGGAAGTGTTTCGATAAAGTCATGAACAGAGGCCTTAGTGGCAGCATCTTTAACATCCCCTAATGTCGCCCCAAGAGATCCAAATTTAATATTTTCTTCAACAGTTCCGTTAAAGAGATAAACTTCTTGTCCAACATAAGAGAAGAGTTCCCTAAGAGGCCTAAACTGCCAATCTTTTATACTTGTATCGTTAAAGAGAATTTGGCCGCCATTGGTCTCGTAGAACCTTAAGAGCAATTTAACCAAAGTAGATTTACCAGAACCAGTAGGTCCTACTAGACCAACACTCTCCCCTTTCTTTAATTTCATATTGATATTTTTTAAAGTCTTCGCTTCACCGTCATAAGAGAAGCAAACATCCTTAAAAGTTATCTCTTCAAGAGAGTCGACACCACCAAAGCTACCTTCATTTATTTTTCTTTTGGTATCAACGAGAGCAAAGATTCTTCTCGTTGAGGCCATGGCCCTTTGGTAGAGATCAAAAGTAGCGCCAAGTCCTGTCAAGGGCCACAATAGTCTCTGGGTCATGAAGATCAAGACACTATAAGAGCCAACCGCTAGGGTACCATTGGTTGTATAATAACCACCAAGAACCAACGTAAAAAGAAAGCCCATAAGAATCACCATGCGAATCAGTGGGGAAAAAGAAGAAGAAAGAGTGATTGCCTTCTCATTGGCCGATGAGTATTCCAAGCTTCTATTTTCTAATCGCTTCCATTCGTGCTTTTCTGCCGTATAACTTTTTATCGTCGCCATTCCCAAAATATTATTATTCAAGAGCCCACTTAATAAACCTGCCTGATCCCTAACGTCTTTGTAACGAGGCTCTATTTTCTTTTGATAATAAAATGAACCGAGAAGAATGAGAGGCACTGGAATAAAGGCAAAGATGGCCACAACAGGATTTAGGTAAAAGAAAATACCACCAATAACAGTAATGGTTGTTAAGACCTGAAGAATAGAATTGGCGCCACCATCAAGAAATCTCTCTAACTGGTTAACATCATCATTTAAGATGCTTATAAGATTACCTGTACTCTTATCTTCAAAATATGAGAGCTCTAGATCTTGAAGGTGATCATAGCCATCCATTCTTAAACCATGTTGGATTTTTTGAGCAATACCTCGCCAACGCACTTGAAATAAAAATTCAAATAAACTCTCCATCGCCCAAATAACAAAGGTCAAAAAAGCGAGAACATAGAGCTGGTCCATAATTTCAATAAGTCCAATTTTAGATAAGAGCGACTCTTCCCTTTTGACGACAACATCTACTGCCATACCTATAAGGAGAGGTGGCGCTAGGTCGAAAACTTTATTAAGGATTGAAAACAGTGTCGCCATTTTCACATCAGAATGAAGATCAAAGGCATAAGTCCAAAGACGCCTAAGGTCACTAAAGTAATTTATCATAAAACACCTATTTTGAGTTGTCGCTAAAGTAACAAGCTCTATAGGATCTGAGAAGGAGGCAATATACTACGAATGATAGAATCAAGTTCATCAAAATCAATGGGCTTTTCTAGAACTTTAAAAAAGAGTTTATTTTTCGTTGCTATGTCAAAGTCTCTAATGAAACCACTAATTAATATGATTGGGACGTTTATTTTGTGACTCTCTAACTCCTGGGCCATCTCGATACCTGACATCCCAGGCATCGCACCATCCGTAATAATCAAGTCGACTGGGTTTTTTAACATATAACACATAGCGACAAAGACGTTATCAAATTTTAATACTTCGACATTAGAGAAAGAATATTCAATATCTTCAGCGTAGAGTTGTAATAAAACCTCTTCATCATCAATAACGGCTACTTTTCTCATGTCTAATCCCATAATTTTTACTGATAAATATATAATATAGAAAAACTAAGAAATTAATACGACATAATTGACGCAGAAAGATACAGCTCCAAAATATTCGTTACTTAAAGTCGTTGAGTCGAAGAATAAGGCTAAAGGCCTGAGGGACTTTGACTAGGCCTCTCATCAGTATAGACCTAAGCCTTAGAGAGCGAGAAAGGTTCAAGGCCAAAAATACCATGAGGGAGTAATGCCAATATAGAAATTTAAGTCTAAGGGAGTGAAGGTAATTCCACTGTTGAAAATGATTAACAATAAGCTCAGCGCCTTTAAGGCCCAATGAAATGCCCTCTCCCGTTATTCCATCAAGGAATTTAAAACTATCTCCCACAAAGAAGACACGGCCAACCTTTTCTTTTAAGGCAACCTTCTTAAAAGGACCATGTCCCTTAAAATCTAAGGAAGAAGATTCAAGATTTAATTTCTTTCTTAATTGAGGAAATTTATCAAAGAGTAAGTTCCTTAATTTTTCTCTGCCCCCGTCATTTACAATAGAGTCCTCAAACCATAAGAAGGTCACTTCGATTCTTGAATTACTAACAGGAGTAACATAGGCTTCGACACCGTCTTGCCAGTAAACCTCAACTTGTTGACTCCAGGGAGTCGTATCAAAATGTTCACGAGCACCCATGCGAAAGGGTTCCGATCTTGTTCTTTCATTAAGTAGAAACTTTCTCACAGGTGAATGTAAACCATCACAGGCAAAGACATAATCATATGTTTCGTCTGGATGGTTTTCAAAATGACAAACGATTTGGTCATCGTCCTCTTTAAGGCCCTTCCA
>JAFMBV010000067.1 GCA_017858255.1 Bacteriovoracaceae bacterium
CCTATATGTCCTACTCAACGCTCAATAACGCATGGATTTGCGCCAGAAAGAAGGCCGCCATTAAATTTAATGACGAATCCCTCTCAAAAGCACAGCTGTATACTGCAACGAAGCACGCAGGCGTCACTCAACTTCTAGAGATGGGCGTGAGTTTCGAGAAAATTATGAGAATCACGGGAATTGGCAGGGAAGCACTAGAGCATTACTCAAAGCTCAAGGCGAATTCAGTACTATCTGAAATAGAAAATCTTTCTATTCTGCGTTTTAAAAAGCAGCTACCTCATTCTGAATTAAGTAAATCCTAAATATTGTTTTCCCAACCACACTATAAAAATGTGGTTGGGGGGATTTCTTAAAGTCTTTTTCTAAACGTTTACTTTCTCTTAATTTAGATAACTTTTTTTCATTTATCCTTTTTAGTTTTTCTTCGATGGCCTGAGCGGCCAACGAGCGGAAGGAGTTTTAATTTACTAAAGAGATTTAATTAAATTGGTAGTAGCAAACGGAGTCAGTGCTAAATTACGGACTCAAAACAGAGCGTCACCTTCGGCTCCTGTGTTTCGAATCGGGGTTTGGTTAGCAGGGCGCTACCTGTTTATCCACTGGATAAACGTATCGCCTCTGCACACAAGTTGGACACAAGTTAGGGACTGTTTTTGTTAAAAAAATTTGAATAAAAATAGGAAGTTAAAGAAAAAGACGTGGTGGCTTTGGGCAGAATTGAACTGCCGACCTTAGCGTTATGAATGCTACGCTCTAACCAACTGAGCTACAAAGCCACTATCGTACTTTTGTGAGGGTGAATATTAATTGAGGCTTGAGTAACTGTCAATATGTCTTTACTATTGATTTCGTATACTTATGTTGTTTTTTAGGGGGCCTCTTTGGAGAGAATTTCTCTCATTCGCGATAAAAGTCTTTTGAAATGGGTTGGGGATTTTATCGTCAAACATGAGCTCGCAATGCCTTCTGGCAAGGTCGTCTGTGCCCTTAGTGGTGGTCCTGACAGTATGCTTCTCTCTCATATATGCGAGGGACTAAAGCACCAGGGTCTACTCGAAAGCGTTCGTCATATCCATATTGATCATGGGCTTAGAACTACTAGTGCTCAAGAGGCCTTTACTTTAAAAAAATGGTGTCAAGAATGGGGTTGGGATTTTCGCTTAAAAAAAGTTACGGGCGAGATTCCTGCAAGTAATGTGGAGATGTGGGCGAGAAAAGTTAGGCGCCATCTCCTACTAAGTGAACTTGAAAGTGACGAAGTATTATTTCTTGGTCACCATATTGATGATTCCTTTGAGTGGTTTATTCGTCAAACATTGGCCTCTTCTCAAGGTCCTTTTTCTCATGGCATTCCCCTGATTAATGGTCAGGTTAGGCGGCCTTTTCACTGCCTAAGCCGAAAGCAAATAGAGAGATTTGTTGCTGACTTTGAAATGCCCGTGATTACCGATAGCTCAAACCAAGACACTCGTTTTCAGCGAAATGCTCTTAGAAAAGAAGTTAAGCCTAACCTTTTAAAAATGTTTCCAAAAGGATTGGCCCACTATGTAGAGCGTTCCAACCAATGGGCCCATAAAGAAAATAAACATGTAACCGACGACAATGTCGCAGACGATAACACTAAGATTAATGTATCTCGCTATGTCTTGGGGAGCGAGGTGATTTGTTTGAATCTTATGGAAGGGCAGCGTTGGGATTTGGCCAAGGAAGAGATATTAAATGCCATTAAAGAATTGTCTGGGAAGAAGAGGGGAAGCATTCGCCAGAATTTAACAAAATTATTAAACACCCTTCAAGAAGGCAAAATGCGAGGACCCTTGAGTTTTTCAGGTGGTGTTCAGGTTTATATCTATCCGGGTACTTTATTGTTTTTGTCCGAAAAGGGAGAGAAGCAAGTTCGTGAATGGATAAAAAAAGTGATTAAACGCTTTAATAAAGGTTCGGATATTCCTGAAATTAGGCTTGATAACATTAGAGCGAAGCTTAACCAGCTCGGCGGATTACCCTTTATAGCTTTTAAGGGAAAAACATTTGGGCTAACAGGGCTTAAGAAGGACCCTTTATTTCAAGAACTCATTGACAAGTTTGGCGCATATGATTTTTATTTTCGTCCGTTGCGTCATATGGAATTGGCCGCAATAAAAAGTGATCGTCTTGATCAACCTTTCCTCGCCATACCTTTACTAAGATAATCTTTTTTTGATTTTAGTTCCTTGTGCAACACTTGCTTTCTTGTAAAAGGATAAATGGCCCTCTAAAATGTAATAACCTATAGTTAGGTTAATTAATTAAATACCTCTCTTTATGTTATGAAGGAATAATATTTTATGAAACCACAGCAAAAAACCATGACACTTTGGATTGTCGTTATTCTCATGGCCCTTTTGGTGGCCAAAGTGGCGATCGAAGATAAGCAACCTTATAAGCGGATAACTTACCCGGATTTTATTCTGGCGGTAGAAACTAAAAATATTGCGGAAGTAACCTTCAAGGGTGAAAACCGAATCATCGGAAAGTTTAAAGAAGGTTATGAGCAAGGTGAGCGCTTCACCTTACTTGGTGACACCGGTGATACGACTTTTAAAATCTTACGTTCAAACGGCTTAACACCAGAGTATGACGAACCTGAGAAACAGACGTTCTTCACGACTCTGCTTCTTAATTGGGGACCTATCATCCTCTTGATCGTCATCTTCTACTTCTTCTTGCGCCAAATTCAAGCTGGTGGCGGCAAGGCCATGAGCTTTGGTAAATCTAAAGCAAAGATGCTCTCGCCTAATGAGAAGAAAGTTACCTTTAAAGATGTATCGGGTGTCGAAGAGGCAAAAGAAGAATTACGAGAAGTCGTAGACTTCCTAAAAGACCCTAAGAAATACACGAAGCTTGGAGGTAAGATTCCAAAGGGTGTTATTCTCGTAGGTCCTCCAGGTACTGGTAAAACGCTACTTGCACGTGCCGTTGCTGGTGAAGCTGATGTGCCATTCTTTTCAATTTCAGGTTCAGACTTTGTTGAAATGTTTGTGGGTGTTGGTGCTTCAAGAGTGCGAGACCTATTCGGAGAAGGTAAGAAACATGCTCCTTGTATAATCTTTATTGATGAAATCGATGCAGTTGGACGCCATAGAGGCCACGGTATGGGTGGCGGTCATGATGAAAGAGAGCAAACCCTTAACCAGCTTCTGGTTGAAATGGATGGCTTTGAATCTAATGAAGGCGTAATTCTCATTGCAGCTACCAACAGAATTGATGTTCTCGATCCAGCACTCTTAAGACCTGGGCGATTTGATAGACGCGTAATGGTTTCCTCTCCCGATGTTAGAGGACGCCTTGGAATACTAAAAGTACACACAACGAAAACTCCTTTAAATGAAGATGTTGATCTTGAAGTCGTGGCCAAAGGAACTCCTGGATTTACAGGAGCAGATCTTGCAAACCTTGTTAATGAAGCGGCCCTAAATGCAGCTCGTTTAAATAAGAAAAGCCTTGATCATGGTGATTTTGAAAGTGCCAAAGATAAAGTTCTTATGGGACCAGAAAGAAAATCAATGGTCATTAGTGATAAAGAAAAAAGAGTGACGGCCTTTCATGAAGCTGGACACACTTTAGTAGGGATGAACCTTCCTCACACTGATCCTATTCACAAGGTTTCGATTATGCCTCGTGGAGGAGCTTTGGGTGTTACTCAAACACTTCCTAATGAAGATATGCTTAACCTTACTCGTGAGAGAGCAAAGAATTTTATTTCTTTCTTAATGGGTGGGCGCTGTGCTGAAGAGATTGTTTTTGGTGAGATAACTAACGGCGCTTCTAATGATATTGAAAGAGCAACTCAACTTGCCCGAAGCATGATCTGTTCATGGGGTATGAGTGATAAACTTGGTCCTATTAACTATCACAAAGATCAGGCAAGTCCTTGGGCCGCTCCTAGCTCATCTAATTACTCTGAAAAGACTGGTCAAGAGATTGATGAAGAAATTCATCGTTTAATCTCTGAAAACTATAATCTTGCGACTGAAATTCTCAATAACAATAGAGAGGCGCTCGATCGTGTGGCAGAAGGTCTTATCGTTTGGGAGACTCTTGATTATCAACAAGTAAAAGATCTTGTTGATGGTAAAGATATCGGTGTTCCTATTATCGTTGATACTCCTCCAGCAGATAGTAACGGTGGAGGGCCAGAAGTAGAGAAAAAAGAAGATACAAGTGAGAGTAAAGACTCTGGAGAAAATCCTGGAGATGATCCTTTACCGGCATAAGTTCCTTTGAGTTCACAAAATAAATTAAATTATCAAATTATGGGGGTGATGAATGTCACCCCCGATTCTTTTAGCGATGGTGGGTCTCACCTTAATACTCAAAATATTTTAATTTCTCTAAGACAATTTCTAGAGCAGGGTGTGACCATCTTGGATATTGGTGCTGAGTCTACTGCTCCCATGAATAGTGCTATCTCCATGGAAGATGAGTGGAGTCGTTTATGTTTGATTCTAAAAGCTCTAAAAGAATGCCCCTGGCCTCACACTATTAGTCTTGATTCTTATAAACCAAGTTTGGTTCTTAGATTCTTTAATGCTTTAAGAGATCTTGGTTACAGCGAAGATCAGTTCATTTGGAATGATGTCAGTGGAGTTTGGGATGAATCTGTAGAGAGCTTTTTGACCAACTTTCCTCAGGGTCGCTACGTCTATTGTCACAATGAGGCGCCTGAAAGGGAACTTGCAGGCTCTCATATGGACTATTCAGTAGATAGTTCCCTAAATATAACGGATCATTTGGTGACTTATTTTAGTAGAGCACCACTTGGAGAGTATCAAGACCGCATAATTCTTGATCCCTGTTTTGGTTTTAGTAAAACTTATGAGCAAAACCTTCAATTAATTGAGAACTACGCTGAATTAGTCGGGAAGTTTCAGGGGCATCAATGGGTTTTCGGAATATCAAAGAAGTCATTTCTGAGGCGCTGGTGGCAGGATAGTATTGGCAAAAACACCCATGAAACGAAAGAAATTTCTAAAGAAAAGCTTCTTATAAAAAGTGAATTCTTACATCTCTTAGCGATAAAGAAGGTCTTCTCCTCATCGAAATTAACCTCTAGTAAAGGGGTCATCTTCCGCGTTCATGATCCCGAAATTGTTCAATTGGCCTCACTAGAATTTCCAATCTACTGACATCTTCCTACATTGGTTTGAAAAGTGAGGTATTTATTATACTGGCGACGCGTTATTATTGGCCAATAATATGCTCTATCCCCTACATTTCCCGTGGGCAGAAGAAATATTTACAGGCATTGGAGATTCCTACATGAAAAAAATATCTACTTTAACTCTTTCCATGATTCTCTTAGCAGGGCTTAGTCAAACAAACGCAGCCGTTGTTCCAAAAGTAGTTTATGGGGAAGATGATAGGGTTCTCGTAGAAAATTCTGACAATGAATTTTATAAGAAACTGGCCCTTTCTACGGCCGTTCAAATTAAGAACAATAAGCTTACACCAGCAGAAGATGGTAAGAGCTTCACTATTAATCCAGAGAAGCTTACAGAGTCATTTATGAACGTCTGTAAGGACGAGAGATACGCAGATATTATTAATGCAGGTAACTGTTCTGGTTTTCTTGTTGGTGAAGACTTACTTGTAACGGCCGGTCACTGTCTCCGATCTGATTTTGATTGTTCTAATGCCAAATGGGCCTTTAATTATCAAGCAGACGTTGTGGCAGAAGGTAACTCACTTCCAGCTAGCGAAGTCTATGAGTGCGTAGAGATCGTTAACCAAGAGTTAAGTACTGAATCAAAAAATGATTTCGCTATAATTCGTTTAGATAGAAAAGTCGAAGGGCGCGAGCCTCTTAAGTTTCGTACAGAGGGACGCGCACCCATCGGTACTCCTCTTGTTGTCATTGGTCACCCATCTGGACTTCCAACAGTTATAGCTGATGGTGCATTTATCAGAACTGATGATAATGATTTTTTCTTCAAAGCTAATCTCGATACATTCGGTGGCAACTCTGGCTCAGCAGTTTTCAATGCTGATACAGGTGTTATTGAAGGAATCCTGGTTAGAGGTGAAAGAGATTATGCTTTTGATAAAGCCGCTGGCTGTAACCGTGTCTATGAGTGTGAGAACGATGGTTGCCGTGGTGAAGACGTTACCCGAATCACAAATATCCCAGAACTCGTTCCAGGAATGACGCCGGTTGAACCAGAGCCAGTAGCAAACTCTAGTAGGATGCCATTTGTTTTCCTAGGAATGTAAACATACCCAAATAGTCCGACAGAATAAGGCCTATGAGGGGAATCCTTCATAGGCTTTTTCCTTTCCGATTTCTCAGGCATAATAGATTTATGGGTCTATTTGTTAGTCATTTAAATCTCTATTCACAAAAACCAAAAGAACTTGCTCACTTCTTTAGTGAGCTACTTGATATGGATATCCTGCCCGATAAAGGCGGAGATGGTATTTGGGTTGAAAATCACGATTTAAAGCTCTTTATTAATCAAGCGTCTGCAGATCAACTCTTCCATAAAGGTGGTGAGAGAGACCTTCTTGTTGAGTTTAAGCTCGATACCTTGGACGAATTAGAGGATCTCCTTCACAAGGTTCACTTTCTCAGTTATCGACAAGGAACGGGAGAGGAACCTGCTAAGCCGGCCACCAAGGCCAAGCTTTCTAAAGTAGGAAATAAGGTTTTCTTTAACATTTTAGACCCCGATGGAAGGCGCTGGAAGTTCTGCTTCACAGACGATCTGTAATTATTTCCTATTTTTTTTCATCCTCAAATTATCTTACACTACTAAAATCATCGACTTAACGTATTCTAACGCTATGCCGGTGTAAAAATGTCAGTCTTTGTTAGTTGTCAATAAAAACAGGTGTTTGTTTAATGTCTCTACCAATTCGGCAATACGGAAATCCAATAGAGGGATATTACTATGAAGTTAAACGGAATTTTACTTTCATTTGCACTTATCTGCTGCATGAATGCACAAGCTGTGCAAAAAGTTATTTATGGTGACGATAACCGTCGTGATGTTTACGAAGTTACAAACCCAATGTTTTTAGAAATGGCACGTTCAACTGCTGCTCTTATTAATCAAGGTAACCTACGCACAAATGGCGACACTACTAAGGTGAATGGCCGTGTTCTTGGTGATGCAAGAGGGTTGTGTGCGGATGAGCCTTTCCGTGAGCAAATTGCTGCTGCTAACTGTTCTGGGTTTTTAGTTGCTCCTAATATGCTAGTAACTGCTGGTCACTGTATTCGTACAGAAGCTCAGTGTAAGGGTTACGGCTATGTTTTTGGTTTTGAAACAGAAACTCAAGGTCAAACAGATTATAAAGTTCCTACTGAGAATGTTTACAAGTGTAAGCGTCTTGTTAAGACAGTTCTAAATAGCTGGGGAGACAAGCTTGATTATGCAGTTGTAGAACTAGATCGTCCTGTTCAAGGTCGTCGTCCAATGTCTTTTAGAAAGACTGGTAAAATCAATGACGGACAAGAGATTGTTGTTATTGGTCACCCATCAGGTCTTCCAACTAAAATCGCTGACGGAGCTTTCGTAAGAAATAACTCTAATAAAGTTTACTTCAACGCTAACCTTGATACTTACGGCGGTAACTCAGGTTCTGCAGTATTCAATGTAACAACTGGCGAAATTGAAGGTATTCTTGTTCGTGGTGAAAATGACTACACAAGAAGTGGTTCTTGCACTATTTCAAACCAGTGTCCTATGGATGGATGTCGTGGTGAAGACGTAACAAGAATTACTAACGTTACAGAAATAATGAATCTTTAGTTTAAGGGGAATCTTCGGATTCCCTTTAATTCTTGGAATTCCATAAAAAAGCCTCCAGGGATGGGGGCTTTTTTTATTTGTGGGACCACTCTTTTTAATTGGTGACACCAGTTTCTCGAAAAGGGCCAAATTGCGCTCGGCAAAATAATCCAATTTAATCTACTTTTAAGGACTTGGCGTTGGCACAGGCCTTGCTTTATATACATTGATATAATGTGTCAAAACTCAGGATGAGTTAAGACCGTTTTGGTAAATATTTACCTTACCTTCAAGGATGAAGACATGGTGAGATGGCTTGCGCCCATTGGTTTCCTCATAGGATTACTTTTCTTAACTCCCGTTTCTCAGGCACGATCTAAGCGCTTTATCGTGCATTATAAGGCCCAGAAAATCTCAAGTCAGGGGAGAGTTCAAAATGTAGGACAGAGAGAAGTTTTCAAGGGAAAAAGTGCTGAAGAAGTACGTCGCAATTTTCCCTTAGGTTCTCAAAATATCTTAGAAATCGAAGAAGACCTTATTCTCCTACCTAGTTTAGAACCAGGCGATCGGGGAATAGAAGACTCTTTTTATCAATCTCAGTGGCATTATTTTGATAGTGATGGAGGTATTGAATTACCTTCAGCGTGGGATAAAACAGTAGGCAGCTCTAGTATCGTGGTGGCGGTTGTCGACACGGGAATTCTCAATCACCGTGACCTTCAAAATAAGATTCTACCTGGTGCTGATTTAATTAGTGATGAAGTTATGGCGAACGATGGAAATGGACGGGACACTGATGCCACGGATGCGGGTGACTGGGTAGAAGCAGGAGATTTTTGTTTTTCCGGCCGCAGCACAAATTCGTCATGGCATGGGACACATGTCGCCGGTACTGTCGGCGCTGAAACGGCAAATGGAATCGGTGTCGCGGGAGTTGCTTGGGGAGTAAAGATTCTTCCCGTTAGGGTACTAGGAAAGTGTGGTGGTTACCTCTCTGACATTGCCGATGGTATTCGCTGGGCAGCTGGAGGTTCAGTTTCTGGTCTTCCAGTTAATAGTAATCCTGCTGATGTTATCAATTTAAGTTTGGGTGGGTCTGGAAGTTGTGGAAGCACTATCCAGTCTGCTATTGATTTTGCGGTTTCAAAAGGAAGTGTCATTGTAGTCGCTGCGGGAAATGATCAGCGCAACCTAAATTTTAACCCTTATGTACCAGCAACTTGTCGCAACGTTATTACAGTTGGTGCTGGAAATCGAAATGCTTTTCGATCTTTTTATTCTAACTATGGTGACTACGTTGATGTAATGGCACCGGGGGGAGATTTTGATGGTCAAGTATTTAGCACTTCTAATGATGGGACCAAATCTGCGGTTAGAGATAGTTACAAAAATATGATCGGCACAAGTATGGCCGCTCCTCATGTTGCAGGTGTGGCGGCTCTTATTAAATCTTTAAAACCAGCGTTATTCCCGGCCCAAATTGAAGAAATTCTTAAAACCACAACCAAATATTTTAATTGTACTCAACTTGAGGGTTGCGGCGCGGGCCTTATTAATGCTTTTTCAGCACTCGAACTGGCGGAGAGTACTGAGCCTGACGGAAGCTTTCAAGGGACTGAACCTATTTCAAGTTTTCCTGATCAACCTACTGGTGGTCGAGTGATTGCTTATGAAGAAGAAGGTGGGGGTATGTGTGGAAGTGTGGCCTTTGTTGATGGTCCTAAACCTCCTAAGGGTGGGCTAGGTGCATTCTTGATAAGTTTGGCGCTAGGTTTGTTGCTTAGCTTTACTCGTCCTATTAATAAGCATAAGTCCTAAGATTTCCTAAAAAACCTTAGCTAAACCTTAAAGGGGTCATAGACACTATAGGGTAGTGGGCTTCTTTTTAGGGACGCTAAAATATTTTCGAGACACATTAGAGTCATTTGTTCTCTCGTCTTTTTAGTTGCTGACCCAATATGGGGAAAGACAACACAATTTTCTTCTTTTAAGAGGGGAGACTTGCGACTCATAGGCTCTGGGTTAGTAACATCAAGGCCTACACCCAATACTTTTTCCTCTCTTAATCCTAGTAACAGATCATTTTCGTTGTGGCAGTCACCACGGGCCGTATTAATAAAGAAAAAGGGCTTCTTCATCTTTGCGATAAATTCACTATTAATGAGGTTCTCTGTTTCAGGTGTTTTCGGGCAATGCATTGATACAACGTCTACTAGTTGAAAAAACTCTTCTTTCTCAACAACCCGAAAGGGAAAGTTGCACTCAGCTCTTTTTGCACTCTCTCGCGGCCAAATAACGATATTACATTTATAAAGTTGCCACATTTTCTGAGCAAATGATTGGCCTATACGGCCAAATCCAATAATACCAACAGTCGATTCTTGTAAATCATAACCATTAAAAACAGTAGGCTCCCAAGCTGTCCAGTTTCCATCTCTTACAGCACTCATGGCCCGTTTAATTTTTCTCGCCATCATAAGTTGAAGTAATAATGCTGTCTCGGCAGTGGCCTCTGTTAGAACGTCCGGAGTGTTACCGATGGGAATGCCTAGCCTTTTGGCCTCGTCCATATCGATATTATTAAAACCTACAGCGTAGTTTGATATGCCTTGTAAGTGTTGATTGTTTTCAAGGAAGCTTTTGTCGATATTATCAGAGAGAACAGTAATTAAAGCATCGGATGCCTTAGCAACTTCGTTTAACTCATCATAGGTTAGGTTTCGGTCTTCTTTATTGAACTCTACTTGAAATTGACCGTTGTGTTTGGCCCATTCCACTAGTCCTGGTAGTTCACGCGTTGCGTATATGACTGATTTATCCAAATATAGGTCCTCAATTTTTATGACACATCTAAAGAAAGCATTTGTCAGAGTTAAGACTTAGACGTCTCATGTTCCATTTCTCATAATAATAATACAAATAAGTTAGATGTACGGACAAGACAAAACAAGCGCAAGAACGAACTTGTTTTATCAAATAAAGAGAAAATGGATCTTCTCTAAAATGTCCAAGGAGGATACATAATGAAAGGATTGAAGAACATTAAAAGACTTATGGCAGGCGCATCACTTCTTGCTGTCGTAAGTTCACAAGCGGCCACAGTGGCCATTATTGATTCAGGCACTGATATGCTTCATCAGGATATCGCAGCAAAAGCTTGGATTAACCCTGGTGAAATTGCTCGTAACGATCGTGACGAAGATGGTAATGGGTATCAAGATGATATTCATGGCTGGAACTTTGCTGAAGGTAACCCTGAAGTCATTGACTACAGCTACCTTGGAACGCTCACTCAAGACATTACTCGCTTCTTTGATATTCAAACGGCAATGATGATGGGGCTAGCAACGGAAGAAGATCTTGCTTGGGCACGAGCGAAGATTAAGGATCAGGAATTTATTAAGCAAATTTCTATTTATGGTAACTTCATGCACGGGACTCACGTTTCAGGTATCGCCATTAAAGACAATGATGAGGCCAAAGTTCTTGCTGTAAAATTAATTCCTACAGAAGTTAAGCTACCATTTTGGCAAAGACCTAGTGAAAAAGGTGTAGGCATGTGGTTGCTTAAGCGCGCTCTTGGCGCACTAGCGAAACAGCAAATGGTACAACTCGAAGAGATTGCTGCTTACGTTGGTAACCATAAGGCCGATGTGGCCAATGGTTCTTTTGGTACGGGTTGGCCGCAAGCTCGCATGATTGTCGAAACTCTTGGTAAGACTTTTATGAAAAATATTACTAAAGAGGAAGTTGACGACGCAACAATGCACTTTTTAAATACATTGATTAGTGAAGGTCAAAATTTTGTGGCCGCAGCTCCAAATACTCTCTTTGTTTTTGCTGCTGGTAATGATGGACTTAATAACGATAAGTTTCCAACCTCACCTACCAATGTAAAAGCTGATAACGTTATCTCTGTTGCTGCAACAATTGATCGTGCTGCTATTGCGTCTTTCAGTAACTTCGGCGCTAATCAAGTTGACGTAGCTGCTCCTGGTGTTGGAATTAAATCAACAGTTCCAGGTAATAAATACTTGAGAGTAAGCGGAACTTCACAGGCCGCTCCTTATATTGCAGGTGTTGCTTCTCAAATTAAGGATACTAATCCTGAATTAACTCCACTTCAGATTAAAGAAATCATTATGAAGACTGTGGATCTTAAAGAATTCCTCAAAGGGAAAGTCGTTTCTAATGGTATGGTTAATCAGGGCCGTGCTGTAAGGGCCGCTACTTTGAGCCTCAATGCTTCCGTAAAAGAAGCGATTGAGTTATCACGTCTTGAAGTTCAAGATATTACTTCATCAACTAAAGCTATGCTTGGATCGAAGACTCATGAGATGAAAGGATTTGTTTTGCCGCTGCCAAATTCATTTGTTATTACGAAGTAATAACTCCCAAGGTTAGGTTGAGATCACAAGCTAAGGGAGGGGTTAAACCCTCCCTTTTTTTATCTAAGTGTTTAAAATTACATATATAATTAAGGTTGTCCGCCAACTCCACCGATAAACTTTTACTAAGGAGAGTTTATGCGGACAAAACATGATCTTGATTTTTATGAAAATGAAATTTTCGAATTCATTAATGAATGCACCCATGATGGGGAGCTTGATATAAAAGAGTTTGATAATAAGATCACTGGATTGCAAGCGGCCGCTTTAGTGGATGGCATAGAGAAGCCTGTCTTTCAAAAAATGGTTCAGGTAGGTCTGAAAAAAGAGACCGTAAAACTGGCCTCTTAATTTTCACTTTTAATTCTTACCTTTCTAGTTCTTTTCTATCATATAAACTTTCTGAGTAAAAAACTCTACTCCTGCATCTTTAAATTTAGGATTCTTAGGTTTATCACTCTTCTTCTCAAGAAGTTCAATAGATGCCTCTTTACCGTAGAGTTCATTTACCTCGGCCTCTGTCACTGAAAAGGGAGGACCTGATAGCTTTGTTTGATCATACTCAAAAGTGATTAGAAGTATTCTGCCGCCAGGTTTTAGAAGTTTTAAACAATGGTGTGCGTATTCCTTTCTCGTGGCCTTAGGAAGCGCCACAATTGCAGCTCTGTCGTAAATATAATCGTGGCCATTCACGTTGTTGTGCTTAAAGAAGTCACCAACTTCAAGTGTTGTATTTTGATGAGTGTAGCAATTTTCCTCTACTTTATAATCGTCTAAGTTATTTTCTAAAAAGTATTCTCTTACGGCCTTCTCTGAAAGTTCTACCCCGTGCACATATAGGTTCTGATGAGATAACCAGATCATATCTAATGTTTTTCCACAAAGAGGAACAAGAATGCTCTCTTCACTCTTTGCTTCAAATAGAGGAAAGTATTTTATCAATTCAGGATGGTATTCTGATCGGTGAAAACCAGTTCTTCCATCTTCCCAGGCCTGTTTCCAAAATTCGTGTTCCATTTAACTGTCCTTTCCGCTGATTGAATTAAATCTTGATTATATTGAACGGTCTTTCGTCAGTTGTGAAGTTCATATTTTTTAAGTAATTATTTCTTGGGAAATTAGGTAATTTCAAAAATATCTACTAAAAATTGTCATATTTATAAAAATATAATCATCTATTTACAAAAACCCTAATTAAACCGAGTATTTGTTAAGAACTTGAAAGGAGCAGTTATGTGTGGATTAGTTGGTGTATTTGGTTTTTTAGAAAAAGATAAAGACAAAAAGGTAAGTGAAGTTAAGAAGGCCCTCGGTCTATTAACTCACAGGGGTCCAGATGATTCAGATGTTGTTACCGTTCAGGAGGGTGGGAAACTGAGTCTACTTGGTCATACCCGCTTGAGTATTGTTGATGTGAAAACTGGTCACCAACCTTTTAGCGAGCGTGGGTTGTCTTGGATTCATAATGGTGAAATTTATAACCATGAAGTCCTAAGAAAAGAATTTGGTTTAGAGAAACATTGTTCGTTCTCTGCTAGCGATTCCGCAGTTATTGGTCCTCTATTTGAAAAACTAGGAACAAAAGCTTTTGATCTTCTTGATGGTGTGTTTTCAATTGTTATTATAGACAAGGATAAAGTTATAGCAGCTAGAGATCCTCTTGGTGTTAAACCGCTTTTTTATGGAACTGATCATTCAGGGGCCATGTGGTTTTCAAGTGAGATTAAAGGGCTAGAAGAGAGCTGCATTGAAATAAAGACATTTCCTCCAGGTCACTACTTCACACATGATGAAGGATTTGTGCGCTACTACAAACCTGATTATGAAACAAAAACTCCAGCTCTTAAAGAAGAAGAAGTTGTTTTCTCAAAATTAAGAGAGTCTCTTGTAGCCGCTACACAAAAGCGTTTAATGGCCGATGTGCCTCTTGGTGCTCTTTTAAGTGGGGGGCTCGATAGCTCTTTGATTGCTGCAATTGCTGCGAGAGAGTTAAAGAAGTATGGGAAAAAACTGAAGACCTTTTCCGTGGGGCTTGATCCAAATACTGATGACCTAAAAAAGGCACGAGAGGTGAGTGAATTTATCGGTTCTGATCACCATGAAATTATTTTTACAATAGAGCAAGGGTTATCAGCTTTAAGTCAGATGGTAAGAACTTTAGAGACTTTTGATATCACGACAATCAGAGCATCAACGCCAATGTTTCTTATGAGCCAATATATAAAAGAGCAGGGAATAAAAGTTGTGTTAAGTGGTGAGGGGGCCGATGAAATATTTGGCGGATATTTGTACTTCTCTCACGCTCCAAGCGCAGAGGAATTTCATTCTGAATGCTTAAGAAGAATCTCTCTTCTTCATACGGCCGATCTTCTAAGGGCAGACCGCTCCACAATGGGGGCATCTTTGGAGGCCAGAGTACCTTTTCTAGATAAAGAATTTCTTGAAGTTTCAATGGCCGTTGATCCAGAGCTTAAAGTTATCGGTTCAGGTCGTCCTGAAAAATGGGTCTTACGACAGGCGTTTGCACAAGAACATTTGATTCCTGAATCAATTCTTTGGCGTCAAAAAGAACAGTTTAGTGATGGGGTTGGTTACTCATGGGTCGATGAGCTAAAGGCACTTGCGGAAAGGGTTGTGAGACAAGATCGATTTGATAAGAGACAAGAGTTGTATCCATATCATACGCCAGCGACTAAGGAGGCCTTCATGTATAGAGAACTATACTCACAGAGCTTTCAACACCCAGATAGTGAAAAGCAGGTCCAGCGATGGATTCCTCGCTGGCAAGACTATGATTGTGATCCTAGTGGGCGCGCAAACGTTGGCCATAAAGCTACTTATGTAAAGAAAGAAGTCTCCATGGCCGGAAAATGAATCTAGGATAAAATTTCAATGAGTCCTGTCTCTCCATCAAAGCGGATATGGTCGCCGGTTTTAAGGCGCTTTGTGAGGCCTTTGATGGAAACGATGGTGGGAAGTCCCATCTCTCTTGCAACCACAGCAGAGTGGCTCAGAAGGCCGCCTCTTTCAACGAGTAGTCCTTTTGCTGAGGGATACAAAGGAATCCAACCAGGGTCGGTACGGTAAGTGACAAGAATATCGTTATTAAGTTCGAGGTCATCATCAGGAGACATGATTACTTTAACTTTTCCTTCAACAATTCCCGGTGAACACCCAAGTCCACCCATTTGGTTTGGCGCTAAGTCCTTATGGTGTACAACAGTTGGAGAAGGAAAGTGGCGATTTCTTAAATAAACTGGGCCACGAGTAATGAATCGACTATCTGGTTCTTCGCCTTTTTCGTATCCTAAATACTCTTCTTTTCTCATTGCTACAATAGACCTTAGATTTTGAACACTCTTAGTTCCCTCAAATATCCCTTCGAACTCTTCTAGAGAAAGATAAAAGATATCTTCTTTTTCTTGAAGTTCACCTTGAGCGACTAGTTTTTCTCCTATAGAGAAAATCATGGACCTGACCACTCCATATACTCTTGTTCGACAAAATCTAGTGTTCTCTCTATTCATAACGGCTTTTCTTGCGTGCTTTAATGACCAAGAATAAATAACCTTTTTCAGACCAGAGATATTATTGTTTAAGTCAGTTTCAGCTTTATCTTTAATGTTCTTTTCACGGGCCTCATACTCTTCCAGATTTGTTTGGTTAGCATTGATAAGGTTTTTTAAAAAGACAAAGAGAAGACTTGGGTCTTGGTGGAGATCCTTTTGTTCTAGCTTCATTTCACTCATACAGCGAAAGCCAAAACGATCTAAATAATCGAGAACATCTTTATAAACTTCTTTATAAGGGCTTTGTCTAAGGGCCTCAAGTGCTTCTTCCTTTGGAGTTTCAAGGATTAGCTTCTTACAGTCTGCTTGTAGACATATTTTTCCAGTGATCTCAATAAGCCTCTTTGTTGGCTCTGCTGATTCTAAATTGCCATTTCCAGCTAGAAGATCGTTGTGAAAATTGTCTCCGAGGTGGTTTAGCCAACGCTCTGTTAAGGCCTTGAATACACCAAAATGAACCATACATAGGAAGTCATTTATAATCGGAGCATGCCAGCGCCATAAAAGGTCTTTTTCTAAAGCACGGTACTTGTCAAAAATTTCATCTGCAGTCATCTCCTTAAAAGGGAGCTTTCGGTATTGATTGTAGTAGAAGTAAAAATCTTTTAAGAACTTGTCGACAATATTTTGGATGTTAATATGGTAGTAGAAGAACTTTAAGCCAGTAACGACTTTCTTAAGTCTTGCCCCGATTGTGTTTTGATATTCTGGAGGGCGTATCCTCTCAGCTATCTCATCTGCAAGTGACTCATCCGTTCCCATCATCGTTTCCATAAACTTGCGATTAAATTTATAGCCAGGAAGAATATTCGTTAATTTATACCAGTTTAGTAGATTGTAATAAACTCTGCCATAGAAGAGGCCTAGCATATTCTTTAAAAAGTCATCCATCTTTCTAATTTGACCTTGAGGAACCATTAAAATTTCACAAAATTGAACATAGACTTGATGGTAAACATAGCGGGCAAAACCGTAAGTAAGTGGCTTGGTAATACCCCCGTAGCTTTCTACGATATTAGAATTATCCCAAATAAATAGCTTTCCGTTACCATTATTAATTTCGGTGGTAATGGGTCGACTCTGTAATAAATAAAGGTGGTCATTTGAAAAAGCAAATTCAATATCTTGCGGGAATTGATAGAACTTTTCAATTTTACATGAAAGTAAAGTTAGTTGCTGTATTTCACTCTCTGTTAGTGATGGTTCGTCAGATCCTTTCTTATTATAAGACTCTTTTTGTAGCCCCTTACCATCTGGTCTTCCAGTGAAGATTTCGGTTTGAGGATTGATCTCACTTTCAACCAGCTTATTTGTCATTTTATCTATAACAAAGTTATCTCCTTCTAAGTGACCACCAACAAGACCTTCTCCTACACCATGGACAGCGTTTATGATTAAACTATGTGGATCTTTAGTAATAGGGTTTCCTGTAAAAACAACCCCAGACTTTTCTGAAAAAATCATTTTTTGTAAAACGACCGCAACTTCGATATTTTCCAAAGATAAGTTACTTTGTTGACGGTAAACAATTGATCTTTCTGAATAGGCAGATGCCCAGCACTTTTTAACAGAGTCTAGAGTATCCTCTAGGGTAGTTATATATAAATATGAGGAAAGTTGTCCCGCAAAACTATGGGCACCACTGTCTTCTCCTAGAGCACTAGATCTTACTGATAGACATTTTGAATCTAAATTTTCAAAGGCCTTGGTGAGAAAATTGAAAAGTTCAGTACATTGTTCAAGCGGGCATTCGTTTATAAGTCCATTTATGCTCTCTTCCTTTTCGGCAGGAGTTAGCTTTGATGTAACGATAGCACTTATCTTATTCTCTAAATCAAAATGATTCTTAAATAGTCGAAAGGCATGGGGTGGGATGACGTTAAAGCTAGGTACGTTGAAGCCCGATCGCGCAAGGTAGTAAAGGTTTAACCCTTTTCCACCTGCATTCTTTTGGGCATAAGTTTCAACACTGTTCTTTGTTATTAAGTACATTACTCTAAACCTCTGACAAAATAGTTAACGATGACTGATAAATATACAAGGAGGATGTAAACTGAACTGAAGAGTCTAAAGATCTTTCCGGTGACTTCTTTTGAGCTTATTAGGTAAATGAGGCTTATTAGAAAAAGTAACACCAATTGGCCTGTAAGAAGTTTTAACATAAAGTAAAACTGTATTGTTGATATATGAAGACAAAAGGCCGATGCAGTGAGTGCATGCACAAATACAAGGGTTACTGCCCCAGTTTTGCCCCAGACACTGGAGTATGTATCGATTCCAGAACGTTCTTCACTTGGTTGATATATTTTTCGACCTAATTCAAAAATATTAAATAATAACCAGCTCATGATTGCGAAGTAATAAAAATCCAGATCCATATTCCAAAAACTAAATTTACTTAAAGCACTAAAAATTGCCAGACTTAAGAATAAAGTGACAACAGTGTGGCTGGTGGCATAAGTCGTAAGGTGAGGCCTTATTATATTTGGAATGAAAAATTCTTTATACATAAGTAAGCTGTAACCTATAGCAAATAAAATGGCGCCAAATGCTGGAAGACCACAACTCGTAAATAAGATAATCTCAAGTATGATACACAGCTCTATCGCCCTTTTAACATCGACTTGCGCGAGGAGTCCTCTGGGTAATGGCCTTGTTGGGTTCTTCTCTAAATCTACATCATAATCCTTAATTTCATCATAGAGTCTAAGCTTCATGAAAAATACGGCCGTTCCTAACCCGACATAAATAATGAGATGAGGATCAACTATGACGAAGCGACTCGCATCTGCTACCAGATAATGAGCGTATACAAATAGACCGATCATTATAAAGTGACTTATCGGATCAAAGCGCTCGGATAAGAATGTCAACCAACGGGAAACTTCATCCTTACGGATGTTGTGATAATTTGGCGTTTCCGAAGGTTTTTGTTTTTCTTGCATTATTAACCTTAAATAAGTGCCTGTGATTGGAGACTTTCTCTTAGGATGCCATACTCCACCTTTGAATGGTGGCGAGGGTCCATAGGGATATCTTCAACACATATTAATTTATCAAAGAGAATACCATTATATTCGAGCAGCTCTTTTGCCTCTTTGTCAGCAGTACTTTCCTGACCAATAAATTCTTCTTTTAGAGAGTAGACAGCGATTGTCTTTTCACCCAGTTCTTTATCGGGGATTCCAAGGAATGCAGCCTTTTTAATTTTTGAACTCTTTTTTAAAACAAATTCAGCTCTTACGGGAAAGAGATAAGTACCAGCTCTGTTGATAGCATTATGAACTCTTCCGACCAGCCAAAGGTTCCCATTCTCGTCACAACGGCCAAGGTCTCCCGTTCGGTGCCAAACTCTTGCTTCGTGGTCTTTAATCTTAGTCTTTTTGGTTGCTTCAATATTATTAAAATATTTTTCGCATACATGTTCTCCGGCGACAGTGATTTCTCCGACATCACCTTTTTGGATCTCATGATTACGCCAATCTTCTTCTTTTTCTATTGTGATTGGTTCGTCTGATATTCTTAGGTATTTAACAGTTAACCCAGAATCAAATTTTCCGACATTAACTCCATCGGGAACAAAACGCGGGTCAGTGTTTTGACCTTCTTCTTTTAGCATTTCTTCTGCTTCAATATGCGCCATTGGTTCTACTTCTGTTGACCCGTAGAGGACCAGAACTTCAGCATTCGGCGCTACTTTCTTCATTATCCTTACGTCGTCATTACTGACAGGCGCGCCACCTGTAACGACTCTTTTTAGTTGAGGTAAAGTGATATTTTCATTCATGCAGTAATTGTAAAGTGCTCTTAAAAGAGATGGGCTAAGTGTTGTTGCTGTCGTTTTTGTCTCTTCAAATTGTTTAAGAAGTATAAGAGCGTCATGTTCTCCTGGCGTGCCTACATCAAAAGCGGGGATTACCGTTTTTACGCCCGCTGCAAGATTGTTTAAGCTAAAAATGGGGAATGCTGGTAGATCAGCATCACCACTGTCATAAGGCAGATGGCGATTGAGAGCGTAGTGTTGGGCCGCCAAAAATCTATGGGAACGGTCAGCGCCTTTTGGCGTGCCAGATGAGCCTGTCGTAAAAGTTATGAGAGCAGTGTGTTCAGATTCAACTGGAGTTGCCTCTGCATAATCATCTGTGCCCATAAG
>JAFMBV010000183.1 GCA_017858255.1 Bacteriovoracaceae bacterium
TTGTTCAAGTAATTGTGATTAATTAGTCATTTTTTATAAAACTTTCTAATGAAGGTAAGGTTTGAGCATGCTAGTATTTCGTCGCCAAGTATGATTAAAATACTCGCAAATTATACCCGTGACTTGTGTTACAAGAAATTTGAAATGGGTTGATGGGTACGCATCAGGGATGTTGAAATAGGTACTAAAAAAATTGGCGCCTGGCCTTTTGAAAAAACTTGTAAACAGGTTTTTGCTCTTCGTAGGCACTACGGGTTTCATAAGCCAGCTTGTCTGGCATCAACTCCGAAGGTACGAGGTAAGAAATGTCTTAATAGGGCATGTCCGAGAAAGGTGAAAAATCTCTCTCTCTAGGTATTTTGGAATAATATGATTCCTTACTTTACTCAAAGGTACAATAAAAGGAGATCAATGCTCTCCCTTTACTCATCTGACGATTAATTAACCGTTCCACCACCGCCCAAATCACCTCTAATGATAGAACCGTCAATAAGTTGAATGTCAGCAATTTCTGACTTTCCTGAAAGATTAACTTGATAAAGTCGTTTAGAAAGAGCTTTGATATTATAGAGATTCGGATTTTGAAGAAGTTCTTCAAAACGAACTATATTTTCATCTTTAAGCCTAATGTCTGAAATATGACCTGCTTCTAAGATAATTGAATTTTTCTCGCTCGATTGAATAGTGATATGAACACCACCACCACCACCGCCGACGAGAGGACCAGCTAAAGCGGGAAGCGATGAAACGGCCGAGAATGCAAGTCCTAGAATTAAGTGTTTCATCAATTTAGCTCCCTTTTTGTTTGCTTAGAACCTACAACAAGACTTTCGCCAGCGACACAAAAGACAAATGGTTGCGCTGATTCAGAGTTAGACTTGTTGCTTTCGAGCATTTTAAGTACGTCTAAGAAGCAATTTTTTAACATTAAGGAGGCTTTTATGGCAATATCTTCCTCTACTGCATCGGAGCTTAAATAGAAAACGCTTCGGCCACTGCTCCAACCTTCTGAATTTATAATATTATTTAGCATATTGAGAGACTGCTTAAGCCCATGTTTTTCTTCTATATAAGGGTTTGTATTAGTACATTTCAGGTACTTACCCTCGAAAGTAATGATATCAAGAGCAATTAATCTTTCAATTTTTGGCCGAGCAATACTGCCCATTGAATTTATTAGCTCCTCATTTATCAGCTCTTCATCTATGCAGGCCTTCTGAATTGCAATTGAACCAAGTGTATAAACAACTTCGTCAACAGTAACGCCTCGATCATTAGAGCACATAAAATAAATTTGAAAGTCGTATTCATCTTTTAAAAGACTCGCGTTGTTTTCAATTTCTCTCTTCTTGGCCTCTTCAAAAGCTACAGGAAATGATTTTTTTAAAAAATACTCAATGACACCCCCATAGTATGAAGCGACAAGATTAATACTTTTGAGACCTGAGTGTTTTTCAAGAAGAGAAAGAACAAGGGAAGGGTTTGGGGTCTTTCGATTAACACTTGTTTTCCATCGCCACAAGGTGGTCTTTGAAATTACCTCAGAGTCAATCACCTTCTTCTCACCAATTTCAGAGATAATAGCGGTTATCTGCTCATAAAGAGCAGCATCAGTGTAGTTAACTGATTCGCTATTAATGTCTCCATCTCTTGGTATCACTTTGACTCCATTAAAAATTTACATGCAATATAAACCAAATGGATTTCTTTCACGCAACTGTGCTGGTGAAATTTATATATTCCTAAGTTACTGAAAAAAGGTCTGAGCTTAGTTTCACGTGAAAACTTAATGAAATACTTAGCAATAACCCCCACCTTTCATTCTGCATAACGGGACTGATTGCTCGATCGTTAAGGATAAGTTTTTTCATTGAAGAGTTCGTTTCATGACAATATAAGCAGTGAAATTTTTCTATCAGCTTTCAATAAATTAAAACCTTTTCTCGGTTCCATTTAAATTTCAGGTGAAATCTTTCTTTTTTTCTTGATTCCGTTTTGATTCTTATAGCTCCACTAATTTAACAACAGCAGTGGAGGTATTTCATTATGAAAGATGAAAGAAATTGCTTTTTAAACCGCATTAGAAACGACGGTGAGAAAGTTATTAAAGTCGGAGAAGAACTCGAGCTTATAACAAAGGCCGGTTCTCGGTTTCAGTGCATTGTTTATGATTTCAAGGATGGCTATATCCAAACAATTACTCAGTTTGGGGTTCTTATGCTTTTCCCTCTTAGTTCATTAATCAAAGTTTATCCCATTTTAAAATTGGAGTTGAAATGAAAGTTATTATTTTTTTAAGTTTAATTTGTATTTGTTCATGCGGTTTTAATTCGGAGGAAACAGAGGTTCCTGTCTCTGATGCAAAGCCTCAGCTTAATGGAGATACTAACGGTCAATCTTCCGAATTTGATAAGGAAGGTGATTATGACGGTGACCTTGTTTCCAATCAAAGTGAAATTGACTTAGGTCGAAACCCTTGGGTTGCAGACATTCCAAGCCTTGAATTTAAATTCATGAAGGATTTCATGTTAAAAAGCGGTGAGTCCACATTAATTGACTCTCAAAAAGATATAATTGGAAAGAAGTATCAGTACCGAGTTGGCGACTACCTAATTAAAGAAATTGCTGCGAGGGCTACCACACGTTTAGCTAGATTTGGTGGTGTTGTTGAAGGGCATTTTGAGCCAGTTGATCTTACAAGAATTAGATACCCTAGGTTTTCTAAAGGTTTTTTACTTGAAGGGAATACTCAAGTCCTTAGAGGGTTTGAAGATGCTTCAGTTTCCTTTAAAAATACGATTACTCTCAAAAGAAACAGAGGTTTTCAAAAAATCTCAAATCCTATCTTTAACTTCCACTTCTTTAATTATGAAACAGGTTTATACGAATTAGTTGGTCAAAAAGATTTTGATAAGGATGTTTTTGAGGGGGTTCTCGAAAGGTTTGATGTAAACCTTGATATCCAAAATAGTGAGCAGCTGATCGCCAATTTTTCAAAACGAGGCGAATTCTTAACGGCTGAGATAGAAGACTTCGAAATTGATGATCTTAAGACAAATTATAAGTCATTGATGGCCTCTGTGTCGGAAAAAACAATCCCCATCACTGTTATAACACCGCTAGATACTCAAACGCACTATGTAGCATTAAAAGATCAGCATAATAAGCTAGGGCATTTTCTTAAGTCACTTTATGGTGAGAACTTTAAGGTACAAGACGGTCAGCTCGTGCAAGTTGGTGGTTTTGTAAATAGCCTTACAACATTTGAAGAGCTAAAAAGCCTAAAGGGTGAAACAAAAAAGGGTAAATGGTTTGTCCTTCTCAATAGAGCGACAAACTTTAATCTTTTTGACTATGAGTTTCAAAAAGGTGATCAAGTTGTCCTTAATTACATGACAGGCGATGAGCTAGCCTCCTTTGAGAAGGGATACCAACTAGAGGCCTTCAAAAATCTTCAATCAGGACTTAATTATCAAGATATTGAGCTTGGTGAATTTTCTCTAAACGACTCCATCACAATTAAGCTAAATCCAAATCATATTAGGTATGAATACTATAATGTTGGAACCTATTCATTTAATGATAGCGCAGGTCATTCGAGCTGGCGTTTTCATGATCAGAGTGAAAGAAAGGATGAGCTTAATTTCTCTCAAAATGAAAACCTCAATCGTCTTAGTCTAATCGTAAATGGCCAAGAATTTAAAATCACCGACCTTATTAGCTCT
>JAFMBV010000068.1 GCA_017858255.1 Bacteriovoracaceae bacterium
TTGGGTTAAAGGGAGTGTGAGTATTCTGACAAGATCATCAAGATGAATGACATTAACTGGTGTGTTGCCAGCTGGTAAGACGCTTTTTCTTGCAAGGGATAAGGCCGGGTATCGATGTGGACCAATTTGGCCCGCTGAGCGAATGATGGTGCTTGTTGAAAAGGCGTTCATTATAATTGCCTCGGCCTCAAGGAGTTTTAAAGCACGAGGACTAGAATTTGCGGGCATTGTATCTTCGTCGCAACGACCCTGATCTTCTGCAAAGACAGAGGTTGTACTTACAAAAATGATTTTATTTACCTTTGCATAGATCCTAGTGAGTTGATTTAGTGAGCTTAGGTAGGCATCAAGGTCCCTTCCCGGAGGTAGCAAGACGTAGAGCAATTGACACTCTTTCAGCTGGGAAGGAGGTAATACATCTTTAGCTAGGTTGAAGGTTATCGAATCCTTTTGTGAGCTTCTATTAAAAGTGTGGACCAATAGGTCAGGAAACTGGGTGAGCCAGTAGTCTTTTAGTGCTCTACCAAGCCACCCATTTCCTAAAATACCAACTATTTTCATAGGTCTTCCTTAGAAATCAAAAGAGGGGAGCTCTACTTTCAGGTTGGTTTCAAGATTAAACTTCAAGCGAAGGGCCTGCTCCTGATAATTAACTCTCTCAGGAGAGGTGATAATGGCATTGAGTGCTCCATTTAAGAGAGAGCGGACTCCAAAGACACTGATTTTTAATTCCTCTAGGGAGCGGTACCTTAAACTTTCAAGAAAAATACGTTCCCACTCTCTGTTTATAAAAAATTCAGATTCCTTATAATATCTTTTTAAAAGGAGGGACTTTTCACGAAAATGGGGAAGGAGGGTGATAATTTCAGAAACTTCGTCATTGAAAAGGTTCCAACGGAAATAGGCCCGCACCATATTGCGAAGTTTGACCTCAAAGCTTTCTTCCTCCCGTGAGGATGAAGTGACAAAATATTCGCCCATCTTAAAGATAAAGAAGCAAATATCCTCTAAAATACGCTCTTTGGTTTCATAATGGTAGAGAACCAGCGGTTTTGAAAGTTCTGTGCTGCGCGCGACCTCAGTAACACTAAGGTTTTGCAGGCCCTTAGTGGCGATAATCTTTAGTGCAGATTCTAGTATTAGCTGCTTTTTAGCGCTAATTTTCTTCGAACCAGACATTGTTCCCAGAGCTTGCCAGTCAATCTTATAGTTAATGCGCATGGTCAGCCAAAACTTTGAGCCAGCAGAAAAAGCCGAGCCCTATTCTCTTCGATTAAACATTGTTAAAATTTTCTTATAAGATAGACATCCCGTAAACCCCTAGGCTTTGGAGTAATCCCGTGACTATGGATCGCAAACAGAAAAAAATTAAAAAACGTGAAGAAAAACTTAAAAAACAAAAGTTACTCGAACAGCAAAGAAGAGATCAAGGAGTCACTGAAACTGAAAAAAATAGTGGGCGTCTTCAGCTCATCGTCTTTTTTGGGGTGGCACTGGCCGGAGCTGTTTTTATTATTGTAATGAGTACCTAGGTATTACATATTCCCGGAATAAATTATGAGATTAGGTTTAAGACCTGGTCAGCGATATATGAGCGAAACTGAGCCAGAGCTTGGTTTGGGTATTATTGCTGAAGTTGCAGATAAGCAGGTAAAAGTATTTTTTGGCGCAAGCGAAACTGAAAGAGTTTATGGGCTTAAGACAGCACCTCTTAAAAGGGTTCGCTTTGAATCAGGAGATTCGATCAAGTCGAGAGAAGGCTCTGTCTTAGAAGTAGAAAATGTTTCTGAGGAAGAAGGGTTCTTTATTTATCATGGCTCTGGTTACAATCTTCATGAGAGAGATTTAGATGATCATCTTGCTTTTAATCGCCCAGAGGAAAAGCTTTTTAATGGTCAGATAGATACTGAGAAGTTTTTTCAGCTACGTCTAAGAACATTAGAATATCTTAAGCAGTGGGAGACATCTCCGGTTAAGGGATTACTCGGTGGTCGAATAAGTCTTATTCCGCATCAGTTTTATATTGCTTCCCAAGTTTTAAAAAGACACGCTCCACGAGTACTATTGGCCGATGAAGTCGGACTTGGAAAGACTATAGAGGCAGGACTGATCATTCATCAGCAGGTTATAACCGGCAGGGCCCAAAGAGTTCTTGTCGTAGTTCCAGACTCTTTAGTCTATCAATGGTTTTTTGAAATGCATCGCAAGTTCCAATTGGGATTTGCAGCGATTAACCAGGAAACTCCACCTGAACCCGGGGAGAATCCATTCTTGGCAAATGAAAGGGTTATTGTGTCCTTAGGCTTAATCAAAGGCTCCAAGGTTGCTCAAGATATGTTGAGTGAAGCCGATTTTGATATCGTTGTTATTGATGAAGCACACCAGTATAAGAAAGAAGAAGGCTCTTTTGAATACAATCTTTTGGAAGACCTTACGATGCGTATTGCCTCGGTTCTTCTTTTAACAGCAACGCCAGAACAATTGGGGATGGAGGGGCATTTTGATCGTCTAAGACTTCTTGATCCTGATCGCTATAATGACTTTGAAAGTTTTAAAGAAGAGGTGGCCGGTTACGAAAAGGTAGCTTTAGCTGTTAAAAACTTAATTCAAGATGATTTAACAGAGGGAAATCTTAACGACCTTAAAAATTGGTTGGCGCCAGAATCATTTGAAAACCTCTATAAAGGAAGCTTATCCGCTAAGGATAAGAACAAAGTCATTCGTGAGCTTATTGACCGACATGGCACTGGGCGAGTTTTCTTTCGCAATACTCGTCAGGCAATGCGAAAAGAATATGACTTTTTTCCTAAAAGAATTCTTCATCCTGTTATCATGAAATCTACTCAAGAGACAGGGGAAGGACTGGGCTTTCAAGAGAAAGCGACGTGGTTATTGGACTTTCTTAAGGGGACTAATGATAAAGTACTACTGATTTGTCACAGTAAGGCGTTGATTGTGGCCTTAGAAAAATTCATTAAGGAGCATGACTCACAAATTAAAACTGCTCTCTTTCATTCTGGCCTCTCTCTCATGGCAAGAGATCGTCAAGCAGCATACTTCTCTGATGAGCAAGGAGCCCAGATTCTTCTTTGTACAGAAATTGGTTCTGAAGGCAGAAACTTTGAATTTGCTCAAAACCTAGTTTTATTCGACTTACCAAAGAAGCCGGATTTATTAGAGCAAAGGATTGGACGATTAGATCGGATTGGTCAAAAAGCCGATATTCATATTCATGTACCCTATGTAGAGAATTCTTGGGAGGAGTTGCTTTTCAAGATCTATGATCAAGGCCTAGACAGTTTTCGGCGCTTTAACTCCGTAGGCACACCAGTCTTTGTTCATTTTTCAGAAGAAATTCATAATATTCTGGAAGGCGAAGCCACTTTAAGTGATGAGTTAATAAAGAATGTTGAAGATTACCGCAAGGGTCTTGAGAAACAGCTAGAAGAAAGCCGTGATCTACTGATTGAAATGAATTCCTTTGATCCCGAGGTAGGGCATAAGGTTGTCCGGAAAATTCGTGAAAGTGAGAGTCAAAACCTTTTAAAAGATTTTATGGAAGATTGCTTCGACTGTTTTGGCGTCGATGTTGAAGAGATAAACGAAGTCGCTACTTTTATAAGACCCAATGATAATATGTTTATTCCCTACTTTCCTCACCTGCATTCAGAGGGGCAAACGATAACCTTTGACCGAAGAGAGGCCTTAGATCGAGAAGACTATCAGTTTCTTACTTGGGATCATCCAATGGTGAGAGAGGTCTCCAATCTTATTTTGAGTGAAAGTTATGGAAATATGACGGTTGCCATGAGAAAGGACGGCGGAGGTAAGAAGTCTTTCGTTGAGGCCTACTTTGTCACCGATTGTCCGGCGCCAGATTTTCTTGATACCAAAAGGTTTTTTCCTCCCACTTTGATTCGTGTTCTTGTTGATAAAGATGGAGAAGACTTTGCTGGGAAATGGGACAAAGAAACTCTTGATAGCAAGTTAAGTCAGGCGGATCGAGCGACGCTTGAAAAGGCAATGAAAGTTCCTAAGAACCTTATTAAAGAGCTGATAAAGAAGAGTCAAGGAAAGGCATGGGAGCAAGCTGAATTGTTGCTTGAAAATCAAAGACTAGAGATGGTGGAACATATGCAAGAGGAAATCGAACGTCTTGAAGCACTTAGTGAAATTAATCCTGCCATTTCACCTGATGAGGTCGCACTTATGAGGGCCTTGAAAAAGGCGATGCTCGATAGTTCCAAAGAAGCACGTTTAAGGTTAGAGGGAATTCGCCTTATTTTATAAATCGTTCAAGGTCGACTTTATTGAAGCATTCCATGATTCGACCACCAAACATTTTCTTTAAACGTGTTTCACTTCCGTTCATCATTAGGTCGCCCATGGCCCGTTTACACTTTTCTGGATTGTACTCCAAGGACTTCTCTTTCTCTTGGCAGTGTTTCTTATAAAGTTTTGATGGTACGGGCAAACCTCTATAGTAGAGCATGGCAAGGCCGTCACAATCCTTAATCATTTTTTCTTCATTCTCAGACGTACAAGAAAAAAGAAATAATGGGAGGAGAAGAATTAAAATTTTCATTATAGGAGACCTTCTTCTTTTAAAACGAGTTCAAATCTTTGAATGAGTTCCAAATTGTAGCGACCAATATAATCAATCTGAAAGGACTGATAAATTTCCGAAGGAGATTGATTAGTTGAAACTAGTCTTTTATCAAATGCATTACATAGACTTAAGCACTCTTGTTCAGGGGATAGTTTGATCATCTTCTGAGGTCCCATGCCGCTTAAATCTTCCTCATGATAGAGAATAAGTTCTTCTATTCTTTTAGTAATAAAGGGTTTCTCTGAAAGTATTTCAGCTGAAATCTTTGTGTGCTGACCATAGCGAAGTTTTTCATCAGGTGTTAACACGTCTTTGTCTTTTTCAAAACATTCAATGTCTTCCTCAGGAAGCTTTGTTAATCCAATATCATGAATGAGTGCGGCAGTGGCAAGGTCTTCAATGACATCTTCTGGTAACTTAAGGTGTTCTGCTAATCTGGTGGCCAAGGCACAGACGTTTAGGGAATGCTTAATAATTAAGTCACTCTCATGGCCTTTTTTACCAAAAAGCCTTTTAAGAGCATGTGGATTTTTTCTAATGACTTCTCTGAGACCAGTCGCTGCCTTCCTTGTCATCGAGAAATTTTCCTCAGTTGGGTTGTCACTCATGTGTTCAATTGAGGTTGCAGCAACTCCCTCAACTAAATCGACTCTGTCTTCCATCCCAATACCTTCTGAATAGACTGCTTCTTTGAGAGCATTATCTAAAAAGATAGGGACGTTATCGACTTGTTTTGAAGGGATGAAGAAAGCGGCAACTTTTTGATTGATAAGTTTTTGAAGTTTATCATCAGACAGAGTATTTCCCTTAGAGGCATAGCAAAGGTATTGATCTTTAAAATAAATATAAAGATCGAAAGTCAGAGATTGTTCTGCTTTAACAGTAGTTATTCTTAACGGAACAAAATCCATACTTCATGCCTCAGGGTTCCCCACTATTTTAACGGATAAATGGCGAGTTTGTAGGGGGAAGTCATTAAAATATGCCTTTTTAGATAAAGATTTCTTTATTTCTTCTCTTAAACATGGTTTCTTTGACTAAAATTACGAAAGGTTTCCATGGTAACGACGTTTTATTTTGATTTCCTATCACCTTATTCCTATTTGGCGTGGACATGGCTACGCGATAATCATGATAAAGTTGGCCAAAAGTCACATATAAGGCTCAAACCTGTTACATTGGCCCCAATAATAAAGGCCAATGAGACCAAGGGACCTGCAGAAATTCCGAGCAAAAGGGATTTTCTAATGAAGGACTGCCTACGTTTCTCAGCTCTTCATAGCATTCCTTTTAAGGCGCCGGCAGCACTGCCTTTTAATTCTCTTTACGCTTTAAGAATATCTCTCCTTGAATGCAGTGGGCTGGACCAGCTAAGAGTAATTGATGGCCTTTTTCGTGGGGCCTGGGAGAAAGGACTTGATCTCGGTAAGTCTGAAACAGTTGAGAAAATCCTTAATGATTTGGGCCTTCCTGGAGCACAGTGGCTGGAAAGAGTAGGCGATAAAGATTTGCGACGGACTTTAAAAAGCAATACCTTAGAGGCGATTAACCACGGAATTTTTGGACTTCCGACGTTTTTTGTTGATAATGGAAATAATCAAGAACTTTTTTGGGGAAATGATTCTATCCCTTACTTAAAACTCTTTCTTGAGGGGAATGATCCTCTAGATATTTCACAATATAAAATGTTTCAGACAGCTTATCTGGAACCTGAAAAAAATAACTAAGGAATTTTTATGCAAGTAGAAGAAAAAAAAGTCGTCAGTATTCACTACAAGTTAACTGATGATGATGGCAAAGTTCTTGATTCATCTGAGAACGATCAACCTCTTGTGTTTATATATGGCATTGGAATGCTTATTCCAGGGCTAGAAAAAGCTCTTGAAGGGAAAGTGACAGGAGACAAGCTAAAGGTTTCCGTAAACCCTGAAGAAGCCTATGGAGAAAGGGACGAGGGTCTAACTCAAATGGTACCAAAGTCTCAGTTTGATGAAGAAGAAACCCTTCAGATCGGAATGCAATTTCAAGTAGAAACTGAGCAAGGTGTTTTAGTTGTTACTGTTATTGAAGTAACAGATACTGAAGTTAAAATTGATGGTAATCATCCATTAGCTGGTATGAAACTACATTTTGACGTTTCTGTTGGCGAAATTCGTGAAGCGACAGCTGAGGAAATTGACCACGGTCATGTGCACGGAGCTGGTGGCCACGACCATTAAAATATCTAATGAATGGCCTAGGTAAAACTTAGGCCTTTTTTTTGCCTCCTATTTTATTTACTGTTATTTCCTTAAAATGAAATCATGAGTCATTTAACTAATGAGCAAATTACCACCGTAAAGGAAGTGATTTCTCAGAGACTTTTCTGGATAATGCAAGTGGCCAGAAGTCTGTGCAGGATGATGCCGCTTGTCGTGCAAAGATTCGTCAGGAAAAACTAAATGACGCTATGAAGAGGAAAGACCATGTTGATTATGGTATTTGCTTGAAGTCTGTTGAGTCTATCCCTTGGTGAGACTCAAAAGCTTACCCGAAACTCGGGTCTGTGTGGCATGTTTTGAAAGTGCTTATTATAAAAGGTGAATAATATGAAAAATTGGTTTTTAATAGCTTTGGTGATTGGTCAGTTTACCGCCAAGGCAGTGGATGAGCAGAGCTTTGAAAGGTTGGTAAATGAATACCGCAGAGATATGAAAAGTTCCTTGATAATGAGCACGGAGGAAAGTGCTATGAGAGAAGAAGCTCTAGTCACCGTAATTTGGGATAAAGTTTTTGAATCAGGTAGTGCAAATGACCTAACACAGGCAAAAGAGCAGCTAACAAAATTAATTGTTCAAGATTTTTCATTTCGTAACAAATTGAAAATTCAGGTTTTAAAAAATAAACTCGGCCTTACATCACAGAAGAGCGATTTTAATCGTTGGGACGAATTAAGCTGGAAGCGCTCAGATGTACTCAGTTACCTTTCTTTAAAAGAAAATTATTCTGATCAGCTTATATCTTTGAATTCTCCAATGATTAACGAAAAAGAAATTCCAAACTTTAAAATAATTAAAAATGACTTTAACAAGGCACTCACCAAAGACGAGTGGAGCACTGATCAAATTAAGGGTCTTCTTGAATTTGATCCTAAATGGCGTCGTTCACTAAGTTCATATAAAGATAAACTTCGCCTTTTCATGTTTTGTCGCCACAACCGAGAGCACCCATGTCTTCTTATGATGAAAGACAATAAGGGACAATGGCGAAAAAATAGTAATGGTGAAATATGGAACCAACCAAAATTAGGATTCTCTCGCCATGGTCTTCCTGCCCATCAAGTTAATGGTGATACTCCTCAAGGCGTTTATACTATCGATTCTGTGATGCCAGCAACCAATCGTCGTTTAGTTTTTGGTAAATATCGGCGCTTAATTTTAAACTTTATCGATAGTAGTCGTAAGGAAAAAGACCTTCTCTCCCTTGTACCAGAAGAGACTAAAAATTTAAGTTGGTGGCGCGAAGGCACTATCGCTAGAGATGTGGGGAGAAGTCTTCTAAGAATTCATGGAACAGGTATCAAAAATACTGACCCGGCTTCTTCTTGGTATCCCTTTTACCCAACTTCAGGTTGTATTGCTTCACGTGAAAATTCATATGGAGGAGTAACCTACAAGGATCAAGATAAATTACTGAATGAAATGATGGTCGCCAATGGTCTAACATCCCGTTACGAAAATCATACATTACTTAGAGGTCTTCTCTATGTCGTGGATATTGATTCTCAGGAACGCGCGGTTGATATTTCTGACTTAGCTCCCTTATTGTAAGAAGCTATTCGTAGTCATAGTAAGTGTAATTGAGACTCTCGCACAGAGAAATTTGTTCACGAAGATCGTTGATTCTTTCGCCCCAATACCTTTCTGTATTGAAGTGGGGAAAGGCCTGTGGGAAAGAAGGATCTTGCCACCTTTTCGCAATCCAATGATCAAAATGGAGATAGCGTAAACCTCTTAAGGCTTCAATAAGCTTTAGTTGGTTACGAGGAAAATCACTCCAAAGGGCATAGGATTCAAGAAATAGCTCTCGCAAACGTAAGGCCTCTTGGTCCCGTCCTGGAATAATAAGCCATAAGTCTTGTGCTACAGGTGCAGACACAACATCATCAAAGTCGATGAAAAAGAACCCATCCGTTTCGGTGTATAGTATATTTCCCCAATGGCAATCACCATGAACTCTTTGGCGAGGAACATTTTCAAAGTGGGGTTTTATAAGCGTAATAAATTGACTGGCCAAGCTTTCATAACCATTTTTAAAAGCTTCGGGAATGACACTCATAGAAAGAAGAGAGTCTAGATTAGCGCTTCCATAAGTTTCAGGAGTCAAGGCCAAGCGATGCTTAAAAGGCTTTTTCCGACCAATGAGATGTATTCTTCCGAGGAGCCGACCAAGGTTTCTTGCCATTGAATCATTTAATTCATCAGGGTTGCGACCACCGCGTTTAGGAAAGAGGCAGTAAAAAAGTTTATTTCCTTCAGTTTCAAAAAGCGATTCTCCGTCGAACTTTAAAGGAGCGATAACTGGAATTTCAGCATCGTGAAGATCAAAAATAAATTCATGCTCTTCCAGGATTTGTTCACGACTCCAGCGTCCTGGCCGATAAAATTTGGCAATAACAAATCGTTCACTTGCTGTTTTGGCAGCATCATTTTCAATTTCTATTTCGTAAACTCTGTTTTCAAGAGAGTTGAGTGCCAGGCAACGACCGGTAGTTTTTAGACCGAGCTTATCAATATGATCTAAAATAACATCAGGACTTAGTTGATAGAAGAACTCTGTCTCTCCTGTTCCCCATACCTTATTACTATCGTCGGTCATTGCAAGTCCTTAATATTAAATATTTTTTTACAACTTTAGTCCTATAGACCTTGGGCCTATTTGAAAAATGTTGCCGCTAAAGGACATCATTCCCCTAGAACTTGAGGATGTTATAATGTTTAGTAGATTATGACGAGACTTAAGAAAAATTCACTAAGAAAGTTAAACGAGGATAACGGATTTAAACCGTCTTCTCGTACCTATGCAAAATTTAAAAAAATTAATGGGAAGCATCCGTTCCAAAAAGCTACTAAAGATTCATTTGTGGCGTATAGGGCAAGAGTTCGTCATGGTGGTAAAGTAGTTGTTTTTAATTACGAGTTAGCAAGAGAGATGGGTCTGCTCCCCAGCGGCCATCCCGATAAAATGACAAAAGATCTTGAAAAAGCAATTCTTGATACATTTGCGATTGTTATCATTAATGAGTACGACCAAATTAATAAGATCAAATATCCAGAAAAAGACATTAAGCCAAACTTCTATATGGCCACGCGCTATCTTCAACTTCAACATCCTAACAAGCAGGGGAAAACTTCCGGTGACGGACGAAGTGTTTGGAATGGCTGTTTGGAAACAAAGAATGGTATTTGGGATTTATCAAGTTGTGGAACAGGGGCGACCTGCCTAAGTCCCGCAACCCATATTCAAAATAAATACTTTCAAACTGGAGATCCTTCAATCTCATACGGTTGTGGGTATGCTGAACTAGACGAAGGTCTTGCGACCATGTTCTTTTCAGAAATTTTTAATAAGAACCAAGTGACAACAGAAAGAGTTCTAGGTGTACTTCAGTTTCCTGATGGTTATGCCATTACGATAAGAGTCCACAATAACTTACTTAGACCAAGCCATATGTTTAATCACTTGAAACAGTCGAGTTTTGAGGCATTACAGAAAGTTGTTGATTACTATATTGACCGTCAAGTCAGAAATGGCGTTTGGACGGACATGCCTGAAGATCCTCACGCAAGGTATGACAAGTTTCTTGAAAAACAGACTGCTGTCTTTGCAAAGACTGCGGCGAAGTTTGAAGATGAGTATATTTTCTGCTGGCTTGACTGGGACGGTGATAATGTCCTGATGGATGGAGGAATTATTGATTATGGCTCTGTCCGCCAGTTTGGCCTTTTCCATAGTGAATATCGCTTTGATGATCAAGACCGGTTTTCTACATCTATCTTAGAACAAAAAAGTAAGGCCAAGTATACAGTTCAAAACTTTGCTCAAATCGTTAGCTATCTAAAAACAGGTGAAAGGCGCTCTTTAAAGGAGTTTGGCAATGAACCTTGGAGTGATGAGTTTGAAAGAATTTTTGAAAGCTGTAAGTTGAAGAACCTTCTTTATCGCCTAGGCTTTAAAAAGGAAATCCGACAACAGATTCTTGAAAGAGATAGTGAACTTGTTCAAGAATTCTTAAAATCATTCTCCTATTTTGAAAGAGCAAAGTCTGTCAAAGGACCTAAGAAAGTAAACGACGGTATTAATTGGGATGCTATTTTTTGCATGCGGGATATTCTGCGTGAGCTACCTCAGCTTTATTTGAGTCGAGGGGAGTCAATCAAGCGTAAAGAGTTTCTCGAAATACTGAAGTCAACTTATGCGACAACAGAAGATTTAACACTTACGAGTTATCGTAAAAAGAAAATTGATAGTTTCCAGGATCTTTATTGGCAGTTGGTTAAGACTGCAGCTTCCTTGCAAAAAATCACTCAAAATAAAGTCTTATTGAATTTAACTATGCGCTCATCAGTCATTAACAAGTACGATAGAGTAACAGGTGACTCCATCACAACTATTACGGATATGATGATGGAAAAAATAGATAAAATGTCTCCAGATAGGCTTTATGGCCTTCTTCAAAACTTTTCAGAATACCAAAACCTGGACCCCGATACAGATAAGAATCTTGACAAGAATCAATGGCAGAAATCACAATTGATGAGAGGTTTTTTGCAAATTGTGAGGGACTACAGAGAGGGTCTGTGAATCTTGTCTTTTATAGCGGTGGAAATGAAGAAGAAAATGTTGAGCTCGATGAAGAGTGTTTAGGCCTTCTTGAAAGTAATAACCCAACTTTAGTATTTATTCCTAGTAGCTCCTTTGACGGAGATTACGAGTTTCGTGCTTTCGTTCGTCATTATCAGCGTTTTGGTATAAGTCGGTTTCTCTACTTTCCCATTGATGTACCGCAAGACAATGTTCTATTGAGAGAGGTATTTCAAAGCGACCTAATACATCTTGGAGGGGGAAATACCTATTATTTTTTAAGTACCTTAAGAAAAAGAGGTTATCTGCCTTTTCTAAAAGAATACGCTCTAGAGGGAGGATTGCTTACAGGCTTAAGTGCTGGAGCAATTTTGATGACTCCAAATATTAATACTGCTGGCTACCCAGACTTTGATAAAGACGATAATGAAGAGGGATTAACAAGTTTTAAGGCCATGAATTTAGTTAAATTTGAATTTTTTCCTCATTTTAAAAATTCTGTTCGTTACGATAGAGAGTTACGTAAGCACTCTCAACTTACAAAGAACCCCATTTATGCCCTGCCTGATGGCGCAGGGATAATTAAAACAGAAAAGTCTATTCAGTTCGTAGGAAAGGCCTGGTGCTTTCATCAAGGCCAAAAGACATTAATTAATCCTTAACGTCCTTCTTAATAGGACTCTCATTTTCAAAATCATTAAATAACTGTTCGATACCTAGCCTTTCTCTTTTTAGAAAGTCTTTTACTGCTGGAAAAAACTGAGGATGTTTTAAATGATGCCAACTTTTGGTCAAGACTGGCCGAAAGCCTCTGAGACGTTTGTGCTCACCTTGGGCACCAGCTTCAAAAACTTTAAGGCCATGTTTAATCGTTAATTCAATGCCTTGATATAAGCAGAGCTCAAAATGAAGAAAGGGGATTTCTTTAATTGCTCCCCAATAACGACCAAATAATGTCGTTTGTGATTTTAAGTAAAGGGCACATGCAACTGGTTGTTCAGCTTCTGTTGCGATAACCAGGATCACAGACTGAGGCAGGCGTTGTATGAGGTTTTGAAAAAAACTTTCTGTAAGGTAAGCCTGAGACCATTTCTTATCTATTGTTGTGAGATAACATTTATAGAAAAATGAAACCATCTCTGTAGTGATTTCCTGTCCATTATAAGTAATAAGTTTTAAATCTTCATGGGAAGCAACTTCTCTTCTTTCGCGTTTAATACTTTTTCGGCGATTTTTCTTTAATGTTCCTAAAAAGTCATCAAAGCTGAGACAATGATCGCGATGCCAATGGTATTGAAAAGAATCCCTTTCTATAAGTCCTATTTTCTGTAGGAGTTTACCTTCATTAGTGTCGGTGAATAAGAAATGTAAACCTGAGACATCATTCTTTTGATAAAAGTCCCACAAGGCCGGCAATAACTCATCTTCAATTTGTTTGTGGTCTCCTAAAAATTTAGGTGCCGTGATAGGACTAAAAGGAATGGCTGCAGTCATCTTGGGATAGTAAACAAGACCATGTTCTTGATAAGCACGGGCCCAATCCCAGTCAAATATAAACTCACCATAGCTATCGGTTTTTAAATAAATAACTGCCGCAGAGTTGATGGTTTCATTCTCAAATGCACAGAAAAATAGAGGATGCCAGCCACTTTGGCCTTTTACGCATTGACCTTCCTCAAGTGAGAGAAAAAAGTCATATGCCACAAAGGGGTTGGCTTCTGTATTGAGAGCATCCCACTGATCTTTTGAAAATTTTCTAACGGTATCATGGACTCGTATTTTTTCCATGGGCGAAGCATATCATGAAACTTGGGGCACTTGTATTCAATTGGAGACTTCAGAAGGTCTTGTCCAGATAAAGGCCATGACACTTATACCTATAAAGCTTACGACGATTTTTATCCACACAGCTATGGGAACAAAGATTAAAGTATAGGAGAAAAGTAGGGTCATCGTTACTGTGGCCAGGATTTTTGCACGGGGACGGATAACTCCATGGCTCTCCCAATTACTAATCATGGGGCCTAGGTGCTTTTGATTAAGTAGCCAATTGTGTAACTTTTTGGAACTCTTTGAAAAGAAATACGCCGCCAAAATTGCAAAGGGCGTTGTCGGGAGGATCGGTAGAAATATTCCTAATACTCCGAGCAATAAACTCAACCAGCCCAAAATGAGGAATATAACTCTTCTTGCTCCATCAACCATTTAACCCTTCTTCTTATAGGCCTTAATTAAGAATCGCCTTGGGGCAGGGTGACCCTCAATTGTTTTATTGGGGTCTTCTTCATCAAGACTCGCTTTAAGACTTTGAAAAGGTGGCGGACACCATGGCGTCAGCCTTTGCTCGTCTTCTGTTAGGGGCGTATCCGCTAAAATTTCGACATTTGTTAAGCGCGCTCTCTTTGCCCAATTGATAAAGCAACTCATGGTAGGAACAAACCAACAATTGCTCATCCTACCGTAGCGGTCTTCAGGAAATAAGGCAATTGACTCTTCCCCAGGTATTCCAATCGTTTCTAGATAGACAACACCACCGGGCTTTAATGATTCCCGGATATCTAAGAGCTGCTGAATAGGATGGCGGTGATGATAAATAATGCCCATGTGAAAGATCACATCAAAAACATTTTTAAAAAGAGGAAGGTGTTCGACTCCAAATAATTCAAAGTTAAGACCAGGTGCTGATACATAGTTCTGAACAAGGTCAAACTGAGCCTGCATATGAAGTACTGGATCAAGGCCAAGTACCAAACGTGGTTGGTGATGGGCCATGCGAAACATGAAGTAACCGTTGTTACAACCAACGTCGCAAATGACTTTGTCTTTAAGGGAATCCATTGCAGGCACAATACGTTGCCATTTATGATCGGAGCGCCATTCAGCATCGATTTTTATATCAAAGAGGTTGAAAGGACCCTTTTTCCAGGGGCAAAGACTTTTCGCCAGCTCTTCTAAGGCAGCGACTTTTTCGGGTGGGTTTTGACCTTTAACAGTTACCCAGGCACCAGAAAAATCTTTCTCTTCAACGAGAAGGTTTGGATACTCTTCAATAAGCCACTTTTTGGAACTCTCTCTCTTCCACCATGACTCTCTTTCTTCTTTAAGGGCAGAGAGCTCTGTCCATGCGAGGTCATTTTTAAAGGGAGCAAGGTATTCTAGATTTTTAATCAACTCTTAACTCCTAAATAGCTAGCAAAGTTGTACCAGCGAAATAACATTTCAGAGTCTTCAAATCCAGAGTCACTTAACATCGTTAGTTGCTCTTTTGGGGATAGGGGGACGAGTACATCTTCAAGAGCCTCTCTTTTTTGAGCGATCTCCAACTCGCTATAACCATTTCTTCTTTTGAAGTCATAGTATAGATCGGTAATACAGCTCTCCATACTTGGACTAGGTGATTTGATTTTTTCACTAAGAATGAGGCAGCCACCACTCGGTAAGGCATCATAAATCTTTTTGAGAAGTTGGATTCTCTTATCAACTTTTAAAAATTGGAGTGTGTAGTTGAGAATGACAATTTCAGCTGTAGAAAAATTAACTTGTGTCATGTCCTCATCTAAAAATGTGACCTGTCTAACTTCAGAACATTTTTTCTTTGCTTCAAGCAACATGGATTCTGAAGTATCGACACCAATAAAAGAAATAGTTTTCCCAAGGGCAACAAAATGTTTTTCCAAGAGGTCAATAGTGGTACCAGTGGAGCAGCCGAGGTCAACCACCACACCCTTGCCAGTATAAAAACGCGTTGTAAGGTCAACGATAAGGCGATGTATTTCTTCGTAGAAGGGAATGGATCGAGAAACCATGTCATCAAAAACTTGGGCCACTTCTTTATTGAATTGAAAAGGCTCAATATTCTCCTGTGGAGAATTGAAGATTTGGTCACGTTTTATACTTTTTTGCTTTTTCATTTATGCATGCATAGCAAAACTTTTTGACTATGACCATATTTTCAATAGATTAAGCCATATCTGTTAATAAAAATCGCTCAAAAGTTATCTCTTGTATAGTCCTGCCAAATCATTCAGAATAAACACCAGTTATTTAAGTATGGTTGGAGTTTAGTTTGAAAGAATTAGAAAATGATATCTCTCGATTTAGAGCACTATCGGACACTTCATCCGTTGTCGCCCACGAGCTATGTGCTCAATTACATGTCATGCAATTTTGCTTAGCTGAGATTGAGGAACATATAAGCGACGAAGGAAGAGAGTATTTAAAAAGAATGGCGACTTCAACGAGTTATATATCCCGTTTGGTAGACTCTTTTAGACGTGGTCTAAAAGTCGCAATTAATGATCATGATTCATTCCCTTTAGATGAAGTTTATGAGGGAGCTATTGAGCTAATTAAGAACCACTACTTTGTAGTTCTAGAGCGAACAACTTTTACAGTTGATGGAAATCTTGGTTCTCTAAAAATTAAAAATAATGGTCGTAAACTGCTGCAGATGATTTTTACTCTTTATTCTTTTTTTATGGATGAAGTCAAAAGTAGTGATGAAGAAGAGAAGTTCACTTATAGTATTAATTTCCAAGGCAAAACTGAAAATAGCCGCTTCGTAAGGATTTCTCTTGAGACTAAAGGTAGGTCTTTTAATGAATCGTGGCTGTCGGAGAAGCTTGAAGAGAAAGTGGCGGAAAAAGGAAAGCTTAGGCAATTCTTAGGTATGAATTTAATCCAGGAAGAGCTTGTAAATAAGCCAGACTTCTTTACCTTTAAAACCAATCAAGACGGTAATACATTAAGTTTTAAAGTACCGCTTGAATTTAGTTAAGCTACGGCTATAATCGATTTTGATAAATTTAGATGTGAGTAAAATGAATAACGAACCCCTTATATGGATTTTGGAAGACGACAAAGGATGTCAGTTTGTCTATGAACAAATTTTAAAGAATAGTTTTAAGACGACCTACTTCGAAAATATTAAGAAATTTAAAGATCGTTATAATGACGTAATGTCGAAGTCTAATGGCACTTGGCCTTCCTTGATCATTGCTGACTTAATGCTTAATGATGGTAACTTTCTTAGCTTCTTAACTTCAGAGTTTCATGGGGGCCTAGGGGATGAAGTACCATTTATCATTGTCTCTTCAGATGATGATATTGAGTCCCTCCGCATTTGCTTTAAAGAGGGAGCAAATGATTATATTACTAAGCCTTTTAAGAAGAACGAGTTACTCGTTAAAATCGAAACGATACTTAAGAATAATCAAAAGTTTGGAAAGCCAGTTAGACCCAATGTAACTATTGATGGTGTGGCCATTGAAGGGCTGACAGGAAAACAAAAACGCCTCCTTTCTTTGTTTAATACCCAAGAAAATCGAATTGTGGACAGAGACCTCATTTTAAATAAAGTCTGGGGAGATACAGCGGTTCATCCAAAGACATTGGATGTCCATCTTTACAATTTACGGCGAAAACTTGGCCCTTATGGGCTTATTATTAAGTCTCTTGGTGGTGGCCGCTGGACCCTGATGGGTGACAAAAAATAATGACGAGCTGTTTCAATATGGCCCGAGCTCTTTAACTCCTTCTAAATATCTTAAAACCTTTTTGCCCACCTCTAAACTCATGACGAATGGCCTTAAAAAGGTTAAACTCCGCCATAAAGATTTAAATTATTTATCGAGGAGCGTTAATTATGAGCAAGGTAAAGAAAACCCTTGAAGTTGCTGGTAAGACTTATACTTACTGGAGCTTAAAAGAGGCCAAAAATTCTGGTTTAAAAGACATCGACAAATTACCACGCTCCTTAAAAGTCCTTCTTGAGAATTTACTTCGTCATGAAAATGGAAGCTCAGTTGTTTGGGAAGATGCTGTCGCGGTAAACGATTGGCTCAAAGAGAAAAAATCAAGTCGTGAAATTGCTTACCATCCTGCAAGAGTTGTTATGCAAGACTTTACAGGGGTACCTGCAGTAGTTGACCTTGCGGCCATGCGTGAATCAATGAAAGACCTCGGTGGGGATCCAAAAGCGATTAACCCTCTTTCTCCAGTTGATCTTGTTATCGACCATTCAATTCAGGTCGAGCATTTTGGAACGAAAGAGGCATTTCAAGAAAACGTAGATATTGAATATGAAAGAAATATAGAGCGCTATAAATTTCTTAAGTGGGGTCAGCAGGCCTTCAAGAACTTTAGAGTTGTTCCTCCTGGAGCAGGTATTATTCACCAAGTGAATTTAGAATATCTTGCTGATGTTGTTTGGACAAAAGACGAGGCAGGGGAAACCCAAGCTTACCCTGATACTTGTGTAGGAACTGATTCCCATACAACAATGATCAATGGTCTCTCTGTTCTTGGTTGGGGTGTCGGTGGTATCGAAGCTGAAGCGGCCATGCTGGGACAACCTGTAACGATGTTAATTCCTGAAGTTGTAGGCTTTCGTTTAACTGGAAAAATGCAAGAAGGTGTGACGGCAACTGACTTGGTTCTCAATGTTGTTGAAAAACTTAGATCTCACGGTGTTGTCGGTAAATTTGTTGAATTCTATGGCCCTGGTATGAAGGCCCTTTCTCTTGCAGACCGAGCTACCCTCGCCAATATGGCCCCTGAATATGGTGCTACTTGTGGATTTTTTCCAATTGATGAGAAGACGATTGATTACTTAACCTTCTCTGGGCGTAAGGAAGAAACTGTTGCCTTAGTTGAAGCTTATGCTAAAGAGCAAGGCCTTTGGGGCGATGACTCCGAGCCAGAGTTTACCTCTGTGGTTGAGTTAAATATGGATGAAGTTGAGCCATGTATTTCAGGACCGAAGAGACCTCAAGATAAAATTCAATTGAGAGAATCTTCAGCAGCTTTTGAGAATGCAGCTCAAGAGGTATTTAAGTACCCAGCTGACTTTGCTTCTCAAGAGTACAATGTTGAAGGTGAGTCTTATAAAATGAGAAACGGTAATGTTGTTGTTGCCGCCATTACTTCATGTACCAACACATCAAACCCATCCGTTATGATTGCTGCTGGTCTCGTGGCACAAAAAGCGAATGCTCTTGGTATGAAAGTTAAGCCTTGGGTAAAAACCTCTTTGGCCCCAGGATCAAAGGTAGTGACTGATTATCTTGTAGAGTCTGGACTTCAGACTCATCTTGATGACCTTGGTTTTAACCTTGTTGGTTATGGCTGTACGACTTGTATTGGAAATACAGGACCTCTACCTGCGCCTATCAGTAAATCAATAAATGAAAATAATATTTTGGCCACAGCAGTTCTTTCAGGTAATAGAAACTTTGAAGGAAGAATTAGCCCTGATGTAAAGGCCAACTATCTTGCCTCACCTCCACTTGTTGTTATCTATGCTCTTGCTGGAAACATGTTAATGGATGTGGCCAAGGAAGCCGTTGGTCAAGACAAAGACGGGAATGATGTTTTTCTCAAAGACCTCTGGCCAACAAACGCAGAAATTGAGGGTCTCGTTCTTAAACATATCTCCAGAGAGATGTATATGAAACGCTACTCGAATGTATTTGAGGGCGATGAGAACTGGGCGAAGGTAGATGCACCATCTGGTGAGATGTACGCTTGGGATAACTCTTCTACTTACATCCAAAACCCTCCATTCTTTGATAAAATGAAGGACGGAGTTAAGGAAACTTATGAGGTTAAAAAGGCCCGTGTCCTTGCTCTCTTAGGAGACTCCGTTACTACGGATCATATTTCACCTGCTGGAAATATTTCAAAAGGATCTCCAGCTGCTGAATATTTAACTTCTAATGGTGTTGAGAGAAAAGACTGGAACTCCTATGGATCTCGTCGTGGTAATCATGAAGTTATGATGCGTGGTACGTTTGCCAATATTCGTATTAATAATGAGATGGTTCCAGGTGTCGAGGGTGGTTATACCAAACACATTGAGTCTGGTGATCAAATGGCCATTTATGATGCCGCAATGAAATATATTAGCGAAGGGCGTGAGCTCGTAGTTATTGGCGGTAAAGAGTATGGTACTGGGTCAAGTCGTGACTGGGCCGCAAAGGGAACTTATCTTCAAGGGGTTAAGGCCGTAGTCGTTGAGTCTTTTGAAAGAATTCACCGCTCAAATTTGATTGGTATGGGTGTTCTTCCACTTCAATTTAAAAATGGAGAAACT
>JAFMBV010000184.1 GCA_017858255.1 Bacteriovoracaceae bacterium
CTAGTTTTTTAAACTCGTACACATACTTCCTGAATGGCGAAGTGACTATTTTAAATGGAAAAGCAGTCATAAGGGGATCAATGCCCAGAGAAAACCAACTTCGAGACCACAAGACCTCCAGGAGACCCTCTTAGTAGGTAATCAAGTAAATAATTGGGAAGAGGTGGTAATTCCAAAAGAATTGGACGATCAAGAGTTTGAGAGTTGGCTTGCTGGTAAAACGTCGATGAACACTAGCAGGTTTAAGCTCCAAGGCAAGATCAAAAATATTCGTCTGGATGTTTTAAATGGAGCTTGTCCAGTACATGCAAGAATGAACAAGCTCAAACTTCCAGCAGAGAAAACGCCTTATAAAGGTAACTTTAAAGAATTATCTGTAACCATTGTAGGTATTTATGCCAAGGACTCAGTAGGAAAGCTCACCCACCCCGATACAAGTATCTACACACAATATTGTTTACAAAAGCAAAAGTTGAGAAGATCTCACTGGTCACCTCGAAGACTTTAGTCTGGGCAAAAAAACAAAAGTCTTTCTGCCTCGCTCATGAAGTTTGATCTAGATCATACATATTTTAAGATTTTCAAGGTATTGGTGAAAGATAATTTACTTTGATCCTAAGAAAGACGAAGATAAATACAAGGAATTCAATAACACATAAAACTTAAAAGGAGTTTAATATGGCATTACTACTAGGCGATACAGCACCAAACTTTCAAATTAGCTCTCAAAAAGGAATGATTGACTTCCATGAATTCATTGGAAATTCATGGGTGTTCTTTTTTTCTCACCCAGCAGACTTCACCCCCGTTTGTACCACAGAAATGGGTAGAACAGCCCAACTTGCCTCTGAGTTTGAAAAAAGAAACGTTAAGCCCTTAGGACTATCCACCGACTCTGTCGAAGAGCACAACAAGTGGATTCCAGATGTTAACGAGACTCAAAACACTGACCTTCAGTTCCCTATTGTTGCGGATACTGACAACAAGGTGGCCAATCTTTATCAAATGATTCACCCAGGTGCGAGTCAAACAGCAGCTGTCAGATCTGTCTTTATCATTGGCCCTGACAAAAAAATTAAACTAACCATGACCTATCCCATGAGTGTGGGTCGTAACTTTGATGAAATTTTAAGAGTCATCGATGCGCTTCAGTTTACTGAAAAGAATGGTGTTGCCACTCCTGCGGACTGGAAAATTGGTGACCGTGCCATCATCCCACCGAGTATCACAAGTGAAGAAGCCAAAAAGAAATACCCTCAAGGCTTTGATGAGCTTAGACCTTACTTGCGCTTTGTAGATATTAAGTAACTTTAATATTAAAGCCATTCATTCCCAAGGGTACAACAATGTCTGTAAGCAGCTCCAGATAATGGCCTACAGATATAGGTCATTCAAAAACTACCGGTTGAAAGTTCTTTTTGCTATTTTAGTTCGAGAATGACAAAAGGTAGTACAAAAAAGCTCTGTAATAAGTTAAAACTACAGAGCTTTTTTTAATTGGTGCCCTGACGCGGACGATTATCGAACTACTCTACTTCTTCTAAATACCAGTGCTTCTCTCTAGGGGTTAATGTATAAATGGTTGAGTTCTTTATGAAAGGAGTATCAACTCCCATGTAAGTAAATAAAGTGTGGGCCACAGCACCATGAGAAACAAACAAAGGGCTTCTATCATCACTTTTTTCTAAGTTAAGATTGATTGTACTGATTACTCTTTTTTCAAATTCTTCTCTACTTTCACCATTGGGAGGGTCCTCAGTAGTATTAAAAGGATTGGGAACATCATCCCAGGGTTTCTTCTCCCAATCTCCCACGCACCACTCTCGCAAACCTTCAACGTATTCAATTGGCAGTTGCATATTTTTATTAAGTAAATTTGCGGTTGTTTTAGTACGCACCATCGGACTTACTAATAACTTATCGATCTCATCACCTAGTTTTTCAAACACTGGTCGGGCCAATGAAACTTGCTCAATACCTATATTATTAAGAGGAATATCCCATTCTCCTCCACACATTAGACCTTGAGCGTTTGCATCAGTCTGGGCATGACGAATAAAATAAAATTTTTTATTAACTATTGGTTTCATTAAAGCTCTCTAGGAAAAAAATTTCATTGGTATGATGCTAACAAAAATACATCAATGATGGACATTTGAATAAAGATTTCTTTTTTAAATGATTCATGATTATTTAAAGTCTACTTGTGGTTCTTTTTAGCTAGGTTTGGTAATTTTTCTGTTCGTCCCTTAGTCTGCTTCGCAAACTGTTGCTCGTTGGGTGGTTCCTTAAAAAGAGTATTGAATTAACTTTGGTCGCATCCTACTCTTTCACACCTACGCCCATCCATGGGCTTCGGCCGGCCAGGGTGCCGATGGCTGGCCTTTGCGCGGTGAGATTTCCCAAATGGTGACGGTCGCCGGGTCCATCGCGTAGACAAACCCAAACCCATCATCGGCGATCGATGTCACGTTGCTGGGCCAGAGTAAATATTGAGCATCGTTCCCAAGACGCCGTATCCAACCTGTGCCAGAAACGTGCGATACTGTTCCAAGCCCCAATCCGTATCCGTCTTCGGATGGATAAGACAAATAAACACACTTTTATAAATAATTATTCCCCCTATCCCCTACCTGGGCGGCCCTATATCCCGACACAGAGCCCTTTTGATGAACCTCCGACACCTTTTCCAATACATACCTTTGGTTTCTTAATGTTGCTGATATCCAGCTTAACTTTGCCGGCCGGAAGCTTCGCACATTTCTCCTTAAGAGGACAAAATTCAGCTGAAACTTCTCCGCCAAGTCCGGCATTGGAAATGAGAAGAGCGATTTCGGCAGAGATATGTCCAAGGTTAGAATTAGGAATTTTTACGATTCTTTGACAGCGTTTTGGAAAGCTACACTTTTTGGCTTTTTTACAGTGCGCCCCCACTTGGAGAAAACATTGTTGCTCACAAGTAAACCTAGCTTGTGGTGTTGGAATTCCCGGACGAACTGGTGCTTTTTTACATCTCCTCATACAAATTCCGTGAGGAATCTTGCTGGCGAGACAGCGAACTTCTCCTGAGAGAAACTTGTAACCACACTTGGCTCCACTGGTTGCGTAACGACTTCCACAAATCGCTGCATTCGTAACCCATTCTGTTTTCTCAAGGACTCCGTTCACATCAAGTTTAGCTTGTGCACTCCCCGCTAGAGCAACTTTTCTTTTGCTCACTTCACCGGTAAAGCCAATACGACTTACTGGTGTTCTCCAAAACCCAGAAGCAAGAACACCATTTTTATCAATGTTAAGACGCCCTTGAGAAAGAGGAATGTTGAGAATACTGTAATCCATATGGGCAACAAAAAAGCTGCGATCAAGTTTGCTACTCATTCTTCCCGCTAGCTTAATTTCTTTTCCTGGTTGAACAGGAAAATCTGCAGGAAGAAACGGTAACGTTGGATCTTGAACTCCAGAGAAGATCATATCGATGTGTCCGCGCTCTCCCATAAGAGTTGGCTTAACCATATAAGCAGAGGCATTTCCAAGCTCAAGAGAGAAACCAAGTTCACCAGAGAATTTATAAGAGGCTTCAAGGTCTCCGTTGAATCCTTGTTTTCTTTTTTCAATCATTGGCCCATCAAATTGGGTTACGAGCTCTCCA
>JAFMBV010000185.1 GCA_017858255.1 Bacteriovoracaceae bacterium
GCAAGATGCACCAATTATATAAAAAGCCACCTTCGGGTGGCTTTTTTTTTGCCTATTTTTCTAATTACGATCAATAATCTCAATTCACCTCTCTTTAATTCCGAAAAAGTAGCGTGAAGAATTTAATTATATTTATTTCCCTTCTATTTTTGTCAGGCAATATATTTTGCGGTGATCTAGAGAGTGCCATTGTAGGCTTTGATGCTGTCGCCAATACCTCTACTGATGCAATTGTTAATTGCGACTCTTTTCAGAAGCCACCAGATATCTCTGTTGATCTTAATGGTGATCCAAACCTTTATCATCTCGACGTTAAGTTGGGTCGTAGTTACGGTGATAAGAAAAGCGATTACTTAGGTGACGAGGTGTCTGTTTTAACTATTGAAGAGGCAAATGAGCTCTTTGAGGAGTTTTCACGAATAAAATATCTTCACTTTAAATATCTTCATGACGGTTGCTTTTCACGCGCTCATGAATTGGCGCTCATTGCTAAAGAACACGGAATTGAGATGGGAAAGGTTTTTCTCTCCAGCAGTTCTGATAGGGCTCAATTATTTCCAAAAAATTGGATAAATAATCCACAGGCTCCCGTCCCTAGTGGATTTATGGGTTGGCACTACCATGTCGTTCCCTATGTTTTGGTGGAAGAGAACGGTGAATTGAAACCATTTGTCTTTGATGTTGGTGTTTCTCCTAAAGGCGAATTTGTTGAGGATTGGAGAAATGGTCTTGAAATTAAGAGTGGTGCAGCTAGTCTTACCTATAAAGATAGAGACTATATGTTTGCCGATACTTCTTATAAAACAGGGGAGGTAAGCACTATTGCATCCCAAATTGAAGAACAACGCTTGATTGAAGAGCTCGGTATTAATGAATTTCTGTTTAGAAAAGAGCAGGGCTGGCTCTAAAATAAAAAATATCTCTTTGACGCATACCTAGACAGCAATTCTTATCTTCTGATAAAATAGAACAATGACGACTCTTACCAATAAAGTGCTCAAAACAGAGCTATTTTTTCTATTCCTAATAACATCCCTCTCTTTAGCGGCCTTTTATTTTGGGGAGCAGCTTCCAGACAACTACCTTTCTATTAGTTCTGGTCAAAATGATTTAGGAATTTTGTCTTATATTTATTCTTCAGTTGTAGTGGCGGTTGGCTATTATTTGGGGCCTTGGACTATTGTTCCTTTTCTTATTTTTGCTCTTTTTTATACGCTACAGTTTTCTAGAAGAAATATTCCCTTAGATAGCTTGAACTTCATATCTGTCACTGGCGGCTCGCTTTTTCTTTTTTATATTTTGGCTCCTGAGTTTCTAGGCAAAGGAATTCGCTTCTTTATTAAGAATCATTTCTCCTTCTATGAAGCCTTATCAATTGGTTTGATTTTATCTTTGGCCTTTCTGGCAGGTTCTTTCAGATCTAGTTTTAAAGAAGCTTCGATTCAATTCTTCTCATTTCTTGGAAGATTACCTGGGAACCTCTGGCAATTTACCATTAATTTAAAGCCTCTCCAGACTATGCATAATGTAGGAAACCTTGGTCGAAGATTGAAAGAAACTTCCTTAGTAAGACTACCAAGCCTTTTAAAGGGTGGGAATAATCAAAGAAGTCGTAGTGTTGTAGGTGATAATCGCAGTGTTGTTGACGCTAAAGGTATTCGTGAAAGATTTAATATACCAAAGCTAGGACGTAAAAAAGTAGACGACAATCCTTCTGTAACTCAAACGACATCCTTTACTCCGATAAGAGAGAATTCTGATTTTATTAAAGATAACGATACGGATGCTGAGTTTAAAGACGGTCAAAAGACTTATGTTCAGGAAACCTTTACTCCAGAAACCGATGAGAGAAAGGCCAAAAAGCAGTACCAAGTAAAAAATGGCAAAAAAGAAGAAAAACAATATTATGACATTGTGACTACGATGACTGACTCTAGGGAAAGCCGTACCCAGAGGCATCCTGATGATGATTACTTCGATAATATTATTAGTAAAATTGAAGATACTTTGGCCGAGTTTAAAATTGATGGCGGAATCGTCAACATTTTAAAAGGACCGGTTGTGGATACCTTTGAGCTTGAATTGGGTTCAGGTGTAAAAGTTTCCAAAGTAACAAATGCTGAAAATGAGATTTCGATGGCACTTCTTGGTGCGCCAATTAGGATTGTATATCCGATGATTGGTAGGGCCACTGTTGGTATTGAAGTTCCGAGAAACCCACGAGAAATTATTTATCTTGATGAAGTTTTAAGCACGAGAGAGTTTAAATCTACACCAAATAAATTACCAATCTCAATGGGGAAAGATGCCTTTGGAGAACCACTTGTTGTTGATTTGGCCTCAATGCCTCACATGCTTGTCGCTGGAGCCACTGGTGCAGGTAAATCAGTCTTTATTAATACGCTTTTAGTATCATTATTGGTCAAGAAGTCTCCCGATCAAATGAAACTGATCCTAATAGATCCTAAGCAATTAGAGCTCGCACTTTACGCTAGTCTTCCCCACCTTATACTTCCTGTGGTGACGGACGCAAAAATGGCTTCCATCGCACTTTTATGGGCCTGCCAGGAAATGGAAAGACGCTACTCAATCTTAAAAGAATTTGGAGTGAGAAATATTGAAGGCTTTAATGAAAAATTAAAAAAAGCCACCCCAGACATGTTCGCTAAAATTCATCAGTATTATGAAAATGAGCCTGAAGAGCATTACGAACTTCCTTATCTGGTAATTATTGTTGATGAGTTTGCTGACCTCATCCTAACCAAGGCCGGAAAAGAAATTGAAAATAACATATGTCGACTCGCTGCAAAGGCACGTGCTGCTGGAATTCATTTGGTCTTAGCCACCCAAAGACCATCGGTAGATGTGATCACTGGGCTTATCAAATCAAATTTTCCTACACGAGTATCATTCCGAGTTACCTCGTCACAGGACTCCCGCACCATCCTTAATTCTATGGGAGCTGAGAAGCTTCTTGGAAAAGGTGACATGCTATATCGCCATGGAACAAATAATCAGCGAGTTCACTCTGCTTATGTGGATGAGGATGAGATTGAAGCGCTGACAGACAAACTGGCTGGAATGCGTAGAGATTACCACGCTGGAGCCATGGAATTCCTTGATAATGGTGGAGAAGAAGCTCAAGACCCATATGCTTTTGGCTCTCATATTCCTGGTTCGGAACCTTCAGCAGATGAAGACTATTTTCGCGCAGCAATAAAAACAGTTGTTGAACATAGAACAGCTAGTGCTTCTATGCTTCAGAGAAGACTAAAAATTGGTTACAACCGTGCGGCCAATCTTATCGAAGAGATGGAGGCCAAGGGAATTGTTGGTCCGGCCGAGGGGTCTAAACGACGCAAAGTGTTGTGGACGATGGAAGATTTAGGAAGCATGTAAGTTCCTTCTTGCCCCTCTTTATCCCCTGTGTTACACACATAAAACTAAAAAGATTGCCCTTTTTATAAGGGTTTAACGTTCAATCACCTGGTTGATGGTCTGATCAATTTTTGGTCGGCTTCGGGTGATAAGAATAACCATCAACTGAGTTTAAGGAGATCGCGATGTCGAAAGATTTACAGTTAAAAGATTTACTAGA
>JAFMBV010000186.1 GCA_017858255.1 Bacteriovoracaceae bacterium
TATCGAAAATGTTGTAGCCTAACTAAGTTGTCCGGAATAAAGGGGTTGACCCGGTACTGTGCAGAAGTATCACTTAAAGTAATGCTTGTTTGTGCTGATGTAGCATTAATTTGGTTGAGCATATCGCTATAATTCGATACTGAGAGAGGTACTGATGTACTAAATATATTACTCATATTTGTAACCTTTGAAAAATTCCAGCTACTCATAATTGGATTGGCTGAAGTTGCACCTGAAAACATGAAAGCCATACTAGTAACATTGGATGTATTCCAACCACTAGTATCAGGGTTTGCATTTGGGGCTACTCTAAACATGCTACTCATAGTTGTTACACTTGAGGTATTCCAACCACTGGTGTCAGGATTTGCGTTTGTTGCACTTCTAAACATCGTGTTCATATCAGTTACATTACTTGTATTCCAGCTACCTTTATTGTTACATAAAAACATTCCGGAGTTTAGCAGGGGTCTAAGAGGTAGAGCAATTTCTAACAATCTTTGATCTCGAACAGGTCAATATTTTTTTCAAAAGCTAATTTAATTGCTTCAGACAATTCTATTCTATCGGCATACTCACCACAACTATACGGGTCCTCTCCCATACCTGTAATTGCATCCATAACATATGGAGAACCTCTTACCCATTGTCCTTTGACAATAATCTCAGGGTGACTTGACAGATAAAGTCCAAATTCTGCGCGAAGTAAACGTGTTCTAATTAAACCATGATCATCGCTAAACCAGAACTCAAAAATACAACCACTCGGGTCTTCAAAATCAAGAGTACTATCTAAGCGCCTCCATAAAGAGTCAATCATACTAGGAACATAAAGAGCCTCTCTAAAACTTGGGTATTCACTCAAGTACATATCTAACTTTCTAGAAAAATTCTTGGAAGCCTCAACATTGGCAATTCTGTCACAGAGCTTAATTACGGTTGCTTTGTAATGTCCTCTAATTTTCGGATATGTCTTAATCTTTCGCTCTTGGCGGTTAAGACCACCCTCATCGCTAACTCGTGAAACAATATCGGAAACCTCAGAACCAAACTTCTCTTGAATTTCTAATAAAGTAACTTCTGTATCCTCAACGACATCATGAAGCCACGCAGCATCAAGAAGAACGGGGTCATCTTCGAGTTGCGATTGATTAAGAATTAGAACAACATGTTCAAGGTGAAAAGAATAAGGCCGGTCGCCATACTTTTGTAATGAATGTGACTTAATTGCAAAGTCCTTTGAGTTTGACATATGCATAGTATAACACATTTTAAGTTACTAATCTAAAATGAGTTTCTTGATTGTGTGTCATCTTAACATGTAAGAAATACCTACTTTTTCTATTTTAAAACTTATGTCGCCAGACATATTAAGAAGACCTAAACCCAACAGGATTAGAAGGACTGGAATAGTTTTACTGATATGCTTAATGAGTACTGTCCAAACATTTATTAACTTATTCTTTCAGTAACTTTGAAACGAATTTTATTTCTTTATAAGAACAAATATCAGTAGTTCGAACAATTTCGTAAGTTTCACCGGCCTGAGGGATATATGTTGAAACTGAAGTGCGGGCGTTTTCTAGGACACCAACATACTAAGCTAAGTTCCTGAATATCGGTCAGCTCTCCTAAAGTGCTAAAATAGCACAGGAACTGACAATGACAAGAAAAGTACGCAAGACCTTCCCTAAAGAAGTTAAAAACCAAGCAGTTGATGACTACATCTCCGGTGAGAAATCTGCCATGCAGATCGCTGAAGAGATTGGTTGTGATGTTCAACTAATCTATCGTTGGAAAGTTGCCCGCGAGGAAAAAGCAAAAGGCCTTCGTCTTGATGAGCTTGTCGAGGAAGGATGCAACCGCGCGATGGCCGAAAAACTTTTAGAAAAAGAGCTTGAACTTGAGGAGTATAAAAGGCAGCTCGCTGAGCAAGTCGTTATAAATGGGCTTATAAAAAAACTCCAGACGTCGACACTCTTTCAACGAGAGAGCTAATTAGCTGGGTTGATAAGAACTTCAAAATCCTTGGAAGCGTTAAGAAGGCGTGCCAAGAAATGAAAATCTCAACATCTACATACTACGCTGACTCTAAAGTAAGCCGAGCAGAAAAAGAAGAGTTTGAAGCAGATATCAGAGGCAAGATTGAATATATTCGCACTGAGATGAAAGGAGCTGGTTATCGCCAGCTTCTTTCATCTCAAGCGCTCTGGGATAAAAATTGGAGAGAGGCGCCTCAGGAGAATCATCAAGGAGAACGAGCTTCAGATACGCCCTAGGAAAGGCTTTGTTAAAACGACGGACTCTGATCACGAATGCATGGTTCACCCAAATCTTATTCACGAGATGAGCATTGATAACGTCAATCAAGTATGGGGGGTCGGACATCACGTATATTCGTATCGCTAATGGCTTTGTTTACCTCGCTGTGATTCTCGATCTGTACTCTCATAAAGTCATTGGCTGGGCAATCTCCAAAAGAATTGATGGAGACCTGACACTTGACGCCTTAAACATGGCGATACCGAGGAGAGGACCACCAAGAGGAGTGATTCACCACTCGGATAGAGGGGTTCAATATCTTTGCGAAAAGTACGTGATGAGACTTAACAGCAATGGGTTTCACATCTTCTGCTCGGCCAAGGGGAATCCTTACGACAATGCATGGGTTGAGTCCTTTATGGCGACACTAAAAAAGAATGAGCTTCACATGATGAGGTACGAGACAATTCTTGACGTGATTGAAAGTATCCCAAGATTTATTGAAGACATTTATAACGAGGGAAGGCTTCATTCTTCGCTAGGCTACTTGCCACCGAGTGAGTTTGAAGATAATCATATGAATCAAATAGAGGGCCGACCAGTATTCAAACTTTAGTTGGTAGGTGTCCAGTAAAACGCCCGCACTTCACTATTCATGACCTATTCAGCAACGTAGAAAAATATACTATTTATAACTGTTCTGAACATGAAAAAGCAGACCATTTTGATTGTTTTTTTGGTGATCAAAACAATAAACTGGGAACTCTAAATAATGGAATATTAGATACTTTCTTTATAGATAATTTTGAGCAATTAGATTTAGAAATTCAAGGTTACATGTCTCAGTACTGGATAATGCAAGAGTTCTTTTGTGATCATACAGTCGATGGTCTTGTTTCTTTAGGGAGATCACCAATAAAAATGCCTAAAGTTTTCATTGGAGGTTCTACAGAGAAGTTCACTGACCTAGTTATACAAAAAAAGATTATTGAGCCGCTTTATTCCAAAATGAACATGGTTGAATTAGACTATTCTGATAAACCAGAGGGGTTTCTTGATGATTTCATTAGTTATTTAAAAAAATGAACACTTAAGCCTTTCTGAAAAAATAAAGAATAATATTTCGAATATTTCGTGCCATTCCAGATTCAATTTACTAGCGCAACTTTCTTGCTAAAGCATATCTCATAAGGTGTCTTATAATCAAACATCTTGCGAAGCCTTAAGTTAAGCTTTAACTGTATCTCCTTAATTCCTTCTCGTACTAGTTTATTTAAGTCAGTTTTTCTATTTATATATAGCCTTAAAGTTCCTATTACATTCTCAAC
>JAFMBV010000187.1 GCA_017858255.1 Bacteriovoracaceae bacterium
AGCGATATCGGCTACAAAGTGCTTGTTATAGATACTGACTCCCAATCAAACACGACGAGAAGCCTAATAGACAAAAAGGGCGACAAGTCTCTTTTTAATGTTTTAGACGGTAATGAGAAAATTAAAGAAATTGTTCTAAATGTGAGGGAAAACCTTGACCTACTTCCTGCCAACTCTGACTGCTCTCGAGTTGATCTAATCTTATCTGACTCAACCTTTACCTATAATCCTGCAACTCTTGTAAGGGAAATGGTACAGGACCTAGGCTATGACTTCATTCTTATCGACACAAACCCTAGTTTTTCTTCAATCAACATAGCGTGCATTGCCTCTAGCGATCGAGTAATCTGCCCAGTTCCATTAGCAGACTGGGAAATCGATGGGGTAGAGCAAGTTTCGAAAGTTATCCACGGTATAAATGAAAGACTAAAGACGTCTATCATTCTCGACTTTTTAGTTACGAAATTTGCAAAAAATGAAACTACTGCATACGAGGAGATCTCAAAACTAAAAGGACTGGAAGGAAATCTCCTCAACACTTTAATTCCAGAAGCATCTGCATTTCGAAAAGCTCAAAAGTCAGGAATGCTCGAAAACCGAGGAAAAGCCTATAAAGAAACCTTAAGATTAACTAGAGAGATCGTTCAGAACAGCGTGGAGACTAGATAATGGATGTAAGTGAATTGCTAAGTACTATTGAAACAAAAGCTAAAAAATCGGTAGATAATCCTGCAAAAAAGGCTGAAGATAGAAGTTTCGATAATGTTATGAATTCAATCTCGAGCAACTGGTCTAAAGAGCCTGCCTCTGGAGAGGTTCAAAAACTAAAAGAAGAGCTTCAAAAAGCAAATGCCAAGATACAAACCCTTGAGACTTCAAGTCGAAACTTAACAAAGAACGAAGAAAAAGTCATCGCTGCGATAAGATCTGAGTCTATCGAGCAAAAAACAGAAATGCCGATTATTTCTTATAGTAAATTTAGAAAAGTCTACAAGGTAAGTTCGGACTATTACAGACCGTCAATCAACTCACTTCTACAGAGAGGTCTGATTACTCAGAAAGAGGCTACTTTCTCAGGTAATGTGAAAACCTATCGCTGGAAAATTATCCAACAATGAGTACAAAGGGCTTCTTAGGTAACCTAGTTACATAAAAGGTAACCTAGTTACCTCGATCTCTAACTGGAATAGTAGGCCTCCCCCTCATAACATAGGATTATCGGGGGCGCTTTTTGATCAATCTTTAGACAGTTTTAATAGTGTCTTATTTTTCGACAACGTCTCTTCCCACTATGTAAATGTGGGTAAACCACAAGATTTATTCTCCCCTCTCTCTTACCATATAAAAAACAATCACTGGAGAAATCTTATGAAAGCACAAGCGTCTGCATTGTTAATGACTTTTTTATTAGTATCACCATCAGTATTTTCTCAGGTAGAAAGTATTGAAAATACATCCGTCACTAATAACGAAGGTGTTAATGCAGGCAAAGGCCTTGAACTAGGACTCTCTCTCTCAAGAGAAACCCTCACCTCAAAAACAGAAAATGATAGTCTTAACGGAACAAAACTGAGTCTCGGGATAGGGAAGATATTTTTTTTAAATCCTTTTCTAAAATCTACAACCTCCCTAGGTGCTTCACTTATGGATGTGAAAGACGATATCTCTGATGCTAATGATATGACGGTTAATTCGTCCACGTTTAGAGACGTTGGGATAAGTCAAAAATTCTCTTACGACATCGATACAAGCAACTTCTCAATAACACCCTTTGTTTCTGGGAATTACGCCATCGGCTCTTTTGTCTCGAACTTTACAGAGCTTGGATCAGAATTGGATATGACCCTAGATTATAAACGAACAACCCTTGCAGTAGGGATTGAGTTTAATACAAACACAAGCTTTGTTCCTTATTTTCAGTACTCTAGAAGTAGCTATAGCTTTGATAATGAAGTCACGGTTGAAGGTACCGTGAACGGAGAAAATGTATCCATAACCAGCAATACAGATGCAAACCTTGACGTCGAAAGTTCTGCTCTTACCGTTGGTCTTAATTACTTTTTTTAATATAACACCTTTCAAAGAGAAGGGACCTCTCCCCCTTCTCTTTGAATTTCGCTCTGCCACGGATGAGCCAAATAGCTATCGTAGTCCAGTTGGTGAATATACTTACAGCGTCAACTATTTAAATGAATACTTAAACTCTTGACACCATTAAACCAAGTATTCAGGCTAAAATCATGACCAGTACGCGATGTCGACTAGCACGAATAGGTCTATTGCCAACCCTTTAAAAATTAACAAAACTGGCCTGCTTCTTGCTTGATACCTAGATATGAAAAAAATAGAAGCCCTTTTACTATTCATGCTTATAGCATCTCCCCTCTATGCCAATGAAAATAAGGCTAACTACTTAATGATAAGTGACAATTTTTATGGCCAAGAGTTTAACCATGAAAGTGAAACGTCAGGTAATTCTTCATTTTACGCCATGGATTCATCAGCTTCCATGAATGCCCACGACTTAACGCTCTCTTATGGAAGAGAGTTCCTAGAATCAAGCATCTTTTCATTTACGATAGGGATTGGAGCAGGAATTATCTTAGGTAACGGAGAAGAGACCGTTGACTCCAAAAATATCAGTTATCAGACCAAAATTAAAAACGGTTATGTTGGATCCGCAGAGTTTAGTATTAACTTAAACTTCTTCTATTCTGGACTTAAGATTCAACCATTTTTTGGGACGTCTTTAACCCAACGTCAATTTGACTACGAAACCAACTATTCAAGAATTAATGGCTCATCTCCCATTATTTTGATTTATGATAATGAAGTTAATTATAGAAGAGTAAGTATTGGCAGTCGGTTTATTGATAACCAAACGAGTTTAATAAGCTATTTCTCTCTTAACTACCTTTATGGCAGCTCGGGAAGTAACTCTCTCCAATCAGGAGAAGTTGATGGTGCTCGAGTTACAGTAGTAAACAATAATGATGCCTTTAGCTCTACTAAAGTTAATGATTTGTCTTTCGCTATTGGAGCAGGCTACGCCTTTTAACAAGGTTCATTGGACATTTTCTACGAAATAATACTTAACCCAAAAGTGGAGATGGTATACCACAAATTAAGCCTACCAAAGACACTCGGAAAAATTTTAAAGCACCTTAGAATTAAAATGTGAGATCCAATTTTTAGAAAAAGAGAACCAAAATTGAAATGATCTGGTTCTCACAAAAATAAAGTGAGAATCCCGTCGCAACAAAAAAAGAACCTACCAACCTAGATTTCGGGTCCAATCTTCAAGAACAGTGAATCCAAAAACGAACATACCTGGTTCCCCAAAAAAGAAAAAAAGAACCTCGAAAACCAGAAAACTCCCTTAAAAAAATAAAAACTAAATCCTAAATAATTAAAACCAATCCCCTAAATAAATATCAACAAGACAAAATCACACACATTTAAAGCATATAAAATGACTCCTAACTAGCAACAACGTGGAAAGTGAGGAGTCAATTTATCGTGCTGAAAAGGTGTGGAATTTTAGTAAGTTGGACGCTTTTTTTTTAGGGGGCACAACGCATACAACCC
>JAFMBV010000069.1 GCA_017858255.1 Bacteriovoracaceae bacterium
CATGAACGTTGTGCATAAGATGATCAAAATACTTGAAAAGGCGCCCCAGTTATTTGATGATAATTGGGAAGCTAAAATCCACGAAGTTCATCACACATTGAAACTCGATGCCCCATCTGGAACGGCTTTAAGGTGGTCGGAATGGTTTGGCCACGAGACAGAAATCACAAGTGAAAGAACTGGAGATGTTGTCGGTTTTCATGAGTTCACATTTTCCGTTCCCTTTGAAACAATAACCCTAACCCACGAAGCAAAAGACCGCTCACTCTTCGCTAATGGCGCCCTATGGGCCGCTAAAAAAGTGTTAGAGGGAAAAGCAAGTACCGGCTTAACGTGGTTTGAAGACCTGGCCCTAAAGGAGCTTAAGTTATGAGTACCAATTTGAATGAATATTCCCTGTGGACGGCCTTAGTTACTCCCATGAATGAACAAGGGCAAATTGACTTTGACAGCATGGCCGGTCTTTTAAAGGAGCAAGAAGAGGCCAAAAATGGTGTTCTTATACTTGGCTCAACAGGAGAGTCTCTCAACCTAACACTAGAAGAACAGAAGGCCGTGCTTGAATTTACACTAAAGCAAAACTTAAATGTTCCTATAATGGTTGGCGTTGGCGGTGCTGAAATTCAAGGTACACTCAATTGGGTAAAATACCTCAATGACTTTCCTATTCACGCCACTTTGATGGTCACACCCTTGTACGCTAAACCTGAAACAGAGGGGCAGTATGAGTGGTTTAAAATTTTAATGGATGAAACAATTCACCCTGTGATGCTATATAACGTTCCCGGGCGTACAGGTAAATCCCTAAGCTTAGATGCTGTTAAACGCCTCAATCAACACCCAAATTTTTTCGCCATAAAAGAAGCAAGTGGCAACGTAGAAGACTTTAAGAACTACGTTAATGCTGCAGGTGGAAAACCTGTCTTTAGTGGAGACGATGGGCTACTACCAGCTTTTGCAGAACATGGTTGCCAAGGGCTCGTTAGTGTTGCTTCTAATGCTTGGCCTAAGGCCACTCATGAATATGTCGTTCAATCTTTAGAGAAAACACTTAGCAAAGAAGATGCCTCTCTATGGGATGCCTGTAGCGCTGCTCTATTTTGTGTAAGTAATCCGATCCCAGCGAAAAGATTACTTTTTGAAGAAAAGAGAATTAGTTGTCACCACTTGAGACTACCTTTATCACACAAGGATCTGTCACAAGCGGCGACCGTTATGGAAGCTTCTAATCGTATTAATAATTGGTTTAATAAAGGAAAGGAATAAAAATGGACTGGAAAGAAATTTTAGATGGACTTGAAAAAGGAACTCTTAGGGCCGCCAATAAAGTTGACGGAAAATGGCAGGCCAACAAAGAAGTAAAAGAAGGAATTCTCGCGGCCTTTAAAGCAGGAGAACTTAAAGAGTTTAGCGACTCCCATTTTCACGGTTTTGTTGATAAGCACAACCTTCCCGCGCGCACTTTCACTCCAGAAGACAAGGTTCGTCTTGTACCTGGTGGCTCAAGTGTTAGAACTGGAGCCCACGTTGCCCAAGGTGTAATCATCATGCCTCCAGCCTATATTAACGTTGGTGCTTTTGTTGATAGTGGTACCATGGTCGATTCACATGCCTTAGTAGGTTCGTGTGCCCAAATTGGAAAAAATGTTCACCTCTCTGCTGGTGTCCAAATCGGTGGAGTACTTGAGCCCATAGGTCTTGCCCCTGTCGTTATAGAGGATGATGCTTTTATTGGTGCAGGTGCAGTTATTGTTGAAGGAAAGCAAGTTTTGAAAGGCGCCGTAATCGCACCAGGAGTAATTCTCTCTAAAGGTGTTCCTGTTTATGATGCCGTCCAAGAAAGAATGCTCGCCCCAGATGAGCCAATACCAGAACGTGCCATCGTAGTTCCAGGTTCTCGTCCAGTTAATAACAAACTTTCTTGGGCGAAAGAACAAGGCCTTAGTCTAAACTGTGCCATCATTGTAAAATACCGTGATGAAAAATCCGATTCTTCTTTAGAGCTAGAGTCATTTCTTAGGTAAATTTATGCAGATTCTTGAAGGTCATCGCCATTCACTTGAAAAGGCCATTAAAAGATTAGATTCATCTTTCTTTTATTATGATCTTGATGGCCTTAAGGATCACCTTATAGACCTCTCAAGCATCATGCGCGAAGATCCTGACATCTTGCTATGGTATGCCTGTAAGGCCAATCCTATGTCGGCAGTTTTAAAAGTCTTCAGGAATTGTGGTTTTGGAATAGATGTTGCCTCAAAAGGTGAAATTGACCAAGTATTACGTGCCGGCATAAACCCAAAAAACATGCTTTCAACTGGACCTTCAAAAAGCCGCAAATATTTGCGGGAAATCCTTGAAGAAGAAATTGAAATTGTAGTTTTAGAATCCTTAAATCAGGCTTACTGGCTAGATGACATAGCCAAAAGCTTTAATAAGAAACCAAAAGTGCTTTTAAGAGTACAGATGGAATGGGAAGACGGCGTATCCGTATTAGGTGGCAATGAGATCACTCCCTTTGGAGAAGATGAAGCAACCTGGTTAAGTATGGATCGCTCCCAAACAACCAACCTTGACATTCTAGGCCTTCATGTTTTTCAATGGGGCAATATTCTTGAAACAGATCGCTTGGAGAAAATTTGGCGCAAAATTGCTGAAGACTCACTCACTTTATGCCAAAAAATGGGAATCGAGCCACAGGTTCTTGATCTCGGTGGTGGAATTGGTATCCCCTACAGCAATGAGGAATCGGCCGTCGACTTTAAGGATATTCTCACTATCTTAAAAAAGATAAAAAATGATTTTGGATGGCAAAAGATATGGATGGAACTTGGCCGTTACGCAGTTGGACCTTATGGCCATTATCTCACTCAAGTCATTGATAAGAAAACTGTACGTGGAAAAGATCTTCTCATTCTCGACGGTGGTGTTAATCATATAGTAAGACCCGCGATTACTGGACAGCCGTTCCCCGTGGAACTTTTAAGAAAATCACAGGCAGAAACTCAAAAGTTTCAAATACATGGTCCACTATGTACCGCACTTGATAACCTTGGCACCCTTGACCTTCCAAAAGACACAGCTCCAGGTGATTGGCTGTGTTTTCATCAATGTGGAGCTTATGGTTTTACTGAGGCGATGCCCTTCTTTCTATGTCACAATCTTCCGGCGGAAGTTATTATGTATGAAGGAAATCTTATGATCCCCCGTACGCCCAGGAAGGCAGAAGACTGGCTAGTATAAACTGGCATCTTCAAAGGAATGAAAGTGACTAAGAAAAGTGAATCAAAGATAGAGCGCCTGGATTACCCCATCAAAACCCTACCAAATGGGGATACTCAAAACTTAAGAGTCTTTCGTATGAGAGGCACGGGTCCTGGACCAAAAGTTTATATACAAGCAAATGTTCATGGAGCAGAGGTGCAGGGTAATGCCGTCATCTTTGAGTTAATGAACTTTTTTTCTAATCATGAATTTAAAGGGAGCATTACATTTGTTCCGATGGCCAATCCTCAGGCCCTAATCCATAAGAGCGGAACCTATACTCAAGGAAGATTTAATCCACAGAGTGGAAAAAACTGGAATCGTAACTATACAGATATTACTGAATGCTCTCACTTTAACCTAAATGAATTTGTTAATAATAATAATAATAATAATAACGAAACTGAAAACGTTGCAAATAATTTTAAAGAATACCTTTATCTTTCCTTAGAAAAAGAAAGAGAAAATCTTTCAAAAAGAGGATTAAGCGAAGACAAAAGTCCTAACCTTATCCTCCAAGAGCTTGCGGCCCCCGCTGATATCATTCTCGATCTTCATACTGGACCAAAGGCCACTCGCTATTTATATGCTGCAGAATACGCCAAAGAGAAAGTCAAAGACCTCCCCTTTCCCTTTACGCTCCTCATCCCCGATGAATATGCAGGAGCGATGGACGAGGCCTGTTTTATCCCATGGGTGAAACTGAAAGAAGTTTACGAAAAACAAGGCATTGACTTCAAGATACCTATTGAATCTTACACAATCGAACTTGGTAGTGAGGAGATCATCAGCATGAGTGAGGCGAAAAGTGATGCTGCTAGAATTCTTCACTTATTCTCTCAAAGGGGAATTGTTCCAGAGAAAAGCCTTGAAGCGATTTTCTTGCCCAAAACAGAGCAGCGAGTGGCAATGCTTTCTGATTACAAAACTTACTATGCCCCAAAAGGGGCTTTAGTCGAATATATCGCCTCTCCTGGTGAATTTGTGGCCAAAGATCAACCACTCTATCGTCTCTTAAATTTTTCCAACCTTCATCATGAAGAAGATCTAGGTGAATGCCTGCAAGAGGTTTTGGCCCATGAAGATTGTTACATTATTAATCACTGCCCATCCGCAGTAATAAATAAAGGAACGGCACTTTATCAAGTAATGACTAATACTTTTAAATTTTAGGGTTTTGTTAAGGTCTCTGCCAGATGCCATCGCGATCTAAGTAAAATACTCGCGTCAGCCGGCGGTGACTCTCCAAAGAGAAGAGTGACCAAACCATAAAGAAGTGATCTCCTTCGCGATAAAAATCGATTTGACCAAAATTCTTTTCAATAATGGTATTTCGCTTACCATAGAATTTTTTAACAACCTTTAATTGCGTCTTAGGCGCCACGTGAGTAAGTCCCGAACTTTGAAATTCAAAGTAATCAACTTTACTTCCGTTTCGCTCCCAACCTCTCTTAATAAGAGAGCCGAAGTGCTTATCTCCAGACATAAAGAAGGCCCCTGAGAGGTTATATTTCTCAACGAGGCTAAGTAGTCTTTCTTTCTCTTCAGGAAACTCTGCCCAGTCTTCTGTTACAAAGAGACGGTTTAAGAGCATGCCTATTGGGGTGATAAAAACATTTATTTTTGCCGTTGATTCGGCCATCTCATTTTCAAGCCAATTCCACTGCTGAGGCCCTAAGAGACCATTGCTGCTGCCTTTTTCTTCGCTTTGAAAATAACGAGTGTCGAGAAAATAGAATTTTACGGCGCCATTTAATTCTTCTCTAGTGTGGTAAACACCTTTTTGTGCACGTCTAGGACTATCACTTGCCACCCCTAGGAAATCGAGATGAAGCTTTTGTGAAATTTCCTTATGCGGATAACTACTATTGGCGCCATCTTCTCCAAAGTCATGATCATCCCAAATACCATCAACTTCTATATTCTCTTTAAATTGACTATAAGGACTTGATAGCTGCTTACGATATTTTGCATCCAAAATATTTACATCGCGGGTATCTCCGTAAATATTATCCCCTAGCCAAAACCATAGATCGCCTTTTTGTTTAGCTATTCTTTTCCAGTAGTCTTGAGAATGATTCTGATAATTACATGAACCAAAGCATAGCCTTAGATCTTGAAAGCGACCCATCGCCCTTGTGAAGCTATTGAGACGATCGCCTGTTAGGCCTTGAGCAGAAGCTTCCCGAAGGCCAAATGGCAGGGCAATTAATGCTTGCAGGAATCTTCTCTTTGTTAAATTCATGAAATAGTGGTCCCAGGACTTGCGTCCAAATTGTGCTAGGCAAACGTTTCCGTTGAAGTGAGCTCAACTATCACCGATAATAAGAATATGGGTGCTCCTAAAATAGATCCGACAGCTAAAGAAAAATTTCCTCTCTGTGAAGAATTCTTCGCCAACTACACTAGCGAAAACACTCGTAGCAATTATAGAAACGACCTAAACAAGTTTTTTAATTACTTAGCAGAGAATGCAACGGAATTGAAAGCCCTGAAAGAGGTTGAGAGAACACACATCATTAACTATAGAAATTTTCTACTTGAGACTGGTGGTGTGGGAGCTAGACCCTCTGCGCCAAAGACAGTGGCCCGTAAATTGGCCTCTCTTTCGAGCTATTTTGACTACCTTGTAGAGAAGGGTGACAGAGACTTTAATCCGGTTAAAAGTGTAAAGCGACCCCGCAGAGAAGTCCTTAAACCCACTCAGGCCCTCGAAAAAGAACAGGTGCGAGCTCTTTTTGATCTCTTGTCCAATGGTGACCCATCTTCTAAGAGTCGTCATCTGCACAAGGCACTCTTAATCACCTTCTTCATGACAGGAATGAGGAAGGCCGAAATCCTGAATCTTAAATTTAAAGATTATCGAGAGATCAACCAATATAAGGTATTAGAATTCATTGGTAAGGGCGGCAAGGTCGGCCAAAAGGTTCTTCACCCCATATGTGTAGAGGCAATTGAAGAGTACTTTAGCTGGATGCGCTCTCAAAATCGCCCCCACGAGGCAGAAGATTGGATTTTCCAACCAACTAGAAATCCAAGCGATCCTAGCAATTTAAATAAGCCATTAAACCCTCGCACTATTAATGAAATTGTCGCTAACTACGGGAAAAAGATAGGTCTCAATTTTTCAATTAGTCCCCATTCGGCCAGAGCGACTTTCATTGGTGAACTTCTTGAAGAAGGAGTTGATATCTATTCCGTAGCGAGAGAAGTGAACCATAGTTCGGTTAAAACCACGCAAGAGTATGACAAGCGCCGCAAAAAGCTCTCTGACTCCCCCATTAGTAAACTGAATTACTAACCAATTTGGGACCACTATTCCAAAGTGACGCCATTAACGCAAAAAGTCATGTAGTCAATGTGACCCTAAAGTTCACTATATCCTTCTAAATTTTTGGCACGTCGATTGCTCTCTATAAATTTATCAGTCACATGGGGCGAACATGATATTCGCCTACCAGAGAGAGGAGAGGTTTCCATGAGAAATTTTAAGAGAGTATTTGTAACGGCCCTAATTACTGGACTCGCTTTAAGCGCAAGCGCAGACATCTTCGCCCAACGCCAGCCGGGAAGATCCGGCAACCAACCAGGCATGGACAGGGATAGAGACTTCAATGGAGATAGGCGCTTTGGAAACGGTCATCGTAATCGAGGCGGACAATTTAGTGTAGAGAGTGAGTTTATTGGCAAAACTTACTATCCAGGAGAAGTTCTTCACTTGAGAAAAGAACTTGGCCTAGGCGCCCATAAAGGTAAAGAAATAGAAAAAGTAGAACTTGAAATTGAAGGCATGAGACGTGGCGGTGTCATGACTCTTGAAATAAATGGTCAACAAGTCTCTAGGCCTCAAAACTTTTACGGTGGTAGAGTTGGGGATCAAGTGATCACTTTTAATCTTCACCGCCCTTTCATCATTGGTGAATCAGCAAGAAAAATCCAAGTTAGAGTAGATGGAACTGCTTATATTAGAGAAGCACTAGTCATTCTTAAATCAACTCGAGGTGGACAAAATTCAAGCGGTACACTTCAGGCGCGAGTTAACAAAGATGTAATCGGTCAAGCCGAAGTAGAAATAAGCCAACTTGTTCAAGCGAATTTTCGACAAGAACAAAAGAGTGTCCGTTTTATTGAACTAGAGTTTCAAAGCTATGCTCGCTTGAACCAAATGCGCTTGTGTAACGGCGATAGTTTTGGCTTCACTAGACCCGTTGTAGGGCGTGGATTTAGACCAGGTTTTGATAGACCCCAACGTCCACAACGTCCTGGTCAATCAATGAACTGCCAAGGCACTAAGGTCTTTCATGGTAACGGATTTCACAAGGTACGTTTGCCTGTAGAAGGACAAGCACTTAAGGACATCAAACTTTTTATTCGCGGTGATTTGACGATTAAGAAGGTCACAGTAGCGATAAACGGCTAATTGCGAATTAAGTAATTATAAAGCGAATCGATTTTTCTACGAAAACAGCAATACCCAACTTAAAGGCCCGGATTTATTTCGGGCCTTTTTTCAATAATCCTTATTCAGACTTAACCCGTTAAAGTAGACTTGCAAAAGTTGTAAGAAAAATTGAGAAAAAAAATTTTTGACACTACAAACTTCAAAACGCTGGACTGATGCGCTTTTAAAGCGATTTAGTATTTTAGCTTAAAGCGTTATCTAGGGTTGTCTGCACTTTTTTCAACACTGGCCCTAGTGCTACCCACCTACCTCTGCTACCCTATATGTAGAGACACAATCTCAAAAAGCTTGGGTTTTATAAGAAGCGCTTAAGGCGGTTTCTTGAGAAAGGTTGAGAAAAATTCCTCACTAATCAAAAGAAATAAAGCGTGGATTTAAGAACTAAGGGTAGACACCACACGCTCCCCTTGTTTTTACCTCGGCCCTATAAATGACCGGAATACTATGGTTTAGTTGCTTCTAAAAAAGCGACCTGGCTTTTTGCGGCTATGTCTCAAGGAATTTTAAAAAGAGTAACAACAACTAGGTACACACAAGGGTTAACGCCCTGATTTACGAAAAGGAGGCATCGTGGATCCAATTTTAGCACCAAACGAGGATCGTTTTGTAATTTTTCCTATCCAGTATGACAGGGTATGGGAGATGTACAAGAACCACATGGCCGTGTTCTGGACAGCTGAAGAAATTGATCTGGTCCCAGATCTTAATGATTGGGAAAAGCTCAGTGACAACGAAAGGCATTTCATTAAACACGTACTTGCATTTTTTGCTGCCAGTGATGGCATTGTTAACGAAAACCTGGCGATGCGCTTTTTTAATGAAGTGCAAATCCCAGAAGCACGTTGCTTCTACGGTTTTCAAATCGCGATGGAAAACATCCATTCAGAAACATACAGCCTCCTTATTGACACTTATATTAAAGATCAAAAAGAGAAGAACCATTTATTCAAGGCCGTTGAGACCCTTCCCCCAGTTGCAAAGAAAGCAAATTGGGCCATGAAGTGGATTGGCTCTGAAGCCAGCTTTGCTGAAAGACTTGTAGCTTTCGCAGCTATTGAAGGTATTTTCTTCAGCGGATCTTTTTGCGCTATTTTCTGGCTAAAAAAGAGAGGGCTAATGCCTGGCCTTTGCACCTCAAACGAGTTTATTTCTCGTGATGAGGGTCTTCACTGTGAGTTTGCTTGTCTTATGCATGAACTTCTTAGCGAAGAAGAGAAAGCTAGCAAGGAAGCCATTACTGCAATTATTAAAGAAGCAGTAGAAATTGAAAAAGAGTTTATCACTGAAGCGCTACCAGTATCACTTATTGGTATGAATTCGGACCTTATGAGCCAGTACATTGAGTTTGTGGCCGATCATTGGCTAAGAAACTTAAAGTGCGATCCAATTTACAACGTCGAAAATCCATTTGATTGGATGGAACTCATTTCACTAGAAGGAAAAACAAACTTCTTTGAAAAGCGAGTTTCCGAATACAGTAAATCTGGAGTTGGTACTGATAAGGGTCAACAAGTATTCACATTAGACGCGGAGTTTTAAGAAATGTATGTCTTAACTAGAAGTGGCGAAAAAGAGCCCATTAAATTCGATAAAATTACCCAAAGAATTGGTCAACTAGGTGCAGATCTTAATGATCGCGTGGACCCATCAGCAATTGCTCAAAAGGTTATTGAAGGCATTTATGATGGTATAACCACACGTGAACTCGATCAGCTCGCTGCCGAGACGGCCGCGTATCTTTCGACGAAACACCCGGACTACTCAAAAATGGCCGGTAGAATTGCAGTTAGTAACCTCCACAAGGAAACTCGTGGTTGTTTCTCTGAAAACATCAAGGCCATGTATAACTATGTTAATGAAATCACCGGTGAACATGCTCCTGTAATTTCAAAAGAACTCTATGATGTCGTCATGGCCAATGCAGAAATGCTTGATAAAGCCGTCATCGACAAGAGAGACTTTGAGTACGATTACTTTGGTTTCAAAACTCTTGAACGTTCTTACTTATTACGCATGAATGGTGTGATTGTTGAAAGACCAGGCCAGATGCTTTTAAGAGTCTCTGTTGGAATTCATATGAATAATATGGAAGCTGCCATTGAAACTTATGATCTTATGAGCAAGAAACTTTTCACTCATGCTTCACCCACACTCTTCAATAGTGGAACAAGTAAGCCTCAGCTTTCAAGCTGCTTTCTTCTCACAATGAAAGATGATTCTATTGAAGGTATTTACGATACTCTTCGCCAAACAGCTCTAATTAGCCAAAGTGCTGGTGGAATTGGCCTTTCTATCCACAATATCAGAGCAAAAGGTTCTGCGATTAAGGGAACCAATGGGACCTCTAATGGTATCGTGCCAATGCTAAAAGTTTTTAACGATACGGCCCGCTACGTTGACCAAGGCGGCGGCAAGAGAAAAGGCGCTTTCGCTATTTATCTTGAGCCATGGCATGCCGATGTTTTTGATTTTCTCGAAATGAAGAAGAACACTGGTAAAGACGAGCAACGTGCTCGTGACCTCTTCTATGCGATGTGGACACCTGACCTCTTTATGAAAAGAGTAGAAGCAGATGGTATGTGGTCACTCTTTTGCCCACATGAGTGCCCAGGCATGGCAGATACTTATGGTGCCGAGTTTGAGAGTCTCTATACTCGCTATGAAGAAGAAGGAAAGGCCAAGAAGACTATCCGTGCTCAAGACTTGTGGTTTGCCATTTTGGAATCTCAAGTTGAGACAGGCTCTCCTTACATGCTTTACAAAGACGCTGTTAACGAAAAATCGAATCAAAAGAACCTTGGTACGATTAAGTCATCAAATCTTTGTACAGAGATTATGGAATACACTGCTCCTGATGAAGTTGCAGTTTGTAACCTGGCCTCTGTTGCCCTTAACAAGTTCGTTGATACAGAAAAAGGTGAATACGATCATAAGGCCCTCTATGATGTGGCCAGACGAATGACGATTAACCTAAACCGTATTATCGATATCAACTATTATCCTGTCATTGAAGCAAAGAACTCAAATATGCGCCATCGTCCTATTGGTCTTGGTGTTCAGGGACTTGCTGATACTTACTTCTTAATGCGCTATCCTTTTGAATCAGAAGAGGCAAAGAAGCTAAACCAGGAAATATTTGAAACTATCTACTTTGCGGCCGTTACAGCTTCAGCGGAATTAGCAGAGCAAGATGGGCCTTACCAAACATTTGAAGGCTCTCCAATGAGCCAAGGTATATTCCAGTTTGATATGTGGGGAGTAAAACCCACAAGTGGTCGCTGGGATTGGGAAACTTTAAGAAAGAGAGTCGTCAAGACTGGCGTAAGAAACTCTCTTCTTGTAGCTCCCATGCCTACAGCATCAACTTCACAAATTCTTGGAAATAATGAGTGTTTCGAACCTATCACTTCCAATATCTATGTAAGAAGAGTGCTCTCAGGTGAGTTTGCCGTTGTAAACAGATACCTTGTTAATGATTTAGTTGAGCGTGACCTTTGGGATGATGAGATGAGAAACGAGATCATTGCTTGCAATGGTTCAGTTGCTAGCATCGAGCGCATTCCTGAAGACCTAAAGAGTCTTTATAAGACTGTGTGGGAAATTTCTCAAAAAGGCGTTATCGACCAAGCTGCTGGACGTGGACCTTACATTGACCAAGGTCAAAGTATGAATGTTCATATGCAAGAGCCTAACTTTGGTAAACTCTCTTCAATGCACTTTTATGCATGGAAGTCTGGTTTGAAGACCGGTATGTACTACCTTAGAACTAGGGCCGCCGTTAATGCCGTACAATTTACAGTCAAGAACAAGCAGGCGCCCAAAGCGACTCCAGAAGAAGCTGAGGCAGCAATGGTTTGTTCAATAGAAAACCCAGATGACTGTGTCATGTGTGGTAGTTAGAACACCCAACCTAAACACTACATTTTAATCTTAAAAAACTCCTCAGAATTGAGGAGTTTTTTTTATTTATTCTATTGAAGACAGTTAAATTTTTTTGAGAATTTGAAAACGATAGACTCCGACTTTTTCATTAAGAAATAAGCTTTGAAATTGATGAGTAATGTCCTCAAAACCAGAATTATTACTATTAGGAATTCTTAAGTAATTTCTAAGACAAATAATCCCCCCTTCCTGAAGGGAGCTACGAATTGTTTGCAAAAATGTTTTTTCAAGGTCACCTTTGAAATAACTTGGGACATCTGAGAGCCCTAGAAAATCGTACTTATTTTCAAATTCCTTACTTCCGAGTAACCCCACAAGGTCACCTTGATGATAAGTAATCTTAGCGCCACTTTCTAACTTATCTTTAACAGCAAGAAAATTACTCTCTATCGCCTCTATAGGATTGCCATCACTGTGAGTAATTTTCCCGAAGAAACAAAGGTGAGCAAAGAAACTACTTCTGGCGAGATTATTAAGAAAAAGTTGATTAAAAGAAGTCTGGTAGTATTCAAAATGGTTTTCTTCAACATTCTTCTCTATAAAGTCACCTTTATATAAAAGTGCGTTGAAGACAGATTTATTACCTAGTAGAAACAGCAAACTATTCCATTTTAATTTACTAAATTCATTTTCAAAAAAATAGATTTGTTCATCTAAATCATGGAATTCAAAAATCTTTTTATAGTTCTTTCCTAACAGTCCCCTAAGTACATAAGACATTTTTTGGAAGGTACGTTCCCACTTCCCTTGGTAAAGAAGTGATTCCCAAGAAATTTCTTCAAAAATATTTCTGAAGAAATCCCTATCGCTACTCTCAAGCTCTAAAGAGCGAAAAATACGTTTTCTTTCAAAAGTATTATTTTGGCCATGATACGGAGGATAATCGAAGAAGAGGAGAAATTCATTAAAAGTGAGATTACTATATAAGGCCTCTCTTAAACGGCATAAAGACAATTGATATTGTGAAACATCAACGAGGTCTACAGAACTCGCAGACTCAAGCAAAGGAAAGGAGCGTGAGCCACAACCAGCAACACTAAAGACTCTCTGAGAGCCAAGTCTTTTGATCAGTTCAACGTCTACTGAAGTATCTTCATTACCAAGTGTATAATTTAATTGATTGAAGTATTTCTGTACCATATTTACCACTCGCAATAATCTGTTATCTTTTTGTTAGCGCATGCTCACGACAAAGCTCAAACTCTTCATCGGTAATAAAACCATTATGACCCATTATACAGCTTAGTCGCACACCATGCTCATGGGCCATTCGATCAATTTCTAGAACTTTTTCATAATTTATTTTACGACTGAGTGTAAAGCTCTCGTACTTTCCTTCCATCGCTAGTAAGGCGGTCTCGGCCAAACACGCATAAACGATATTTCCTTCTAACCCAATATCAATTTTCATTCCAACATCCCCTGGAAGCTTAACTTCACCAGAGGCAATCACCATAACGTCAGGCCGCTTAAGAGCATCTTCTTCTTTGATATCGAAAGGTCTAGAGACATCACAGATAATGGCCCCAGGTTTCACCAGATCAATGTCCAATATCTTCTTACCTTGAGCACTAGTAGTCGTGATTATAAGATCACAATCATCAATAAATGTTTCAGGCTTAGTTGAGATAAGGATATTAACATCCTTATCAATTTCTTGAATCTCTTCTTTAAGCTCTAAGATTTTATAGGCTCTTGGGGCGACTAGAACTACTTCCTTCCAAGACTGGGCCAAAATTTTAGCTGAAACAGCTCCAATACTACCCGTGGCACCAACAATCATGACACGCCCTTGATAGCGACCATCGACTTTATCCACAAAACGCATTTTCTCAAGAGCAAACTTCGCGGCCCATAAAGTTGCACAAGCACTTAAACTATTACCTGTAGTTACAGGAATTGGACTTTGGGCCTCAACTGTAACTCCTGCATCACCAACAATTTTTGTGTAAGCACCGAGGCCGATAATACTGGCACCATGGCCTTGGGCCTCATCACACAAGTTAACTAATTTCTTATAAATTGTATTAACATTTTTTTCTAATAACTTTTTTGGAGTCTCTGGAACCAAATAAATAAGACCTTCTACTTCTTTCCCATTTTTCTCGGAAACAATACCTTTAATTTTTCCGTAGAAGAAACCGGGTAAGAGAGAGAGCATCTCTTCAGCAAACGGCTCCATGGGTGCGCTGTAAGGTTTAACATATTTCAACAAAGGATGATTAAATAAGTGTTTTCGTCCAAGAGGATGAATAATAAAAGCAAATTTACTATCCTTCTCTTGAAATTCTGAATCAAGCTTTAGTATTTTTGATTCTAATTTTTCCTTTTCTATCCAATTTACAATAACGTCATCATTTAACAGAAGACCTTTATCGAGCATTACTTGTAAACACGCCTCGATAACAGAAAAATTACATTTTTCGATATCAATCAAATTAGGCATTGAAACGATTACGTCTTTAACCTGAGCATCTCTCATGCGTTGTAAAAGATCTTCATTGGCGAAATCGACAAGGATAGTTTTACCCTTTAGATGTTCAAGACTAAGTAAAGAAAAAGCACTTTCATTACCAACATAAATATCTGAACGATAAAATTCACTAATTTTTTTTGGCCCTGCTTTCTGTTTTTCAAAGGAATTAAGATTAGACTTCTTTATTTTCATTTTAGAAAAGAATGGGGCCATGAATCTAATAAATTGATCCAGTTTTTTCTTCTTATTAAGAGTGAAAGGCATACCTAAGAAGAAATAAGGGTCACCAAGACAAATCCTAACCCCCATATTCTCTAATTCATCAAGAAGAGAGTAATGGAAGGCACCAGAATAAATGCTGATACTCTTACCTGAAAGCACTCTTTGATTTCTAATAAAAAGCTTTTTTAAGGCCCAAGGAAGATAGATTTTCTTTAAGAGACTACCATCCATAACTGGAGACTCTTTAGCTAGACTTTTTAATTTACTAACCTGAGGATGGATAAAACCACCCTTTTTAAATAAAACGGTGGGAGGAACGCCACTTAGAGAAAAGGCGTCAACAATGCCATCATATTGTTTGATAATATCTTTGGCCAAATCAAAATCAAAGTTTAGATTAAACTGGGTAATTCTGATGTCCTCACCCATGAAATGAACTTTCTGATCCCCATTGTCACCATAACTAGAATAGCTAAGAGAGATAATGTGCTTCATCTCTCCCCTCTCTTCATGTAAACATCAATTGCTTTTCCAAAGAATATAGATTTGAAGTCCTGATAATCAGCACGAGACTCCGATCCAAATTCTAAATCATAGTAACGATTAATAAATTTAGTTTTAAAATAAAGGTAGTCAACAAGGGCCTCAGGAATATTAAAAACTTTTAAGCTTTTAGCTAATAAAGTTTTTATTGGCCGAAACGAGGGAAGAGATATAACTTTCATCGGCCTTCCTATTTCCTTAAGGAAGTCCTCCATAAAAACATCCATTTTCGGTGCATTTTTTGCGATTATATGGAAACATTTTAAATTTTCGTGATTAAGTTTTTGTATCTTAAAAAGAGCGGATGCAGCAAAATCTACGGGAACAAGAGGAAAAATAGATTTACCCTCAAATGGAAAAGGAACAAAGTTCAATAAGGAGAGAGAGGGAACCTTAGCGAAAAGGTTTCCAATATTTTTAAAGAAATAGTAGGGGCCATCACCTTTTTGAAATTCTCCTGTAATAGTGTCTCCAACAATGATGCCAAAGCGAAGAATATCAACCTGTACTGAAGGGTTTTTCTTTGACCAATTCCTAACCAGGCCTTCTGCCTCAAATTTGGTTTTAGCATAGGGATTAGGATGATTCTGGCCTAGATCAAAATCATCTTCAGAAAAGGGACCATCAAAGTCACCAGACACGGCAATTGTTGAGGCATAAACGACTTTCTCAAGTTGAGGACAATGCTCGCAAAAAAACAAAACATTTTGAGTGCCTATAACATTGCTTTTATATAGGCGCTCTTTAGAAGCATCAAAATCATATAGTGCGGCCAAGTGAATGACCTTCTTTACGGCCTTGAGTTTCTCAATGACTACTTTATTATCGTGATTTTCAACGAAAAGGTCTGGGTGTTGTAGATGACCTTTAACAAGTTCAATATGGGGATAATCTTTCAATTCCTTTAATAAGCGCGCAAAAGAATTTTCCCTTAATAAGAGAATATAGTTTTCGTCACTTTGTTCTTTAATAATATCTAGATATTTTCCGCCAAGGAAGCCGGAGGCACCGGTTAGCAGGGTTGTCATGACAGGGAAACCTCATTAACCATATCAACGATGTTTTTTTCACCTTGGGCGTAAACCAATAATGAGTCTGGTAAAACTTTAATTTCCCAGTGATTTGATTTCGAGACAACCTCTCCATCGCCAAAGAAACTCAAGTCATCACCATTGAGTAATTCAACTTCTAAAGAATCAGTTTCAAATGTTATAATGTTATCATCCTGAGGTAATTCCTGGCCCTGGCCCATTGCCCATAAACACTGAATAAGTCTTGCCCTATTCTTATGAGTAAACGCCGTAACGTTAAAAAGACCATCATTATTAACGGTATGTGGGGCCACCTGAAAGCTTCCCCCTAAACGGGACTGGTTGTTAACAAGTAAACCAGGAGTATCAATAACTCCATTGAACTGATCGGATTTAATTCTTAACTTATAATAAGGAAGATTAGGGTCTAAAATTTCAGTCGCAGCAAAGAACGGGTAAATTCTCTTACCTGTTAACTTCATAAGACTTTTGAATAAGGGAACCTTTTTTCGAACGTTATTAATCTTCTCTGCAACATGACCACCAAGACCAAGTCCACCATTTGTGGCCATGTAGTGTCCATTAATGGATATCAAATCTATTTTCTTAGTTTCACGCGCTCTTACCCAGCTAATAACTTTTTCAATCTTTTTAATCTCACCTAGTTCATTCGCCAAATCATTCGCTGTACCGCCTGGAACCACCAGAAGTGCTATTTCTTTGCCAGCAAGTTCCTGAATCAAAGTATGCATAGTCCCATCTCCACCTACGGAGACAATGGTATCAACCCTTTTATCAATGTCTTCACAGAGCAACTCCAAGAGCTCTTCTTTTGAATCGGGCCTTCTAAAGTTTAACTGGCTTCTGAATAGCCTTCGGCCAATTTCCTTTTGCCAGAAATCCATGCCATCAGGGCCTGCTTGGGAATTGAGATAAACGCTTATCTCTTGCATTTAGTTGTCCTCATTTGAGTTTTTTTGAGTTTAGAGGTTTTCTGCCTAAAGATTAACGCATGATGTAAAAACTACTCCCACCGTTGGAATCGTGTCACTTAGTGGATTAATATTAAAAGAAAAAAGGTAGTAACTAATTGAAAATACTAGTAGTAACAAGTCAAACGACTTATATGCCTGGAAATTACCAAAGGCTATTAGAAGGGTTATTGGAAACAGGCTCTAATGACCCCGGCTGGTCAATAGACGCTATTGCTTCCGTAAAGACACTCAACGGCTCCCTCATTAAAACCATCATTGGTCTTCCCTTCTTAGGTGTCTTCAACCTCACTCACGAGCTCATTAAAAATTCATGGGAATTGCTTTTTAGAAAGAGAGAAAGGCTGGCAAAAGAACATAATATCCCTCACCGCTTGGTCACCTCCATGAATGAAGAGAGTGTAATCGAATGGGTAAAGAACTTGAATGTTGACCTCATTTTAAATATTAGAACGAGGAATATTTATGGTGAAAATATTCTAAAGACTCCAACACTTGGCTGCATAAATATTCATCATGGCATGCTTCCAGAATACCGTGGAACGTTTTGTGACCTATATGCACTCAGCGAAGGAAGAGAGGCGGGCTTCAGTATTCACAAAATGGAAAAACGCGTAGATGCGGGAAAAATATTTAAAGTTGTTACTGTTGATCCAGGGAATGAAAAAAACTATCGTAACTACTTAAAGAAAACAGAAGATATAGAACTTGAGGAGCTCCTCTTATTTTTTAATGAATGCTCTAAGAAAATGTCCCTGCCAGAGGGAATTCAAAATAAAACGACAAATAAAATTTACACAAAGAACCCTAATCGTAAATTAATACAAGAATTTAAGAAAAAAGGATTTATCCTATGATGACACCAGAGTTTATCACTTTCCATGGATCACCAGGAACTCCCTATGACTTTGAACCGCTGAAAAGGGCGATCTGCCAATATCAATGGAAAGGGTTCATTCGCTATAAAGAGAAAATGCCCACGCCGAAGGACGATAAAACAACTTTTAACGTCGCCGTGGGTTATTCTTATGGTGCATCAGAGGCAATTCTTGCAGCAGCTGAAAATCCAAATATCAAGGCCGTAGTCCTTATTGCCCCTTATGCCTTCACAAAGGCGAGCTCTTCCGTAAAAAAACTAATGGTTGCTCTCCCAGTCCTTGGAAATTTATTATTAAAAGGTAAGGCCGAAGCTATTATCGATGATTTCTTAATTAAAAGTTCCCACCCTCAACCAGTTCCAGAGATTTACAAAACCTATGGAGAGCATTTAAAAAATCCACTGCTATTAAAGGCGGCCGTATGGGAGAAGAAGGACAGAAAGGAAACTATCTTAAAAGCATGTGCTGAGCTAAACAAAAGAGAAATACCCGTTCTTATTATATGGGGCAATCAGGATCAAACAGGTGTATTTGAAGAGCAGGTCACACCTTTTGAGAATATCATCTCTAACCTACTGGTTAAAAAAATTGAAAATGCTGGTCATGCACTTCCCTATACTCACTATATTGAAGTTGCAAAATCTATGGGAGCGTTCTTAAAAGAAGAAATAAAGAAGATTTCTCTAAGTAAGAAAGTATTAACTATTCAAGAAAGGGAGGTTCACAAGTATGACTTTCTAACTCCTGAAAAACCTTTTGGTTATTATGAAGGTGAACATCAATTGAATAACGTCGCCTCTTTTCTCTATCATCACCTGAATAAAAATAGGACCCTCGATATTTTAACCTGGGTCCATCCAAATAGATTTGAGTACTGGGATAATAAGATAACCTCTCCCTTGCCCCATGACAGTATAAATGTAGAGGATCTTGACTTACTCGTTGGTAAAATTGCGGCAGGCCTTAAAAATTTAGGAATTAATAAAAATGATAAAGTAATCATCTTCATCCCCATGAGTCTTTATTTATATGCAGCGATGTTTGCCGTTCAAAAGATTGGAGCTGTTGCAGTATTTTTAGATAGCTGGGCCAGAAGAGATCAAATGGGACAAGCGGTTGACGTGGTAAATCCAACAGCTATTATATCTGTGGAGAAGGCCTTTGATTACCTAAAGAATGTAGAAAGTATTGCCAAAATTCCATTAAAAATTGTCGCTGGGGCCCACAAAGAAGAATACAGTGAGACCCTAGAATCACTTATG
>JAFMBV010000070.1 GCA_017858255.1 Bacteriovoracaceae bacterium
AAGAAAAGAAGGGGACAACTAACTTCCAAGGATCTTGAAGAGGCCAAGCATGCCGGCGTGCCTGAGGTGACACTCTCTATGATTGATACCTTTGATGAAGGTAAGGCTCAACATCGCGGTCTCATTCCACTAAATACCGATTGGCAAGGAGAGGGTTACGATACCATTAGCGGCCAAAATGCGAATAACTCAGTAAGAGTGCCAGACCCATTTTTTAAGGCGCTAGATGAAGACAGAATCTGGCCGCTCATTGACCCTATCAATGGTAATACTGTCGGAGAAATTAAGGCAAAAGACTTATGGCAGCTCATTGCAGAGTCTGCCTGGAAGAGTGCTGATCCAGGTGTTCAATACTCTACAACGATTAATAGCTGGCATACTTGTCCTGTGGGTGGAGAAATTCGCGCTTCGAACCCCTGCAGTGAGTATTTATTCTTAGATGATTCGGCCTGTAATCTAGCATCAATTAACTTAGTGGCCTTTGAAAATGATGAAGGATTTGACACCACAAAATTTAGACATGCCTGCCGTTTGTGGACGATGGTCCTAGAGATTTCAGTGGAGATGGCCCAATATCCAAGTGCTAAAATTGCGGAGAATAGTTTCGATTATCGTACCCTAGGTTTGGGTTTTGCAAATCTTGGAGGGCTTATCATGCGGCGAGGTTTTTCATACGATTCGGATGAGGCGCGCTCATTTGCGGGAGCGATTGCCGCTATCTTAGGAGGTGAAGCCTATTTAACAAGTTCAGAGATGGCCAAAACCTTAGGGCACTTTAGAAAATATGAGGAAAATAAAGAAAGCGTTATCAAAGTTCTTAAACGTCACCGTCAAAACTTAAGGTCAACCCAAGATAACTTTACTCCTTTATGGAGCGAGGCCGGCCAAGTCTGGGACGAAGTTATCAAAAAGGTATCTATCCATGGTTTACGAAATGCTCAGGTCTCGGCCATTGCACCTACGGGGACAATCGGACTATTGATGGATTGTGATACTACTGGGGTGGAGCCAGACTATTCTCTTATTAAACACAAGTCACTGTCCGGTGGAGGGGATATGTCCTTGGTTAATCAATCGGTCCCGATAGGTCTTAAAAGACTTGGTTTTAATAAGAAACAAATTCAAGAGATTGTCAGTTTCATTGAAATCAACAATTCAGTTCAGGGAGCTCCTTATTTAAATGAAGATCAAAAAAAGGTATTTGATTGCGCTGTTGGTTTTCCTAGCATTAGTGTTGATGGGCACCTTCTAATGATGGCCGCCATTCAGCCTTTTATAAGTGGTGGTATATCAAAAACGATAAACCTACCTCATGACACCACTATTGAGAAAATCAAAGAGGTATATGAGTTGGGTTACAAACTGGGCCTAAAGTCTCTTGCCGTCTACCGCAATAATTCAAAACTTAGCCAACCTTTGCAGGCCCAAGAGAAGTATGGTTCTTGTCCTTTTTGTGGACTTGATAAACTGCGTAGGACTGGAAGCTGCTTTGTTTGTGAAAACTGTGGAGAGTCCACATCTTGTGGCTAAACTCAGGCCGGTACTTTCTTATAAAGAAAACTTGAGAAGTAGAGGGTGACTTGAGTGACTGCTAATGTTGCACCAACAGGCATGTCAAAGGCGTTTGCAATGAAAAGACCAAGTAGCGTTGATTTTAAGGCAAAGACGATAGAATAGGTAAAAGTCTGTGATGCATTTGGTGCCCACTTTAAAGCAAAGATTCCGGGAATAAGTAGGTAAGAGTTGATTAGAATAACCCCACTTATTTTAAGACCGCCTACAATGACGAGGGTGAGCATTAGGAAAAAGAGGAAGTGGTAGACCTTTGTCTTTATGCCCTGAATGGCAGCGGCTTCCTCATCAAAAAGAAAAAGCATCCAAATCTGTTTCTTAGAAAAGATTGTGACAGTTACAAATATTACGAGGGTAAAAAGTAAAAAGATATCGAAAGTGCCCAAGGTGAGGATGTTGCCAAATAAGTAGCCTAATAGATCACCTTTTCCTGTCCCAGACATTTGATGGATCATTAATCCACCTCCCATCGTCGCTGTAAAGAAGAGACCGATAAGAGCATCACTTGGTAGTCTTTGGCGAAAGGTTGACCAAGCAAGGGGTGACACCGCGATAAGTGTGATTATGAGAGTGATAAAGAAAAGGAGAATATGATCCATCACTGTATTGTCTTTAAAAAGAACTAGGCCAGTCGCTACTCCCAAGAGTGCACCATGAGATATGGAAGCCCCCATAAAGGCAAACTTCTTTGCGACAACTAAAGGGGAGAGCACACCACAAAGAACGGCCAGTAAAAGGGAGCAAAGAAGAGCTTGGGTAAGAAAAGGGTATTGAATAAAGTCTGTGAATAAACTCATGGTTTTTCCTCAGATTCGTGTTCAGCTTTGTCTTTGTCTTTGTCTTTGCCTTTCTCATTATCCTGATGAGATCCTTCGTGAGGCAGGTGATCGTGAACCTCACATTGATGATGATCATGGGCCAAAATATCGCCAACTTTCTCATGAATAAGAAGGTGTTCAAACTCACAGTGATAGGTATTTTCAAGAATATTTTTTTCAAGGTGATCCTTGTGATCATGCCAATGAAATGTACGATTAAGACAAAGAAGACGGTCACCATGGCGTAAAACTTGGGCAATATTATGTTCTACTAAAAGGATGGCGGCTTGTTTCTCTCTTTTAAATTCTTGAATGAGTGTCAAAAGCTTATCTTGGCCTACTCCATCGAGGCCTTTTGTCGGCTCATCCATGAGGATTATTTTAGAGCGATTTAAGTCAGCTTTCGCTAAGAGTACTCTTTGAAATTCACCACCACTTAAACTATTCACTTTTTGATGAGGATCCTTGTTAAAGGAAACTTTTTTTAGGGCCTCAGCGACCTCTACTTCACTAACTTTTTCAAAAGGCTGGCGCGCGCACATTAATAATTCGTTTACAGTTAATGGATAGCTTAGATTGATTGCTTCTTTTTGGGGAATGTAACTCATGGGTGGTCTAGAGATGAGCTCGTCTTTATCATAGAAAGTGATTTCACCTGAGTCGGCCTTCAGTTGACCTGTAATGAGTTTTAATAGCGTTGTTTTGCCGCCACCGTTTGGTCCTAGAATCCCAAGTATTTCACCTGGATGAACTTTAAAGGTCACATTTTTCAAAACTTCTTGATCTTGAATGCTCGGATTGTAGGAAAAACTTAAGTTCTTAACGTCAAGAAGAGGGGACACATTGTTCATAAGGTCTCCTTAAGCTTTTGATAAAGCGAGGTCAAAGGCTGTGGTGTTACTTTTATAGGAGACCAAGTAATGATGATTGTATTTTTGGAATCTCTTACTTGAGAGGGGAGTTGATAACCATCCTCGTTTATGACTAAGATCTTCTCCGTCTTCTGTTCACCTTTTTTAGATTGAGATTTAGATGAATTTAGCCACCGATAAACCTTCTTTAAAGTATAGGGTGTAACCTCTTTTTCATGGTCGCTTTCTCTAAGGCTAAGTGCTTTTAGGCCACTCGCACGCATCAATGGCATTAAGGCGGAGTGGGCCACTATTACTTTGTTAATATCTGAATCTTTAAAAATCTTTTGAAGCTTTTGAGTTTCTTCTGTGATCCATTGGCAGTAGTGATTAGCTTTTATTTCGATAAGTTTATTTTCTTTTAGAAAGGTCATCACCTGCTTTTCAAAGGCACAAGCCGCTTTGGGGTAGAGCCAGAAGTGGTCATTTTCAAGATCGTCAAAGCTTAGGAGGAGTGATTTTTCTGGCAGCAGGCCAATGGCCTTTGTCTTTATCAACCACTTTTGGTGACTGAGAGGGCCGCCAACGAGGAAGGTGTTATCTTTGAGTTTCTTTAGTTTATCTATAGAAGGTTCAAAGTCGTGAACATTTACGATCTCATTAAAAAGACAATTGGCCTGCCAATTCTTGATAAGTTTATCTTCACCGTAAAGCTTCTGAATCTGGGTTAAAGAGGCCGCGACTTGGGGATGTGTAGTGGCAATAATCGTTAACTTATCCTCGCCAGATACTTGGAGAGGTCCAAGGATAAGGAAGATAAAACCTAATATTTTCAGTTGGTTGTCTATATTCATGAATATGACGCAACATTAAACCAAGGTGTGGCCAATTGGCAATAGCTTTAAGTGTTACTGAGCTCTTTCATAAGGTTTTTAAAGATTGCAACGTGAAATAAATAAATAGACCAAAAATAAACCATGCCTTGAGGTGTTTTATAATGAACGGCAGCAAAGCACTTCAGTTGATTAGTTTTATGATCATTTTGGAACTCACTATAAAAAGAAAAATGAGGGTCTTCATAGCGGGCAGAAAAACTTTGATCATTTTGAAAACTGATGTCAAAAGGGCCATAAGGTGCCTCTGGCCAGTCTACTTTAAACCCAAATTTCTTTACTAGAATATTTCGCAGGCCGATTAAGGACTTAAGGACTGGTCGCTTCTTATTCACGGTCTCTTCTAATACTTGTCTTAAAGTAGCTGGGTTCGCCTTTGTTATATAGGTTTCAGTAACATTTGCCCGAAAAGGGGGTTCAAAAGTGTAAGGTGTGCTGCGTGAGTATTTGATATTATTCATAGCGTTATTTTAACATGTTAGAAGGTTTTTAAAAGGAACTTTTCAAGGTGCCTCAGGCCTTATACACTTCTCTTTTTCCATATATTTATTAAAAAATAAGAGGTTGCCCATGGAAGTGCAAATAGCCACAAACCCTACTCAGCTTAAAAGCTATATCTCCGGTTCTTGGACTCAAGGCGAGGGGGAAAACTTAAAAGTTTTTAGTCCTTATAATGGCTCGCTTATTGGCGAGGGTCCACTCGCTTCAGAGTCTCAAATAAAAGAGGCAATTTCTAGTGCCTCTGAGGCCCAAAAATCTTGGGCACAAACTCCTATAAAAGAGCGCACAAGAGTTATGTTTGAGTTGAGAAGAATTCTCCTGGCCGAACAAGATGAAATTACCCATTTAAAGTGTTCTGAATCAGGAAAAACTTTTCCAGAAGGAAAGGCCGGACTTATGAAGGGGATTGAAGTTCTTGAATATGCCCTGTCTTTGCAAAACCTTGATATTGGTGGTCGCCTAGAAGTTAGTCGTGGTGTGAGCTGTGAGTACCGCCGAGAGCCTCTTGGTGTTGTCTCTTGTATTACTCCCTTTAATTTTCCTGCCATGGTTCCCATGTGGACTCTGCCTATTACTTTGACTCTTGGAAATGCTGTTATTTGGAAACCTTCAGAGAAGACACCGCTAACAGCGTTGAAGTTAGCTGACTGTTTTGAAAGAGCAGGCCTTCCTAAAGGCCTTCTTAGTGTTGTTTTAGGCAAGAAAGAAGCCGTTGAAGAAATTTGCGACAATGAGCAAGTTCAAGCGATTTCATTTGTTGGGTCAACGAATGTGGCAAAAAGTGTTTATCAAAGGGGAACTGCACATGGAAAGAGAGTGCTTGCCTTAGGTGGCGCTAAAAATCATATCGTTCTTTTGCCAGACGCCTCTGAAGATATAAGTGGGGTTGGCATAAGTGACTCTTTCACAGGTTGCGCCGGTCAGAGATGTATGGCCGCTTCCGTACTTTTGGCCGTAGGTGACGTTGAAGGCCATATTTTAAAGATAAAAGAACGCGCACAAAGTCTAGAGCTTGGAAGTACGATGGGTGCCATCATTACAAAAGAGCAAGTTGATTTTTTAAAAGGTGCTATTGACGACGCTGTAGCGGCCGGAGCAAAGGTTCTTCTCGATGGGCGTGAATCTTCTATGCCTTCAGCGCTTGAAGGTGGTTATTGGATTGGACCGACTATTTTAGATCACATAAAACCAGGATCAATAGCAGCAACTAAGGAGCTCTTTGGTCCCATCATCTCAATTATTCGTTGTAAGGATATTAGTGAGGCCATGAAAATTCAAAATTCTTCAGAGTATGGCAACGCTTGTAGTGTTTTTACTTCTAGTGGACCTGCTGCTGAGAAAGTAGTGTCTATGGCCCAAGCTGGCATGGTAGGAGTGAATGTTGGAGTGCCCGTACCAAGAGAGCCTTTTTCTTTTGGAGGTGTAAGTGCTTCTAAGTTCGGCCATGGAGATATAACAGGTTCTCATTCTCTCGATTTTTGGTCCAATTTGAAAAAGGTCACTGTTAAGTGGGAAAAACAAAATGACAACAATTGGATGTCTTAAGAAATTTTTAAAAAAGAAAGGATATAATAATGACTGAATTTAAACGCTCTTCTCATATCATTTTGGCGACCCATCCGACTCAGGTTTACAAGGATTCACTTCCTCTTCATTGGGGAGCTAAAAATCCTCTTAAGCGTGGTCCCGTTATCGCTTCTGTGACGAACCCAAGGGCACGTAATGCCATTGGGACTCATTCTGGAAGTTATACTATTTACCGCGCTTTAAGTGTTGCCTCTAAACAATACCCAGAAGATCATATTCCTGATCTTAACAATACAGAGAGTCCTATTAAGATTGGACCACATCCTTCTTGGTATGATCCGGATCGATTGGTTTCCATTGATCCATGGGGATATGACGTTAATATCAATTTTAAAGATCTACTTAAAGACGGTTATGACATCAGACCAACTATCGCTGTTACTCAGGCCCGTCTTGGAATACCTGAAATTCACCAGGCGATTGAAAAAGGCCGATTAAAGATTGATGGAGATGTTGTTACCGAAAGTGGAGATATCAAAATTACGAAAGTTGCCTTTGAGCCGGTATGGAACTTACCAGGTATTGCCAAACGCCTCGGAGTTGAAGAAGGAGAATTAAGAAAGGTTCTCTTTCACGAAACTGGTGGGATATTTCCAGAGCTTGTTACACGACCTGATTTAAAAGTGATGCTACCTCCGATTGGTTCGACAACTGTTTATATTATGGGAGACGTTTCAAAACTGGCTGACCCTTCAGTTGAATTGACCTGCAGGGTTCATGATGAATGTAATGGCTCTGATGTTTTTGGTTCAGACATTTGTACTTGTCGCCCTTACCTTACTTACGGAATTGAAGATGCTGCGCGCACGGCCCAAAGAGGAGGCGTGGGTATCATTGCTTATTATCGAAAAGAAGGTCGTGCTTTAGGAGAGGTGACAAAGTTTCTAGTATATAACGCTAGAAAACGTCAAAAGGGTGGAGACTCCGCCGCTACTTATTTTCATCGCACAGAGTGTGTTGCTGGGGTTGAAGATGCACGTTTTCAAGAACTGATGCCCGATATCTTGCATTTCTTTGGGATTAAGAAAATTCATAATCTCCATTCTATGAGTAACATGAAATACAACGCTATTGTTGGTAGTGGTATTGAAGTCGTTAATAGAATTGAAATCCCTTCAGATCTCGTACCGGCAGACGCGAATGTCGAAATGGAAGCGAAGAAAGCCGCAGGTTATTATACTCCAGGTGAAGTGATGGAAGAAGCGGACCTTAAAAAAGTAAAAGGTCGCGAGATAGAAGAGTAATTTATGAAACTAACAGACAATTTAAATAATATTCTATCCCCTCAAACGATTCGTTCTCAGGCAGCTAGGATCTTTGATAGCTGTGAAAAGGGAGGGACTCATTTCTCTTATCATCCTGAAAAGTGGGATGAGGTTTTAGAACATGTTGAAAACACTATTTTAGAGAATTATCCCGATCTCAATATTCCAGAGCATGGTCGTTATGTTCACTTTAGAGCAGGTGAAGTCGATCGCTTACCCTGGGTTCTTGAAGAACTAAAAGAACAATCGCCATATGATCAAGGAAAATCCCTCTTTGACTTGGTTGTTGTCTCCGTTTTGCTTGATGCTGGAGCAGGAGATGCTTGGCGCTTTAAAGAGGAAAAAACGGGGCAAGTTTTTGGTCGTTCTGAGGGGTTAGGGGTAGCGAGTGTTCACATGTTTTTACAAGGGGGCTTTTCCTCACAAGGAAAAGCAGAGGTCAGTGCCCAAAAACTAATCAATCTAACAACAGATGATTTATCACAACACTTTCAAGTGAGTGGCACTAATCCTTTATTAGGTCTTGAAGGCAGAGTGGCGTTACTAAATAATCTCGGTAAAACTTTATTGGAATATGAAGAATTCTTCCCTCACCAAAGAGTGAGTGATCTTATGGACTCCCTTAAAAAGAAGGAAGGAGAGAAAATCCGCGGAGAAAGTCTTCTGCAGGCACTATTATTAGGCCTTGGTCATATTTGGCCTGGAAGAATTGAGAGAGAGGGAGTTAATTTGGGTGATGTTTGGCATTACCCTCCCTTTGGTCCATTGGATCAATGGGATAGCTTGATACCCTTTCATAAATTGTCACAGTGGTTATCTTATAGCCTACTGGCACCTATGCGCCATGCAGGTCTTGAAGTGACAGAGTTGGATCAATTAACCGGTTTACCTGAATATCGTAATGGTGGCCTCTTTGTTGATGGCGGGCTTTTAGAGCTTAGAAACTTAGAGCTTGCCCAAGTAGAACATTCTCCAAGTTCTGAGTTAATTGTGGAGTGGCGTGCTCTAACTATTCAGTTGTTAGATCTTCTGGCCACAAAACTGAGAAAGAAAATGAATAGGAACTTTCCTCTTGTCGAAATTCTAGAGGGTGGAACTTGGTGGGCAGGTCGGCGTTTAGCTGCCCAAAAACGCGATGGTGGTGGACCACCTTTAAAATTGAAATCTGATGGAACAGTCTTTTAGAGGAGACGAAAATGAGTATTAAAAAAAATAAAATAAGTCACCCATTACTACGACATAAGCTTGGTTATCTTAGAGATAAGGACACCCAGTCAAAAGAGTTTAGAGAAATTATGGCAGAGATTTCTCGTATTCTCGCTTATGAAGTAATGAGAGAGTGGGAAGATTTTGATATACAAAATATTGAGACACCAATTGCAAAAACTCAGATAGAGCGCATTGTTAACCCCCCTATTGTGGTTTCTGTTTTAAGGGCAGGCAATGGCATGTTAGATGCAGTCTTGTCCATGATTCCTTTTGCTCAGGTGGGTTTCATTGGAATCTATCGTGATAAATTTATCAATAATACTGTTGAGTATTATTACAAAATGCCTAAAGACGTTAAGGGGAAGAATATTTTTCTTTGTGACCCTTTATTAGCAACTGGTGACACTTTAATCGCATCGATTGATCGTCTAAAAAGCTATGATGTGGGAAAAATTAAAGTTCTGTCAGTGCTGGTTTCGAAGTATGGGTTAGAGAGGATTCACCATTTTCATCCGGATGTAGATTTCTACTTTGTTGAAGAAGAAGAGGAACTTAATGATGAGGGTTATCTTATTCCTGGTCTCGGCGATGCTGGAGATCGACTTTTTCAAACCTTATAGCTTTTTAGATAGTAGGTGAGCACAATGGATAACAAACCTTTTATTCTAGGAGTCGCAGGCGGTTCCTGTTCAGGTAAAACAACATTTGCCAAAAGACTTGTCGATGAACTCGGAATTGGGAAGTGTCTTCTTGTTTATCAAGATGACTTCTATAAAGATCAGTCTGATAAATTTGACTATGATGGTGGCAGTATAAATTTTGATCACCCTGATTCCATAGATTTTACTCTATTGGCAGAAAAATTATTACAGCTTAAAGAAAATCAAAAATGCCACCTTCCTCAATACGATTTTGCGACCCATAAAAGACATCCCGTTGGTCGGCCAGTCGATACTCGTCCACTTATTATTGTTGACGGTATCTTGGTTCTTCACCATCAAGGTGTGCGAGAGCTATTGGATTACTCTCTCTATTTTGAAGAAACATGTGAGGTTAGGTTCGAAAGGCGCCTCAAAAGAGATGTAGCAGAAAGGGGAAGAACACCAGAAGGGGTTCAAAGACAATTTGATAAACAAGTAGAACCTATGCACCAGGAGTTTGTCAGACCTTCTAGGGAACACGCTTCTACAATAGTTTCCGGCGCAATAGAGGACTCAATTTACCACGCTATTCTTAGTTCATTACCAAAATTCTAATTATTGCGGAGGAGGACCACAGTAGAGGTGGTGGTCCCATCGAAAGCCAGATAAGAAGGGCGATGTTCCTGAAAGACTTTCTGGGTCGAAGTCACGGGTCGAATCTATAATTGAATACTTTCTTGCATTATTTATATCGCTTTGGGCCTCACGGTGTTGATATGAACCGTTATTTGGTTCTGGAAAAAAGAATCCAAAAGCAGCACCACCACGAACCTCTCCAGACTCACAAAAATTTGTCCCAAGTGTTCTCATTTTATTTAAAACAGTATCACTTATCTTTGGTTCACCAGTTTCAGGAATAAAGTCAGTTTCAAGGAGACCTCCACCAGGTAAATCTTCTCCTATACCTTCACCAGAAACGAATTTATTAAAATAGACATGAAGGTCGGCACCATCTGGAAGCTTACAAAGTCCTTCTGTATCTCTATTTCCACTACAGCATTTAGCATCCTCACTAGAGGCCTGGCCTAGCTTGGCACAACATCTAAATTCATCCTCACTAAAGACAGGAGGGATAGTGATAAGTTCTTGGTTGTCAGCATTAGTTCTAAAGACAAACTTTTCATTGCGATCAGTCCATGTGGCACCATTGAAGTCATAAAAAAGGGATTCATCTGGGGTAGATGTTCCATTCAAATCATAATCTGCCGTCTGGTTGGAATCGGGGGAGGTATAACGGTCGTCATACATCGCAATTAGCGGCCTACCATTTTCGGAAAGGTTTGAGTTCTCTGCCATCGAAATAGCAGGAGGTGCAATACCAACACCGGCATCAAACTCATCTCTTGTTGTGTAGTTTGCAAAAATTCCATCAACGAGTAGGGAACGATTAGTATTACAATAAAGTGGCTCATAAACAATTTGAGGGATACCCAGAAGTTCTAAACGAGCTAGTTTAGTTAGGTAATATAGTTCATTGCCTCTAAACATTCCTTCATTTTCAATAGGAGAAATTCCAAAGAGACTTCCGCCATAGATAAAGTTTGTTCCATTTTGAACATTGAAGGTGAACTGTACCGTCGCATAGGCCCACGGAATATCATCTGTTAAATCGGCCGGCGTTCCCGCATCATCTGCTAAAGTGGTGTCGGCCCTCGCATGGAAAACTAATCCATCTGTTCCTTCCTGAATAATACAAAATGAATTATCTGCAAGATCGATTTCAGGATTATTACTAATCACACACACAGAGGCTGGGGCCACAGCACCAGGTGAGAGGTCTGTTGGCGTAGATGTTCCAAGTAAAGTTCTATCCTCACGAAAATAGGAAATACGAACCGAGATAAGGTTATTGATTCCACCATTTTCTGCTGTAGGTTGATTAATGATATAGCCCATATAGGAAGGAATAAAAAAGCTAACACCAAAGTAATCCGTGCCACTAAAGAAGTAGGAGAAGCGGTCTGTTCCATCTGTAAGGTCGCTATCAAGTGCCGTAGCATTAGGATAGGGAATCGGTTCAAAGGGAACATTAAAGTTTAAGTCAAGCATACCTGTAGCTCCGCCCGACGCCGGAGCATTTGCTGGGCTTGTGTCCAAAACAGCGGTAACTGATTGAACGGCAGCACTTAGTTGAGGCGAAGACTTTCTCAAAGGTACCTGAATTGTTCCATTTCCAGTTGGCGGTGGGAATTCAATCTGACTACAGCCTCTTTCAAGAGGGGATAAACAGTAGCGATCAAGGTCTCTTAAAAAGTTTGCAGAATCAGCATGAAAGCTGGCCGGTTCACCAATAGGAGTTTCCACATGGTAGTTGAGGCATTCAAAGTTTGTTGGATTAATTTTTAGACGACCACCATCATTCCAATTGGTTGTTCCGTCGACAAATTTTCTGATCCATCCGCCACCACAACAGTTTTGAGTACCTGTATCATTTAAGGTTTTCCACTGGAAGGCCTTAGGTAATCTTCTTCCTAAGATATCAACTTCAGGTGCTTGAGCATAGGGTGCGTCTGTTGCCACTGCACCAGGGGTATCTACCGCACCAGCTGAACTATAGCGTGAGTAGCGGCCATCTGCTGTTGGGTCATCTTTAGGAAAGGCCAATACATCAAGGTTTTCATTTGCTGTATCGACTCCAGAGTTGAGAATAACTTTGGTGTGCATCGTAAAGTCTTTACCCACTTCACGGCAACAACGGTTTTTACTCATGTCGTAGTCAAAGTAATCTGGGGCGCTTGGAAGAGGTTGTTCTGCACCTTGTCCACAAATTAAACCTTCTTGCCAGTAATTTAGCTCCGCCTCTGTTCCACCAAACTCTACTGTACTTTGAGCAAAGGCCAAACCTTCATGGAGTCGGTTAGGTCCACAATCCAAGTCAGTATGACAAACTGAGCCTGCTCGACGCAAGCATGCATCCATTGCTACTACTGGAGTCACAAGGTTATTAAGAAGGCGAACTGGATCGGCTTCAATGGTAACAAATGGGGAAGTCGGTATTCCGCTCGCGGAAAAGACTCCTTCTTTGCCACAGCTATTTTGCTGCGATTTCAAATTGAAATCATTAATAAGGGGGTCGGTGGCAAGTATTAGGTCACCCTGTTGAGTGATTTGAGCTGGTTCTCTTTGGATAATTGGACATGCCTGTACTCGTGAATTTCCTGTTAAGGACGAGTTACATACTCCCACCTGACTAATATAATCCGTGCGACCACCACTATCTTTATCTTCGTGTTGTCGAATAGCATTTGTATTTGTTGTCTGGCGACCAGGGCGACAAAGGCCTAGATCGGAAGTTTCTGTTGTGTAAATTTCACCGTTATAGATGAGATTTTCTTTAACGACATCAGGCAAGGTTTCATTCGCTTCAGAGTAGTTAAGGGGTCTGCCTAAGATATCTGCTTCCATACCAAAAACTATATTTGTAAACTTATTTGGAGTACGGGCCACTCTAGAATTGAATTTAGATGAATCTAGAGAAGCACAGTGAAAGTTAGGTGCACAAGAAAACATTCTTTTTCTGCTGTCGAGTAGATCACTGGTGTAATCCCTCTTACAAAGAGCACCAGCGCCTCTATACATACAGCGCTTTCGATTACCTGATGGAATACCACCTTGAAGAATGCGGCCGAAATTTGCGGTCTCAAACTCATCGTTTGCTACTTCATCTGATTCGACATCAAACTTTGGCCAACGGCTTCTAAAGTTATTTGTATCAACACACATATACTCCCAACCAAGTTTAGAAATACATTCAGTATCTGTATTACATTGATGCCAGTACTGACAGCTTGCTGCTGTGTTTTGCTCTGCTGAGTCGGGTTCAGAGTTAGGGTCATAATCATGAATAGGAGCAAATGAGTTGCCCTGATCTAAAACAATTTGGACAATTAAATCCGAAGGGTCCGTTAAGTCTGCAAAGGGTGCATTGATGGCCAAAAAGAGTTTTCCAGTATCAGAAGTTACCCGTCTATTTTTACCTACACCAAACCATTTAACACCATCAAAAGATCCAATGAGGGCACCTTTATTAAAACCAAACCAATCTCTTTGGTATCCATTTATCCATAAGGCAGTTTGAGTGAGTAAACGATTCTGCCTTTGAGCATTAACGTTTGTGTTCTTCTTATGTGTGAGAGGAATCATCGTTGGAGGCAGAAAACATGCCCTTCCGAAATGTGTGTCTTCATAATTACCGCGACCATTATTAAAGCCAAAGATTTCACGGTTGGTTTGGTAACCAATACCTTCAAGTCCAACTCCTTGTTGAGAGTCGGGGTAGGCCGTAAAACTTTGAAACCAATAATCTGCCGCACAAGTCGGACAAGGAGTATAGAAGCCCGAAATAGTCGATACAATGTAACTTTGATCAAAATCGAGGTTAACGACAGTGGCCGGTCGAGCCTGATCAAGCTCCACTGTAAATTGGCCAAAAATAGAGTTCAAATTATATTCACATGCCGCTGAAGAGGCACCAGTATTATCACCAGAGCAGTCAGGTCCCGTTTTAGAAGAGTTATCGGTATATTGAAAAGGTGTTCCTTCTGGAAGAACAGTCGAGTCTAGTGTACTTGGATCATCAACACTTTCACCGGTGTCAGCACGGTAAAATCGGTGAGGAGAAGAACGTGTATTAACGCCTAAGCTTAAGCTTTGAAATGGAGTTGGCAGCGCCACTGGTGGCGGTGTTAAGCAAGTAATATCAGTTATATTGTCATTTATATCTCTTGTTGCCTGGAGACTAAAATCAGGACATCTTGGGTCATCAGGATCTGTTGGAAAGGGGTCTGCTTCACATCCACAATAATCCCAAACTTTTAAACGAATCGTTTCAAAGCTTGTTTGATCAAAACTAGGTTCGCAAACATTATTACCCGCAAAATCAGGAAAGGCCTGTTTTCCTTCTTCTAAACAGTTGAAGTCTTTAATAAGTTCTTGCAGGCGTGCCGCTGCTGTTGAGCTTGCATCTGGCAAAGGAGTAGGTGTTGGAAGTGGGGGGACAGGATTGGCACCACAAACAAAATAAATACTCGGCCAATTTATAAAGTTTATGGGGCTATTTGCTACATCTGCTAGTGCCTGAGTAAAGTCAGAACTAGTTGAAGCATTCGGTCTTAGAGAACCATCTTGAACACATTGGCCTTCAAGGCAACAGTCAAAGCCTTTTGCCCTACAAGCAGTATCGCTACATGATCCTGTTTGTTGAATGCTACCCGATTGGGTATCAACTCTTAAAACCAAGTCATTGAGGTTGAGTGAAGACTCTGGAATTCTGTTATTAGTGGAAAGAGGTGAGCTTGCGATATATAAACTGATATCTGTTGAGGCCACAATACCGACACATGTTGGGCACAGGGTTGGTAGAGAAAATGTCGTATCTAAGTTTGAAACACTTGCGGCAGCGTCTACTGTTGTTAGGATATTAAATGCCGAGCCGGAACAAGTAGAGTTTGATGAGCTTTCATCAGGTAAATCGATTCTTAGGAGTCTTTCTTGGCTCGCCAATTCAAAATTAAAAAAGCTAATAGGCACGGCCCTCGCTCTAAAGTTCTTGGTTACACCAGAGCTATTGTAGGAAGCGACAAGGCAATAGGTAAGGTTTTGGTTGTTGTTAATTCCATCAAAACTTGCAGAAAGAAAGTCGTCAATTGAACTGCCTCTGAGGTAGATGACTGTCGCTATATCCTCATTGACTGTGATGATATTATCAAAGGACTCATTTCCAGAGTACCAAAAGACTTCGCTGGTATTTTCGAATATTGGAGCATTAGGTGTTGCTGAAGTATCTGTGGTGTCGGTTGAGGAACCGCGAGATGTTTTTCTCTGACCTCCGGCCTTTTGGCCAGGCACACAAGAGGCCAGGCCTAAAACAATTAGACCAATGAGCACGATTAATTTTTGAACTCTCGTCAACATCCCTGATGATTCCTTACGTTCTTCCTCACTCTCTTATCGGTGCGAAAAACGTTTGTTTAAAGGGGTTTAGACCATTTTATGGGAGTTCTTGACTGAGATACTGCTGTATAAGTAATTCTAGGTGGTTACGGTATACGGAGGAGGCAAATTCTTCTTATGGGCGCAAATCATTAGTGGCAGTCAAAAGCTAATGTTATTAAACCGTTACATCTAGTAGGGAATTTAGAAATTAAAGCCAGAATTACCAAAGGTCGGAGAGGCCGTTTCCAGCATTGTATTGTTAAAGAAACAACTAAACTGGCCACAGACGGTACTGTTTATAAAGGATTGATTCACTGATGCCCAGTAAGCGTTAGTAGTCTTTTGTTGAAATCCAGCGGTTCGCCAACTATCAATCGCCATATTCATGCCAGGCCTTTGAATAAAGTAGAAAGGCATCTGCTCATTAGCGGTGTATGCTAGTTGAGGTAAAAAGATGGCCAAGTTACTACTAGGGACATGGCGATCAACGACTTTACCATCGCGGTCATACTTATAAATTATATTGGGGTCATGGCGAGCAGGCCCTCTACGAATACTCTCTGCTCTCACAATATTTTGTCTATCTACTCTTTGCCTTTCATTAAAAACAGTTGGGCAAATATTGGTATTAGAATACTCGCGATCATAGCGATCTCTCTCTTCTGAATGAATCCTTAAACAACTGTCATAAACCTGATTTAAATTCTTTCGATCTTCCTCCCGATCATTAAAAGAGAGCAGCTCTGAACCAACCTGTAAAAAGTCATTGAGACCAGATTGAATGCCTGGGGCAATTAAACAGCTAGTACCAACATGAGTTGTTACTTCATTTCCTGAGCCAGAAAGACAGCTCGCCCTTACTTGATCCCATATAAATTCTTTGAAACCATTTAATTCTTGATAATCACGGCCATTTTTTATTGTGGCAATATCGGCCTGAATTTGAGCTAACTCGTCTTTTAAACCTTGCTCTTTTCCTTCACCCAGCATTTCTTTAAGTTGGTCTCTTCCACCAATCGTAGATGTTAATCGATTAAAAATTTCCATGATATTGTCTTGATTTAAAGCAAGATCTTCTTGGCCATTATTAGAAGTTAATGAAAAAATATCTTGATCTATAGGGCAAGCAGTACCACTAGAACTATTTTGACAGAGAATATCTCGAACCAATCTATTCGCAAAGTCTGCTTTATTTTCATTTCCCTCTCGGCCGAGGTTCAAGCTTCCAGGTCTAGTTAAAAGATTCTCATGACCTTCTAAATATTTTTTATAAACCTCTTGGTTAGTACGAAACTCACCATGGTTTAGTGTGCGACCCAAATTCAAAATTTTCTCTGCCGTTAAGTCCTTAAACTTTTGGCGAATACCAGTTAAAGCACCTGGGGTTGTTAGAGCGGCCTCTGCTGTTTGAAAGCGCTCTCTTAGGCCATCAATATTTTCCGTTAAGCTGCCGATCTCATTTATTGTTCCGCCTGACATCTCTTCATGAAAATTCTTTGTTTTCTTTGCCATCTCTAAGTATGAGCTTGAAAGATCCGCCACATTATTAATCGCTCCACCTTCTGGGTGAAGAGTCTGCAAACGTTCAATTACTTTTGTCTCAGCTTCACTTGGACTATTTCCCATAACCTGGTTAAGAGGAGTCGTTAAGCAAGTAACTTCATTTGAGTCACCAAGAAGAATATTTTCACGACAATGTTCTTTCGCTTTTTGGATCATCGCTTTGAGTGTTCCAGCGAACTGAACATCACCGGTCTGATTGGTGTGGTTCGGGTCATCTACGAATAATGTTGAAAAATCAGTATTCCAGACAAAGTCAGCCCCATCTATTTGAACCATTGTATTTACAAATTTATTAATAAACTCCGCTCTATTTCTAGGATTTCTTGTGATTTGGGCCTCAAGTTGTATGTCAGTCTCGGGGTTGATACCGCAGATATACAAATGACTATTTGCTGAGTCGGAACAACGAGCTTGAATTTTTCTTTTGATATAGTTAAGTTTTTCCTGGCCTCCTTGTATGGCCTTTAATTCATCTCTATTTGGAAGAGACAAAAGGACTTCACTGACTACATGATAGCGCTCCACAGGTTCTTGATTCTTATCCAAAAAACTCTCAAGCTCAGATAGTGACGCGAGTGCCGCTTGTGCACTTGCTGGTGTATTAATTTGTTGATTGGCCACAAGGCTATCATTCTCATCGAGAAAATTTTGGTACTGTTTCCAAATATCATAAAGTGCCTGATAGGTGGCAATTCTTGCTTTTAGGTCGTCTTGCTTTTTTAAGAGTTCTATAAGAGAGGCACCTCGAGGAGTTTTAAGATCAAATACTCTTCTTTGATGACTGATTAGGTTTTGTTTATCACGTAAGCATTGTGCTTCTTCACCACTGGCATTCTCTGCAGCTTGGGTATTGGCCGCAGTCAATTCGGCCGTACGAGCACGTTCTTCGGCCAGAAGTCGAGCCGCTTCTCTGCGTTGAGCTTCTTGCTGAGCTTCTTCTTGAGTGACTTCACTAGATGTTAGTACTGTGGTGTCTCCTTGAGGCACCGCGCTTTCGACTTCTACTAGGTCAGCACTTGTGTTTGTTATTGGAGCAAGTCCTTCTTCTTGGAGAAGCCTGTCCACTGCTAACATTTCGGCCTCTACATTAGAAACGTCAGTAGCTGCTGGTACAATTGTGTCCACCATTTCAGGAGGAAGATCGCTGCGAACAGGAGTAAACCCATCTGCAGAAAGATTTGAATAAATAATTGATAGGACTAATATCAAAAACAACTTGTACACTTTTACCACCTCTTACTAAGTCCTTTTCGCCATCTTAGAGTAATTACTTGAGTGTTGAGGTCGGTTTAATGAAGTTCAGTCACATTGTAGAGTAATATCGGTGTGTTAGTTTCTCTCTTACAAGTAACTTAAAGAGACGTAGATGCCTCTTTTTGTGGGCGATTTTTCCTTTTTTTAAAAAGCGATTAATATAGATAAAAAACAAAATTAAAAAAGGCGTCAATACAATGAAGGCATTTCTCAAAAATGAAGATGGTCTCTCTTTAGTTTCAGTAACTGTTGCTGCTGGAATTATGGGGATGTTGGCCGTTTACATGATGAAAATGCAGGAGAACCAATTAAAAACCCAAAATGACATGATCATTAGAAATGAAGTGAGTAATTTCATGACAAAGCTTAACGGTTTTCTATCTCGTCCTGGATATTGTGAAAAAACTTTTGGAGAAGAAGTGATCTCGCCATCTTCGAATATTTTAATCGATGAACTAATTGCCCCAAATGGTAGAGTTGTTTACAAGACAGGAGAAAAGTACGGAGACAATAGCTTTCGCCTAGTCTCAATTAAACAAGACAAGTTCTTTTACGATACAGATAAAAAGGATATGGGGATTTTGACATTAAAAGTCTCTATGGAAAGGCTTAAGAAGAGTTTTGGTTCTAAGATTCTTAATAAAACAGTTGATGTTGTTGTTTCCCTTGATAAAG
>JAFMBV010000071.1 GCA_017858255.1 Bacteriovoracaceae bacterium
CTTCTACCTTACGCCGGCTTAAGCAGTAAATAATCCCACACTCACCTTCATGATCTTTTAAAAAGTTTAGTATTTGCTCACTTCCCTGCCTTATCCTCTTTGTTAAGTGGTAAGTTAAATTGGGCCGATCAAAACTCCCCATAAAGACGCGTGCCTTTTCTAACTTCAGCTCACGAATGATATCTGCGCGAGTAAATTTATCGGCAGTAGCAGTTAAGGCCATGCGAGGGACATTGGGGTAACGTTTCGCTAGGTAATTCAAACGGCGATATTCTGGTCTAAAATCATGGCCCCACTTTGAAACGCAATGGGCCTCATCGATGGCAAAAAGCCCAAGACCTCCACCCTTTCCCCCGTTGATATCAATTTCTTCTAAGAGATCTTGGCAGGCCTGAGTCATTAAACGCTCTGGGGCCAGGTAAAGGAAATCAACCTGACCAGCTAGGAGGTCTTTTTCAACCTGACGTTTTTCTTTGAGACCCAGACTAGAATTATAGGCACAGGCGCGCAGTCCATTTTCTTGTAAGGTTTGCACTTGGTCCTGCATTAAAGAGATCAAAGGAGAAATCACAATAGTTAATCCCTCACGTATAAGACCAGGGATTTGAAAACAAAGGGACTTACCTCCACCCGTCGGCATCAAGACCAGGGAATCTCCCCCTCTTGCTGCGTGAGTGACAATTTCACCTTGAAGACCACGAAAGCTCTGATATCCAAAAACCTTTTTGAGAACAAGGCGGGCCTCTTGGGCCATGCTTGGGTCTTCCAAGGAAAAGTCATCGGAAAAAAGTGACGATTGTTGAGTCAAAGAGTTCCTATTGTGAGGCGTTGTTTACTTAAAGTGTACTGATGTTCCTTTTAATTGAATAGCTTCTTGATTATTATGAAAGGCAAGTGCTTGAAAACAAGACTCAAATAACATGGTGCAAATAAATGAAATCAATTAACCCCCAAGTAGCGACAATCAAAGAAAGTATTTTTAGTAAGATGACTGCTCTGGCACGTGTTCATCAGGCGATCAATCTGTCTCAAGGATTCCCAGACTTTGAGGGACCTTCCTTTATAAGAGAGGCCATTGCCGAGGCCTCCAAGGACCATCGCCTTGGCCAATATGCTCCCATGCCAGGCAATCCCTATTTATTAGAAAATCTAGGTCATCACTATAAAAATCAATATGATTTAAACTATAGCGACAAAGAAATTACCGTCACCAATGGTGCCACTGAAGGCATAATGGTCACAAGCTTGGCCCTCATCGAGCCAGGTGATGAGGTCATTCTTTTTGAGCCTTATTATGACTCCTATCCAGTTGCCGCTGAACTTGCCGGAGCAAAAATTAAAATAGTCACATTGAAAGGCCCTGATTTTTGCTGGGATAGTGAAGAGCTTGAAAAAGCATTCTCCTCTAAAACAAAACTGGTGTACTTTAATAACCCTCATAATCCAACAGGAAGAGTCTTCACGCCTGCTGAGCTTAAGGAATTAAGTGAACTTGTCATCAAGCATGATGCTTATATTCTTAGTGATGAAGTCTACGAATTTCTAACTTTTGAAAATCATAAGCACATTCCCATAATGAAGTTACCTGGCATGCGTGAGCGTACAATTACAACAGGATCAGCAGGAAAAACCTTCGGTCATACAGGTTTAAAGGTTGGTTGGTTAGCCGCCAGTGAACCTATTACGAAGGCCATACGGATGGTTCATCAGTTCAATGTATTTAGTGTTAATCCAATGGCCCAGTATGCAGTTGCCACTGGTCTAGAGCATGTCGGTACTTACATCCCAGAGTTTCAAAGTCTCTATAATCAAAAAAGACTGCTCTTAAAAGAAATTCTTTTAGAGGCCGGGTTTTCTCCTTGTGAAACACAAGGAACCTATTTCACCCTAGTGCCGTTACCTCAAAAAGCGATTGACCTAGGCCATACTGATATTAGTTATTGTGAAGAACTCATCAAAAAAGCAAAGATTGCGACAATCCCCCCCTCTGTTTTTTACAGAAAAAGCCAAGAAGGGACTAAATATCTAAGATTTTGCTTTGCTAAGTCGGAAAATTTATTAAATAAAACCCGCGTCTATCTAAAAAGTATGTTGTTGGCCTAGAAATGCTTGCTCCTCTAGGTTATAGTTAGCCCATGACAAAAAAAGAAGAAACCAAAGCCCCAAAAGACAGCAACTCTCGTGGTGAAGAAATTGATGTCGATAATATTGATCTAGAGCGCATGAAGACTCTAGTTGCCGAGAACCCAGGTTCAAGTGAATACGCAGTTGAAAAGGGTGGCGTTGCCTTTGCACCGACTCAAGAAGGTGCCATTAAGAGTCGCGCCTTTAAAGTCATGGATGAGCAAATTGGTATGCAGATGGATAACATCCTAGAGCAAATCAAAGTTCTGGCGCGCCAAGCAGAAGACCTCAAAGATCGTCGTCAACTAAGTGAAATGATCTATCAATCGAAAATGAGTTTTGAGCCATTGGTGGGAGATGTCTATTACCTTTATGAAACACCAAAAGGGAAAATTTTAAGTATTCTCTCCCCTCAAGAGTTTGGAGACAGGAAAATGGCAGAGAAAGGTTATAGCTTTTATGCGAAAGCGAAGCTCCTCGCTGATTGTACCTGGGGTATCATCGAAAAAGGCGAAGAGCTTTAAGAATATCTATTTAAAAAACTACTTCTACTTAGAGATCATCATATCCACAACGTCCATAGTGCTAATAAGCTTTTCTGCACTAACATTCTTATTGTCCACCATAATCATAAAGTTTCCAATAGCATCGTCTGTAGCACTTTCATAAGGAATATTTAATGCCGCTAATTTGTCAGTGTTATAAAAAGGTACCCCAATTTCAAGCTTCCCTTCACTCGTTTCATTTATAAACATTAGGGTTAGATAATCCTCATCGAGTTGCGAAATCCCTTCAACAACTTTTTGTTCGCCGACCTGGCAAACCAATGCATCAGTAAATACATTTTCTAAATCTGCTTCACCTTCGCCGGCCATTGCATCGACCATGGTATAAGTCCCAGGAAGGCTACCCTTTATTAAATTAACAGTACCAGCATCTTCAAGTTTCCCACCCTCTTCAATTACTCCCATAAAGGATATTTTACCGAGGTGTTGATCCAAGTTTAGAATATCTCTTCCTTTACAGATGGAAACCTCATGCGAGTTGCAAGAAGAAAAGAGTAATAAGGTTACTAAAGCTGCCAGTAGAGATTTCATACATATTCCTATAAAAAAGTTAGGTTTATTTGCGTAGAGAGTAACTGATGAGAGGACAAATATTGAATTTATTGAAAATTCTTCAAGGTGTGTATTTAAATTAGACGGTATTAAAGTGAATTACCTATGCCTTTATAAAATTGAAAGTTCGTCTTTATAGAAGGTAAAAGCAACAAATTTAAAAATATCTAGGAGACTCACAATAGAGAGAGGGTAATTGTCTTCATTAACAACAATGTTACTTCTGTATTTGAAATGAAACATATTATTAATGGCATGAGCTATGTAGTGCTTACTTAAGAGAGTGTGAGGGTTTGGAGTCATAACATCACAGACTTTTAAAGATCCATCTAACGCCATTTTACCGAGAACTTTTTGTAAGACGTCCCTCTCCGTAATAATTCCCTTAAGCTCCGTTTCATAGCGAGTTAAAATAACAGCTCCCCTTTTCCTTTCCCTCATCAGTTCAATAGCGTCAGATACACTAGCTTGGTAATCAAGAAGAAGTGGTCTGTGGTGAGAAATTCTACTTAAATGCGCCAAGAAAATATTTCCTGATACAAACGACAAGTTCTCAGAAGATGTACTAAAGCCCTCAGAGTAATCATCAACTGTTTGAAAATGCCAACCCTCGACAATTCCGTACTTGGATACAAAGTTGGGGAAGAAGCGAATCACAAATTCAAGAAGATCTTTAATCGTCAATAACCCAATATATTCACCACTTTCGTTAACAATTGGAATATTTCTAAAACTTCTTCTGGCCATGAGTTTTATAGCATCAGAAACAGTCGCACTTATAGGTAAGGTAAATGGACCGGGAGTCATGACTTCTTTGCAAGATTTTTCAAGCCATTCCAGGTCATCTAAATCAATTTTACGCACAAGATCTCTCTCAGAAATCATTCCGGTAGCGCACTTATCCCTGACATAACATAAAGCGCCCACGTGATGCTTTTGCATAAGAGAGACCGCTTCTTTTAAAGTACAGTCTCCCTCTAACATGGGAACTTCGGTTAAAGTCACCTCACTCAGAGGAACGTCAAAAATGGCCTTATCAATATTCTGATCTTCTTGTTTGCTCATACATCTATTCTAAGAGAATTTAGGAAAATGTTATAGCTTGTAAATAATATTCTTTATCGGGGTCAAAAGCTGAGTTATCACAATCAAATGAAGAAAATTTACCCTTTTATACTTTTATTCTCCGTAACGACAAGAGCAGGCATCATAGAGCCTCACACCCTTTGGGATAAATTGGCGATAAAGACCTGCTGGTATGATCAGGAAGACCAATTAGCTCAAACCAGAATAAACTCAATAAAGATGGCAAAGAGTAAGTTTGAATTTGTTCCTAAGGAACTATCAAAAAGAGAAAAGGCCAAAGTACAACAGGCCGTAGAGCGCAATTTTTCTCCTGCGAGAACAGGAATCCACTTTGTTGGCTGGAAAGACTGCTCACAGACCCAAGCCCCTGACCTAATCGTCATGGAAGCTAAGAGCAAAATTCCTATTTTTTCTAGGCCTAGCTTTAATGGAAGAGCAGTTATTGGCGAAGAAGGCCTATTTACCATTGATGAAGAAGCGTCATCTACTGGCTTCTTTGGCAAGTCTGGTCTTATTTCAAATATCGCCTTATACACGCAAAATAGCGGTACCGTTGTTCATGAGTTCGGTCATGTTGCCGGTCTAAGGCATGAGCATATTAATTCAGATGCCAAAGAAGATGAGCTCTGTCACACACGTCAGGTTACTCTGAATTTTAAGAAGCCAAATGAACTTGAAACTCCCCATGATTCAACGTTAATTTTCACTGAGTATGATAGAGAATCCATTATGTCTTATTGCTGGCTCCAAACTCGACGAAAGTATCTTGATAAGCACGACGGAGTCATTTTAAGTGAAAAAGACCAAGAGACTCTTCGCCACTTTTACCAGTAAATTCGACTAGTTAAAACCAAGAACTATCCCGACAAAAACTAAACGCTATTCCGACTAAAGCTCTCCCCCCTTTCCTTCCGAGAAGCTATTGCTTTATACGAAATCTCAAATCAATGAGAGGGAGAGTGCTATGCGAATTTGTCGTTATCTTCTTTTAATCTTTTTCCTTAGTCCTCTAAGTTTTGCAGGACCAAGGGAACAAGCATATCGCCTACACAATCGCCTTACAGGTGTACCACCAAGTACAGTGGTTCTGGCCCAGATGGAAAACCTCATCCAAAATGGGCAAGCACAGGCAGCTGCAGATATAGCGATGCAAAACCCACGCTTCTATGATGTTGTCATCAAAAACTGGGTAAAAGACTGGACCAATGAAGAACAAACGAATCGTGTTCCTCTAAACGATTACGTCGCAACCGTTATTGGCATCATTCGCGACAACCGTCCCTTTGATCGTGTTCTCTATGGAGATTATCTTTATGTAAGTTCAGATAACAATGCACCTGCTTATGATAATGCCAATAATGATCACTATGAATACCTCGAAGATAATAGAGTTAGCCTAGCGCAAACTCTTCAAGAAGTTGTCCAGTCACAAGTAACAGGTGTAGCGGACACTGCTGGTGTTATTACGACCAGAGCATCTGCAAAGTCATTCTTTGATGCCGGAACAAACCGTGCGATGACTCGTTTTACCTTTATGAATTTCTTATGCAAAGATTTCGAAGCCCTTCACGATATTACTGTACCAGATGGTTACGTCAGACGAGATGTTGATCGTGCCCCAGGTGGAGACTCAAGACAATATAAGAACAAGTGTGTGGGTTGCCACGCTGGTCAAGATTCCCTTGGAGGTGCATTCGCCTACTTTGATTGGGACGGGACGCAAATCACTCACAATGTAAATCAAGTAAGCCCTAAAATTAATGCCAACGTTCTTTTTACTGACGGAAACGTAGTAACAGATGATTCATGGCTAAATCTATGGGCCACTGGCCAAAACTCAGTTGTTGGTTGGCGAGGAACTGCAAGTGGTACGGGTGCGAGAAGCCTTGGCCGTTATCTAGCAAGATCACAGGCCTTCAGTCAGTGCATGGCCGAGAAAGTTTTCAAACTTGTCTGTGTTAAGGAACCTCAAAGTGCCAGTGATATCGCGGCCGTTCAATCGTACGCAGGTGAATTTGAGCAAAATGATCTCTACAACATGAAAAACTTAATATCTAAAACCTCAACCCTATGTTTAGGAGAGTAATATGAATGCAAAAGCAAGAATCTTGGCCACCGTGGCGAGTTTAGGCTTCATGCTATTCTCTTTCAACCATTGTGTGCTTGAGAAGAAAACAAACTCAAAATCAACGGCAACGACATCAAGCTCGTCACCTGTTGCGCAGGATAATCAACCGGCGGCACCAGTAGCGACAGCACCTCCGGTTGTAGTAACGCCTGCTCCAACGGCACCGCCAATGAATACACCTGCTCCTCCACCAGTGGTGATTCAAAGTGCAGAGATTGACATCGGTGTGAAAAACTTTGAAGAGATAAATGAAACCATGAGTGTGGTGACAGGAATATCTGCTGGTACTAATGCCATTAACAATACTTTTAGAGAGCTTGAGGTTCAGCTACCAACGGATAATTCAATAAAGTCCTTCTTATCCTCAAACCAAGTTGCGATAACAAAGCTTGCAGCAGAATATTGTGATCAGTTGGTCAACTCTGGAACTCTTAGAGCTGCAGTATGGCCTGGACTAAACTTTGGTAACTCTCCTAATCAAGTACTCGCTAATAATACCCAGAAGACGCTGGTTATTAATCAAACACTTGATAAGTTCTGGGGCCCAAATGTCGGTGGTAACCGTACAACTTCTCAACTTGAGATGTTAAGCCTAATGAACGACCTCCTAAATGGAGAAAATCTTGGTAGTGCTACAACCACCCAAGTAACGATGAAAGGGGTTTGTACCGCTGCCCTTGCAAGTGCCCAAGTAACATTAATGTAAAAGTAAATTCCTTTAAGGATATGGTTATGAAAAAGAAATTTTCAGGAAACGAACTTAAGACGAATGGTCCTGTTTGCTTAGAAGGTCACCAGCTAAAGACGCGCCGTGATTTTCTCTCTCATGGATTAATCTCCATGTCGACTTTTACCATGGCCCCGGGAATCTTAAGTCTTCTCACTTCCAATAGTGCCCATGCTCAGGCAATGGGCTGTCCCGTTCCGCAGATGAATACAAAAACTCCTGTTATCATCTTTGACCTTTCTGGTGGAGCCAATATTCCTGGCTCTAATGTTATGGCCGGAGGTGCTGGCGGTCAGATGGATTTCCTGCCCGACTATATGTCGTTGGGTTTACCCATGGACATGCACCCAAGTCTTGCAGGTCAGACCAATAATGAATTAGGCCTCGTCTTTCATAGCGACTCTGGCATATTACGTGGGGTTCAATCCACAACAAATGCGGCCGTAAGGGCGAAGGTAGATGGAGCTCTCTTCGCTTCCTCTTCGAGTGACGACACCGCAAATAATACTCTCAATCCCGCCTATTGGTTAAATCGCGCTGGTGCTCAAGGTGGCCTTTCTCAACTTGCTGGTACCAGAGATTCCGAATCAGGTGGGAAGTCTGTTGCCCCTATGTCCAGTATTAATCCTGCTCTTCAACCGGTACAACTTAACCGTCCTCAGGACGCACTTGGACTAGTTAACATTGGAAAGCTAGGCTCTCTCTTTAACGACCAAAAGGCACAGAGAATTCTTAAGGCCATTGAGCGCATGAGTGAGACAAAAATTATGGCCTTTAACCAGCAGGCCTTACCGGACCAGATTAAAAACCTCGTGAAGTGTGGTTATATTGGTTCTCAAGATCTAATTAATCAATACTCTGCTGACGCAATAGACGCCAGTCAGGATGCTATGGTTAACACTGCATTTGACGATTTAAATAATGGCGATCAGAGAAAAACGGCCACCATCGCGAAACTTGTCTTAGATGGACATATTGGTGTCGGAGTTATTGAAAAAGGTGGATACGACTATCACAATAAAACAAGAGCAACTGGTGAAGTTAGAGACTTTGATGCTGGTGCCCTCATCGGCCGTGTCCTCGCGCTTGCTTCTTTAAAGCAAAAAAATGTCATGATTTACGTTATTACTGACGGTGGTGTTGTTGCAAGAGAAGAACTTGATAACAGTGCCCAAGGACGTGGTAAATATGTTTGGACTGGTGACTCTGGACAGAGAAGCTCTGCCTTTATGTTGGTTTATCGTGATGCTGGTAGAGCAGTTCTAAGAAACGGTATCCGCCAAGTTGGATACTATAAGGCCAGTGGTGGCGTTGAGAATACGGCTACACCCTCGTCAAATAGTTCGACAAATCTTGCAAAACTAATTACGGCCAATTACTTGGCCCTCCATGGGGAAGAAGGTAATTTGAGTGCAGTCGTAGGGGATAATCCGTTCGGTGCACAGCTAAATAATTACTTAATTTTTAACCCTATAGTTTAACTGAAAAACTGAGAGGATCGTGTGGGTCAATCTACAAACCGTCTTGTCCTAGTTATATTATTTTTGGGCACCATCTTGGTGAGTTTCAACCATTGTCTTGGTCCAACTCAATCAAAAAAGAGCGGTCTTAAATATGACTCTACCTCCAGCAGTCCAGTTTCCAATGATAATAGTGGAGATACATTTACTGGAGGTACAAATACTGGTGGATCTGGTACTACGACAGGTGGCTCTGGATCTAATGTAGATGTCAGCATTCAAGCCTTTGGTGCTACTGTTCATACCATTACCCGTGCACGCTGTATTAACTGTCATGGGTCATTCCAAACGCCATTACACGCAGTCGCCGATATCACTCAAGCACACAATGCTGTCGTAGATAGCTTTAAAGTTAATTTTGACAATATCCCCTCTTCAAGAATGGTGGCGAAGCTCAGAGATGAGGCCCACAATTGTTGGAGTGCCAATTGTAATGCTGATGCCACAGAAATGGAGATGGCCATTGAAAACTGGAAGGCCCAAGTAGAGGCCATCACAGGTGGCACAACGACCGGCGGTGGACCAACCCCACCAGACCCTATGATGACTACTGTTGAATCACGAGCTTTAATTGAAGAGCTTGATCCAGACAATGCAATGGATAATGGCACTATCGTCCTTGAGACCGAAGCTGCTTCCTTAGCGGCACCGATGGTAAGAGGAGTTGATAATGGTATTAATTATATCCATGTTCCAAATGGTAATGGTGGCAACCTTCCAAATAACAATGCCGCAGCAGGTATCGGTTACCTAAATTTTGATAATACTATAAGCGACGCTTACAAAATTTATGCCTTAGTCGATGCTCCGGGAAATGCGGACAATAGTTTCCATATTAAAGTAGACAATGGAAACTACCAGGAATGGCATATTACGGAGACTACTGGTTTTGAGTGGCGAGAAGTAAGCACCACTGCAAACCAAAATCCTGTAAACTTTTTTATTCCTGCAGGAAATGGCCATGTACTTGAAGTTCGTCAACGTGAGGATGGAACAAAAATTTCAAGAGTGGTCGTAAGTAATGACCCCAACATTAACTTAGATGATGTAAGTAATGCCGTCATTGCTACTATTACTTATGATATTAGTAACCTTGTTGGAGTTATGGCGACTTTTACAATCGATATTCAAGAGTACGATATGTATAGCTATAAACTAACAAATCCTACAATAACGTCAAATGCCAGAGTAAGGGTCAAATCAATCAAGCCTCTCATTAATGGCAACTACAACCCTCAACATGCTACCTATACTCTGGTCGACACAACCACCCTAGGGGGAACAATTGTTTTAAGTCAGAGTGCTCTCATTGCTCTTAAAGATCAGGGTTCAATGATTGATAGGCTAAGCTTTAGCTTTGAAATCATTCAACAGCAATAGCCTAATTTTAGGGAGTTAATTCTCCCCTTCTAACCAGTATCCAGTAAAAACGATAGGCACACCCCAATCTCATGAGAAAAAATGCTATGTTTCCTCAAAATCAGAAGATTATGAGGGGAAAAGGTATGCGCCATCAGATTATCAAAAAAACTATTTTATTTGCTGGGTTAATGGCAATAATTCCCGCCAACGCTTTTGTCACCAAGGCAAACTTCTTTGAAGAGCTTCTTTTTGCCAAACTTAAAGATGTATCCAACATATCTGTCACAGAGGGGTTGGAAAATCCAAGTGAGTACTTCAAAAAGGTTCTTGCCGATAGAGTTTTTGGAGATTATCAACCAGAACTATATCAAGTTAGCTTTAATCAAGATCAAGACTCAGTTGTTTGTAGTGGTGCCTTAATAAAAGAATCAAAGAGGCTCACAGTTTCTGGATTACCAATTGGTTTTCGCGACCGTTCTGCCTTGGTAGTGATGAGTGACTGTCGTTATAATGATGAAGTTACCATTTCAAATGTTATTGAATATTATCAAGTGTATCCACTAGACACTACTCTTCCCATTGGTTCACTAAGTGCTATCGATTCATACCGTCTATATCAAGACCTGAAGACCAAAAGACCAAATTTGTTGTGTACAGACAATGATATGAACTCTGAAGGGATACCTCGGGCACAATTGGCGCTTCATGAAATTGGAGACCAGACGACATTTTATACAGGAATATCCAGAAGCTCACCTGCCAGAGAAGTAAATGGCGAGGTTATCTGGAGTAACGACCGAGCCCTCTTTATAGAAGAGGCCGATCAGAGTAGTCTACCTGAAGTAAAGGCGACCTTAGATTTCATTAGTCTGGCACTTAAGGGTCACCTTCTTTTTAATTTTCTCACGGAGAATTGTATAAAGGGCGAACAAGATGGTCTTTTAGTCATGTCTTGTGACTCTACAGTCAATCCAGATCTTGCCCTTGTCTTTCAACCAGATACAGACTATTCAGAGGTTCCATTGACCCTCACAAATGTAAAGGCCACCCTTCAATCAAGAAAAGTAAAGCGACTTCTCTTAGGTCCAAATGGTAACAACCAAATAATTGAAGACACTGATTACGACCTATCCTACTTCTTCAAGTTTTCTTCAGATAAAGGAGACCGTTATTTAAAGGCCAATCAAAAATTCCGAGATACGGAAATTGAATCTGGCCCAGAGTGCCGTCGTCAACAATAACTGAATCTTACAAAGTATGGCCCATCTGGGTTTCTGATTTTTATCAGATCCCAAGATGAGCTTATCAATTTTTATCTCCTAATAACTTAGATACAAAAAGCTTGCTACTAACCAGCAAAAACCAGTATTAGGAGGTTTATATGTTTAATCTAACAAGAAGAAGTAACCCTGTCATGAAGAATGACCTCATCTCAACTATGGAAAGTCTTCAAAATGAAATCAGTAGTTTCTTTGGAAATCAAAATTACCCCATGGAAATTAATGATATGTGGCCAACCACGGGAACTCGCTTTATGCCCGCTTCCGACATTGTTGAAACAGACAAGGGATATCACGTAGAAGTAGAAATACCTGGAATGTCTGCCAATGATGTTGACGTAGAATTAAGGGATAATGTCCTCATTGTAAAAGGTGAAAAAAAGACTGAAAACGAAGAAAATAGTAAGGGTATTCTTCGAAGGGAACGTTATCACGGCCAATTTTATCGTACACTGCCCTTCGCTCAAGATCTTGATTTAGAAAAGGTTAGTGCAAAAATGAAGGATGGTGTTCTAAGTATTGAACTCCAAAAAAACCCTGACCAAATGAAAAACAGCAGACATATTAAAATCTCTAGTTAATCAATTGTCCGGTACCATTAAAAAAGTACCGGACATTTTATTCACTTTTCTCAGAATACTTCAGCCCCGATTAATAGTAGTCCATTCGTATGAATAAAAAAAATATAACTCTTTTTCTCTCTCTCTTAATAACCTCAACAGCTGCCTTATATCTTTTTCAATATGAACGTAATAAAAAACAAAAACTTGTTTTAAGTATAAAAAGAAACCTTATTTCTAATAATAAAAGAAAGTCGTTATCTTGGCGTTCATTTAAAAAACCAAAAATTAAAGAAAAAACAACATTAACTAAACTACAAACTCAAAAAAAAGGTTTGGAGGATAGAAATAAGGAGAGAGATAATAACGATTTTACGAACCTACAAGAAAAGGAAACTTCTGAATTAACTCAATTTATCGAATCCACCCTTAAGCCTAGACTTCATTTAGATATCTCAGACATAGACAAAGGAATTAAGGTTATTGATGAATTGATATCAAGAAACCCAAATGTTTACTCTAGCTACAAAGCAAAACTTCTACTTTTGTTGAGAAAGGAAAACACACAAGGTGGTGAGTTTCATGATGAATCCATAGATGAGCTACTAGAAACAATGTCTAGTTTTGATATAAGGAGTGAATACGCATTAAGAAAGGAATCCTTTCTAATCGCAAAAACTAATAATTCTCTAAATCGCTTAGATAACCAAATCGAGATGCTAGAGAGGGAGCTTATTAGAAGTATAGATCAAGAAGAAAGAGATCTACTAAGGGGATTAATTGCAACGAAGCTAAATAAAATGGAAGAAGAGGAAAATCGTTTAGAAAACCGTCTTCTAATACAAGAAGATTACTTGAATGAAGATTTAGTTGAAATCCCCTTATATAGGGCCTTAGTGAAAAGAGATTATCAAAATGTAATTGAAGTCTCAAATGCTCTCATTCAGAATTTCCCTAATACTATAAGTGGGTATTTTTTTTTAGTAAAGGCCTTAGAGCTAAGTGGTCAAAAGGAAGAATCCGCTATTATTATTGAACAAAGCCTATTAGATGTTGAAGATTTAAGAGAATTACATTTACGATTACTTAGATCAAAAGATATTAATCCAGAAGATTTCTGGAAACAACTCAGGTTTTAATTTTTATAAAATGTCAGAAGGAAGGTATTCGAAAGCATACCCTCCTTTGTAAGGAAAAACTTATTGGTTCGAAAGATCGCATATTCGTTTTTCATCCTCTAGCGAAATTTCCTTCACTATATTTTTAAAAAGTAATTTTTCTAATTGTTTATTTAGCTTTGATTTAACAACTCCATTAAAACCGGGACCAGCAATTAAGATAAAGTCGTCAAAACGATGATCTGTTCTCCCCTTTTCAAGGTAATTAGTAAGATCATTAGCAAACAGTTCATTTTCATGATTTACAGATTGATCCTCACGAACAATTGCTTGAAAACCAAACGTTCCGGATCGATCAGAGTTTAGATCCCCTTCTTTCAAAGTGCCCTCTGGGTGATCAAATTTTTCGACTAGATGTAGTTCGTGTAGGCCTTTTCTTTCGAATAGCCTTGCCCCTGCTTTATTCGCAACTAAAACCCAAGTTCTTTTCATACGCTTCTCCTTAAGACTCAGGATAGTCCCGTAAGAATAAGAGCTAAATGATACCAATCATCTTTTACAATGTTTTGGAATAATAGAGAATATAAATAGTTATCATTTGAAGTTTTATTGACCAGTATCCTCTTGAAAACTTTTTCTGATACCTTCTTGATTATAAAATCGAAAAATTAAGACCATAGATATAGCGGAGAATAGGTGCCAAATAAGATGAAGTTGAAGCTTTCCTTTAAAAGGCCCCTCCAGGCACCCAAGCTGAAATGGTATTCCCTCTAAAAGCATTGCTATATAGCCAAGAACGATTAGAGCTAAGGCCATTTTGTAGGTGCTATAGTCTACTTCTTTCTCTAGCTTAAAACATCTCCATTCACTCTGGATAAGAATGAACAACAGTGGAAGCATCAGTAGACCAGTATGTACTTTTATACTATAGAGAAGCGCCATGAGCAGTCCATAAAGAATCGTACCTGCCATAGATAAACGAATGACTTTTGTTTTTTCGACCTTTCCAAGGCGTACAAAATTAAGATTGATTCCATAAAAACTTAAGAAAAAGATTCCTAGGAAGTCTGCAACTAAAAATATGTACGTGAAACTCATATGAAAAAGAATGGAACCAAAAGTAAGGAAAAAGGGAATCCAGGCCATTTGCCTTAAGGCCTTAGGTGAGTGTTTTCCTTGAAAATAGATTATAACAGCGACGATAGTATAGAAAAATGAACTATAAGTATCTATTGGGTCTAAAACCCAGTCCGCATTAAATTCATCACAGAAGGGAAAATGTGGCGGAGCAAACGTATAAAGTTCGAACCACGGTGAGTTTTTAAGCATAGATTAAAGTTAACTCAAGTAGTAAATGATGAAAAGAGGAAAGCTCTAACAGCTATCCCTACTTCGGTATCACTTTTATCTGAGTCAATGCGCCAATTTCTAAGAAAATTATTATTAAATATGGCCATTTTTTATCAGCTTTTCTTAAGTAATTCTCCTAAATTGCCCAAGTAATATGGCATAAAAAAACCATAAAAAAGTCTAACAAAACCCCACAACTTATTAAAAATACTGCGTTCGACACCTTACTAGAAAGGTTTCTTTCCCCTAGTGGAGTCTTCAAGAATAATGAATAAAACACCGATAAAGTAGATGTTAATTAATGTTGAGGTAAATCATGAGTTTTTGTTTAAAGATCCTAGGAATTTCCATTTTTCTTTTACTCTCTTGCCCCACAATGGCCGGGCCCTCCCAGAAGAAAAACTTTTCCTTTATAAGGGAAGCTAATCTTGGAAGAATGCCAGTCAAATTAAGAGCGAGACACCACCTTACCATGACAAAAATATTGATCGAATTAGAAAAGAAAGAAAAGTATCCAACATATTATAAAAGCCGCTTCAGTTCATTAGAATTTTTAGAGAAAGTTTCTGACTTGTTTATAGACCAATGTTTTGCCGCTGATGGTAATAACACCTGCCTTTTTGGAGGGTGGCCTTCTCAAAGAAATGGAAGCTGCTCGGTTCCTTGGGGCCCAGGCGCGCGTGCCATTGCTGAAGGCCTAGAGACAAACTCCTATGATGGGGATGATTACTGTGGTGCTAATAATCTCTTTCGTTGTAATCCTCTCATTTTTGGACCTGGCATAGAGCAGGGTCTTGCAGGAGATGAGTTTCCCAATATAAATGGTAGGAGAAATAATAGTAGCCCCTACCACGCAGGAATCTGTGTTGATATAAGCCGAGGTTACAACGGTCTATCACAAAAGTGCCAACAAGCTTCTGTAACACTTGATGAAATAAGAGAGAGCAATGACCTTCCACCATGGCGAGAAAGTGATTTCTTTAATGAAGAAAGGGCAGAAGATTTTAGAAATCTACAAAACGTAATTGCCGATCGTTGTAGTGAAGATGGAGAGAGGCTTAATTCTGATGGCATGTGCTCGAGTCTTGACGCCTCCCTCGGGCTAACGGCCGTTGCAGTTGAGGCCGGCCGAATAGATGGTATCACTCCTGACGAACTCTTCCCCCAATGTGCCAACACGACTCCTGGACAACCTCAGTGTAATGATGAACTTAACAGTGACTTTGGTAATATGGTTGCAGCGATGGAGGAGTTGAGAAATCAACGCCAATGTCGTTTTTATGGCATCCAAGCAATTGATAGTGAGTCCCTTTCACAACTCATGGACTTTCAAGATTCTGCCTGCCGTTCAGGTGTTCAAGGAGCAATGAAGTCTAGTGGTCTACCTACTGGCGGTGCTGAATTTTCTTTCTACTTTTTTGGGAGTAATAACGAACGCTTGGGTCGTTTAAGTATTTCTCAATTAAGACCTGATGCCACTAAAGAAGAAATTATGGCCGAGCTAACTACCGGAGAGAACCAGGCAAGGTTTGAAAGCTTTTGTAATAACTCCGCTTGTCCGCGTATCGAAAATGGTGATTTAAGACTCGAAAACTTATATTCGGCCCTTGATAGGGTAAAAGAAAGAACCAATTGTAATTTTGGAAGCGTTCAGGCTGTTGACCGTGATACGGGAAATAACGAGGCCTTTGAATTAAGTAATTGTGGTTTATCAATAGAGGGCCGCTTAGCGAGCGATGGTCTTCCCCACACTCCAGGAATTCGCGGAATTCAACAGCGTGTACCAGTCTCAGTAAATATCCGTGATCGCCAGGGAAGATTTTTATCTACAATTCACTTAAATGCTGCTTCAGATATGAATGCTGACAGTATATATGAGCAAATTAATAACGAGGACTTACAAGAGGCCTGCGTAAAATCAAATAGCACCAACCTAAGCGATGATGAAGCAGCTGTTGCCGATGTCGGTATTAGTGAAGGAACATTTATTCCTAGCTTTTGGCAAAGCAGAATTGCAGACCTAAGAAATGTGGCCGCCCAAAATAATATTGAGGGCTTTCGCATTGAGGTTACAGAGACAGGTGATATGATTTTGCATGCTGATGATCCAAACCAAATACTGGCCTTTCAAGCACAATTCTTAAATTTAATTAACAATGACCCTGAAGTTGGCTCTAGAGCATCATTTCAAACGTCTCCTAATGGTGGAATCCGTATTGTTGGCACACCGCCTGCGGCAAGAGTCGAGGCCATCGCTCAAAGGGATGGGGTTACTCTTTCTACCGCAGAGAGCGCCACAATGACTGAAATTTCTGATGGAGTTGGCGTTAACTCACTTGCCCGGGATTCAAGTGGAGTCATCTCCTTCACCAGTACTGGTAAAACAGAGGAAGCCTTTTCTGGTGGACAATACCCAGGTTATCAAGTCAGTGTAGCAAGAGAAGGTACAAATAGAAGTTCAACTGTAACATTGACCCCTCTCGATGAAAGTGGCCAGGCGATCTTGAATACTCGGCCGATCACGACCACTGAAGTGCCCATCCCAGTGGCAAGACCTGATAATGGAGTTACAGGTGCCAGAGAACCTGCCGAATTACCTCGTAACGTTGATGTAGATAGCTTAACAAGAACTCAAAAGATATATCGATTAGATTTAGTTGATGCCGAAGACCGCCTTTCTGAAGTTTTTGATGAAGAAGTCCTTGATACTAACCCAGGCCTAAACGGTGCCTATGAACTATTAATTCAGACCGCTGGCTCTTTTCCTGTGACCGCTACCGAAGTAACACCTAATGGAACTTCCATAAGAGTCACAATCGATCCTAGAGGCGGCAATCGTGCTGGATATACTCAACAAGAGTTAAACCTCCTAATGGATACTGCTGAAGGTGGTGCAACCATTGAGCAGGTAGGCGTAGAGGAAGGTCGAATTATTTACTTGATAAAGCAGTAAATTTTCTTTTTAGCTTTTTAATTTATCGTAAGCTCAAAAAGAAATTGAAATCTCTTATCATTTGTTGGACTCCTTCATCTCGTCCAACGAAGTTTGTAATAACCTTTCCATTTCGATTGCGGCCTTTTACTAACTTAAAATCACAGCCTTTAAGACTACAGCCAAGATATTTTCCGATAAAAACTCTACTCCCAGCTTGCCCCTTTAGAACAGCAACACAATTATCAAAAGTAGCAGCATCGGCCATGCGTGGGCACATATGATCTAAAACTTTATCTTCCCAAGATCTAGATGATATTGTTGGGGTTGTGAAGATGGCCTGAGCTATCCCCACGCGACAATCCTGATTAACACTGGAACCATAGTTACAAAAAGGTCGGTAATAAGGTAGACCTACTTCGTAGCGACCCCAATAACCACGGTAAGGATGACGATTGGCCATCATGCGGTGACAAAAACCTTTTTGACAAGAAAGGCTCTCGTTGTAAAGCTCTCCACTACTTCCAAGTCTCGTCATACCAGAAGGGAATTGTCCGACCCCTGCATTATTATGGTACCAATTACCATTAGCAAAAATCTCCTGAAAATCTGTCGATGTTAAGGAACCAAAGACCGGCCTTCCTAATAATGTTGATATCGCTGGAGCAACAATGAAACCAGTATTACACCCATGAAGATATACGTAGGAATCTGGCGTAAATTTAGAACTTAATTCTTTCCAAGGAAAATTTTCAGGGCCCAAGCGACTTGTTGATTTTTGAATAGCATTTCCTGCAAAAGCGGCACTATGACTTACTATATGCAATGAACTAATTGAAGGTAGCTGGTTGAGATAATCAAAGATATATTTATTCTTCAGTTTCCTAGAATTTGCATATAGTATCCTCATCCCCCGATTTCTAAGAACGGCGGTATCTCTGCTTTTATTCCATTCTTTGGCCCATAAAATAATTTGAGCACGACTTTCGGGATATCGCTCATCGTGAACCTTGGCCCGGGTGATGGCAGAAGATAAAAACTGAAGACCCATTTCATGACCAAAGCCCGCAATAAAAACATCAACCGTTTTCACTTGAGACCAGTCAAGTGGTTTTAAGGTAAAAATACTATAAGAATAACTATTCAAATTAAAAAAAAGACAGCTCAATATTACTAACACTTTCATTTTTACTCCTTTAAAAACTAAGTCTGCCAATATTTTATTCAAGTACGAAATTTTTCACACTGAGGAAAATCAAGAAAAATGCCTATTTCTTAAGGTCTAATCTCTCCAAAACTCTTAGCATTGCTGTCCGTCTCCCCTTTCCCTTGAAATCTAACATTTGAAAGTAAAAAAAGTGAGCTAGATCATTTTGGCCATTATTGAAAAAGTATACTGTGGCTAAAATTTTTAAACCGTTGCCAAAAATATCAAAAGGCCAAGGAGAATTGCTATG
>JAFMBV010000012.1 GCA_017858255.1 Bacteriovoracaceae bacterium
TTTAGAGATCGTATTCTCTTTCTTCTAGAAAATGATGTTCACGTCACAATTAATATCGTTATGGTTCCCGAATGGTTTGAAGAGTATTATAAAGAAGCCCTCTTCTTTCATGACGCCGGAATAAATGTCACTTTAAAACCTCAATCAGATCCGACTGCTAGCCGAGTCGTTGATGGCTATACTACTGAACAGCTCGATATTCTTTACAATGGCATGCCTCAAAGAGACTACACCAAGGCCCGAATGGAAAAGCTAGGAAAGTCTGCCATTCGACCGAAACCAAATATATCGTTAAAAGAAATGCAACTAGAGTTTGGAGATAACCCAGACGTTCCTCAAAAAATGCAAATTGAGATGAAGGACTCCAAAGGTAAGAAATGGTACATGGACCAGGCAGAACGCTTTAATGCTTTTAACTTTAATCAATTCAAAGGTTGGAGTTGCCATGCAGGCTTTCAAGGCTTGGTCATAAGAGAGCCAGATGGTTTCATTAAGAGAAGCTATAGCTGTCACGACGAACCAATTGGTCATATTGAAAAGGGATTTAAAATTTTTGATGCTCCCGCCACTTGCATTACACCCACTTGCGTCTCAAGTGTAGATAGCAAAATACCAAAAAGCCGAGTTTAATGAATAGCGATATTGTATTTATATCATTCGATGAAGATAATGCTGATGAAAACTGGAATCAGCTCATAAAGAACTATCCTTCTTCTTATCGTATCCATGGCATCAAAGGAATTCACATGGCCCACAGAGAGGCCGCAAGAGTTGCCAAAAGTCCTTTTTTCTTTACTGTGGATGCAGACAACATCATTCATGACAGACCCTTTGAAAATATTCCAGAAGGCATAACAGAGAGAAATGTCTGTGTATGGAGAAGTATCAACCCTATTAATGGACTAGTTTATGGATACGGAGGAATTAAGCTTTGGCCGAGGTCTCTTTTTCAGAAGTCCCAAAGCTTAGGCTCCTTTGTCGACCATGCCACCGAAATTGCTCCTCACTACAAAGTCATCCATAAGATTGCCAGTACTACTTCCTTTAATACCTCTCCTTATTCAAGCTGGAAATCTGGGTATAGAGAATCATTTAAACTCATGAGAAGTGTACAAGAAAAGAACGATAAGCAAGCCCTTGAACGACTTAAGATATGGTTAACCGTAGGAATGCATGCGAAATTTGGCGAATGGTGTCTTCTTGGAGCTTACGAAGGTGCTTCCGTCGCGAAACAAAGAGATAAGAATTTCTTAAATAATTTTGGTGCTCTTAAATCTATCTTTTCAAAGAGAGAGCTATTTTCTCCTATCGAAGAAATTGCAAAATTAAAAAATAATCCTGACATATTGAGCTTAGGAGTTGATTTACTTTCACCCGACCACTCTGAAGAGGTGGCGAATCAAGTCACCCACAAATACCATCATGACACTTTCAATCTGGTATAATCACATGGTGACCATCTTTAGTATCTATAGAGAGCTTATTTGGGTAAAGATTTTTAACATACTCATTTGAATTTACATAAGTATCACAATGGGAAAGAACCCTACGTTCCCTTACCTTTTCCAATTTAAAATTAGAATCAATATTTATTTCGCTTTCTTCATTAAACGTATAGATCTTCTTCCTAAAATTTTGACTATTTTTTAGAATAAAATATTCAAGTATAGGTTTACGATTAATCTTCGGGATCTTTAAAATTTCTATTAAGAATTGTTCGTCACCATTCAAACAATCACCATGATAATAATTTATGATACTTTTTCTTTCATCTTTTATCTCTAAGGAACCTGGCATAGGTAAGGCAACAGAAGAGATCATTTTATTGAGATTAATCAGATAGAGATAGTCCAAATTCCAAATCTTACCTTTTTCCCCTTTTCCTCTACCAGAAACTAGTATCATGATGTCTCCATTTTTCGTAAAAACATCTCTGATTTTTGCATAGTAAATATTTAGTTTACCTAGCATCCTATTACCGATTAATATTTCGGAGTACTTCCAAAAATTTATTGAGCCATCATCTTGAGGATTAATATAGTTTTTAACCGAAAATAAGTGTCCTACTTCCGGTTTACTAGTATCCACCTTTTGATTTAAGACCTTATTTTTGTATTTTTCGATATTTTCTTGCCGCTGAATATTTGAATCGATTTCTTTAGAACAAGAAACTCCCAAAATGATTGAAAATAGTGAAATAAATTTTAAAATCAAAAAACCCTCTTAATTGTTAATATACGGTTATCCTAGTATTATATAGTATTTTAATTAAAGAGTAACTTTGTCCTGTCATTCAATAAAAGAATTTAGTCATATGCCCGAGTATTATAATAGAGATTTATTTGTATGCATGTAAAAAGAAAAGTCCTTTATTCATTCATTACATTCGTCTTATTGTTACTTTTTTTTGAAGTAATTTCCTGGCTTTCATTCAAATCGATTGAGAAAAAGTTTGTAATTGGTAAGAGATCCTACCAATACTATTCAAATAAAAAACGACACCCCTACCTTGGGTTTTATGAGGCCGATAACCCCCCTCTTCTCTTCACCCAAAAAAGGTCTAGTGAGATAATCAATATGGCCATATATGGAGGGTCTGTTGCAAAGCAAGTATGCTATGAGGAGAAAAAAAACCACTTAATCATTGGTGGTTTAAAAAAGCGTTATCCTCAAGAGACCTTTAATATTGAATGCATTGCCATGGGCGGAGGGAGACAACCTCAGCAATTAATCGCCTACCTCCTTTATGGCGAAAAGTATCAAGTGAATATATTCCTTGAAGGAGTCAATGAACTTTCGGGTTTAAGAAGAGCTCTTTCTCCAGAATATCCTTTATCTAGAGTCGGCCTATTTGCTGCAGATAACACCTTAATAAATAAGAAGGCACTCTTACTTGGCCTTCAGAAATGGGCGGCAACAACACTGGTAGAGACTTCCTCAAATACGTTGAAGGTTTTCAAGACATTATTGATTTATGTTACTTACGACCTCCACAGAGGAATTATCCGAAATCAATTAAATTCTGGTGATTATAAATACCCGCCACGAGAGAAGTTATTAGAAATTTGGCGTGAGGCCATAAAAAAGATTGATACTATTTCTTTTTATAGAAAAGACAAAACCTATCTGATCTTTCAACCCGTATTTGAAGCGAAGAAGGAGTATCAACCACAAGAAAAGGAAATACAACGAAAGGAAGGCCCAAAAAGGTTTTTAGAAGACTTTAATAAAATTAAATCTATTAATAATCTTAAAAAAATAAAATATTTAGACTATTCCAGTTTTTTTCTTGAGTCAAAAGAGCAAGACTTTATAGATGACGTCCACTTGACTGACAAAGCAATCAACAAGCTTCAACAATCCATTGGAGAGAAGTTAGACCTATAAGGTATTATGATTTTAGTTGACCACAGGCCGCTAAGATAGCATCTCCCTTGGTTCTTCGCACCATTGTAGCAATACCATAGCTCTCAGTTACTTTTTTATATTCTTCAATCGCCTTGTCACTCGGGCGAGTATAAGTTGTGCCAGGAAAAGGGTTAAATGGAATTAGGTTTATCAGTGGATTCAAGTCTTTGATTAACTGTGCCGTTTCGTGAGCAAAAGATATACTGTCATTAAGTCCTTCAATTAAGAGGACTTCAAATGTCACAAACCTTTTCTTCTCGAGAGGAATCTTTTGGATAACACTTAAGATTTCACGGAGAGGATACTTTCTATTTAGCGGAATAAGCTCGGACCTTATATTATCATTAGGACTGTGTAAGCTTAAGGCCAGATTGACTGGAAGAGGGTCGCTTAGCCAATCCTTTAGACCGGGTAAATAACCCGCTGTTGAAATCGTAATTTTCTCTCTCCCTAAGCTTAAACCGTTTTGAGAGAGAAAAACTTCACAGGCCTTACGAACAGCACTCATATTATGGAGAGGTTCCCCTTGACCCATAAAAACAATATTAGAAACCCGTTCTTTTATACCAATTTCCTTCAGCCAAGAAAGGGCACTTACGACTTGGCCCACAATCTCTTCAGTTGAAAGATGCCGATCAAATCCTTGCGTCCCTGTGTAACAAAAGGAGCAATTCATAGCACAACCAACTTGAGACGATAGACAAAGTGTGTACTTCCCTTGAAAGGGAATAAGAACACTTTCAACCCGTCTACCATCAGGAAAGGCCATTAAAAACTTGGTCGTATCTTGCTTAACGATACTTGCTGTATTTTTTTGAGTTTGAGTAATTCTTGGTAAAGAAAAAGTTATGTTCTCAATTAGAAAGGTTTTGGTCTCTTTACTTAAGTTAGGAATCTCTGGAGAAAATTCCAGCTTTTTATAAACATAATTGAAAAGAAGGCTTGCTCCAGCCTCCTTTAAGTTTTGTGACTTCAATAAGTTCTGTAAATCCTTAAAGGATAAGGAGAAGAAGTTAGTTTTTATTTGATCTGCCTTTACTTCCAAGAGCTAAAGACCTCAATGATAGTCTTCATTTTCTCAAGGTAAGAATTAAGATAATCATTAAGAAACTTCTCAACGACAATGGCATCTGGGTTTTTAGAAAAGGAATCCACCAGTACAAAGGCGAGATCATCTTGAATGCGTTTCTCTACCGACTCCAGCACGCATTCTTCTTTGTTGATGTCATTAATAGTGAAGTCATATTTTTGAGGATTTAAACAAAGGTCAATCATAAAGCGCGAGAACTCTCCAACTGCCTTATCCTGGGAGATTATTTCAGATAAGTTCTCAAAGAGGTTGCTTTCACCTTTAGATACGCCCTCAACTCGTAAAAGTACCTCAATTTGACCTGCGGTCTTTTTTTCAATTTCATAGGCAGCAAATCCATTCATGGAGCAAAATAAAATACAAATGAAGATTATTACTCTGTACATAATGTGCCTCTATTAAGGTTATTTAAGTGTTACCTATTATGCCTAATATTGAACTAGCACAAATGAAGACTCACTAATCCCTGTAAAACTTATGTGTTCAATTCTTATACGGCCAAGGGATTTCAACCACTTCCGCGCTGCGGACAATCTGGACGTAAATATTACCTGAACCCTATTAATGAATGATTTAAGGAGCTAATCTCCACTTTTCCAGAGGAGTCATAATTATGAAGTCATTACTTATCTCAATTCTACTTAGTGCCTTATTTTCACCTACATTCGCAACCGAATGCGAAAATATGGGAAGGGCTACGACGACTGATCAAAAGAATATGGCCTTTGATATTGCCTTCAAATTCCTTGAATATTCTCAAAAAGAGATCATTAGCTTGGAAACCGAAGACTATGTCAGCTGGAAGGTAAATCAAATTGGCTGTATGGCCGACATCGTTCACTACGCTAAAATAAGAGTTGTTAAAAAAAATGGCCCCGGAAAAAGGTGTGTAACTGAGCTTGACCTGTACACAAAGGACTTCTTCGTGGCCCAGATCAACTACACCAGAGACTACAAACCTAGAAATGTTGTAACTGACTGCTATGAAGAAAATACTGAAGAACAAATAGCAAGAAATAAGTGCGAGCAAATGACTGCATGTCCTAGGGCCGAAGGTGGCACATTATATAGAGATATCTCTGCCAACTGTGAATGCCGCCATACATATGACTTCGTTCAATATGAAGACACTTTAGACCTCTATGACAACTTCTATAGTCCAAAAAGAGAGTTTTCTAAACCACCAGGGGTTGAAGACCTATTTTAATACCCGAGCAAATTCGTGTGTCAAAAATAACTAAATCCTCATAAAGATTAACTGCTTATACCTTTCTTATCCGTTTTAGGAGATGCTAACCTTATACAAATAGGTAAACATCCAAGGACGGATTGATGAAAAACCATTATTTGCGGCTAACCTTTTTATTAGGTCTGAGTTTGTGTCTGAGTTCTCCAATATGGGGATCCTTGGCCGATCACCCATACTATGCGGAACACCTCGCCAGCATTCAGAAAGAGACTGACCAGAAGTTAAAGTCTCTTCTTGGAGAGGCCATCGACAATAATATTGTCTTTAGCTACAAAGCGGCCAGGCGCTACCTTTTTGGCGATATCTACTTAGAAAAAAGAGGCTCTAAGTATGTTGTTACAGATACTTATTGCGAAGAGGACTTTACACCACAAGATGGTGTAGGCCCTGATCAAATACCGAATCACCAACAGGTCAATTGCGAACATACTTGGCCTCAGAGTCGCTTTAATGGTCGCCAGAGCCGAAGCGCTCAAAAAAGTGACCTCCACCACCTCTTTCCTGTCAAGGCCATCGCAAATAGTGCGAGAGGCAATATTCTTTTTGGTGAGGTAAATGGAGGCAAGCTATCAGGTTGTGAAGCTTCTCTCAGAGGCGATGATATTTATAAAAATACAGCGGCCTTTGAACCACCTAAATCTCATAAGGGAAATGTGGCAAGAGCAATTTTCTACTTTGCTGTTCGCTACAAGATGGACATTCCAGCAACGGAAGAATTGCACCTCCGCCAATGGCATCGTCTTGACCCCGCAGACAGTGATGAAATTCGTCGTCATGAAAGAATCTACGAGCTCCAAGGAAACCGTAATCCTTTTATTGATGATCCAGATCTTATTGAGCAATTCACAGACATTTAGCGGGTAAATAGTGACTCAAGGTAGCGATCGCTTAAATTTAAAAATCTTTAGCTTTGCCTTTCTTGGTGTGATTATCATTAACCTTTATGTCTTTAAAGGAATGTTCCACTCCTTTGCCTTTGCCTCCATAACGGCGGGAACATTTTATCCTTTGCACCAGTATATAAAAAGGCGCTTTAAAGTTTCTAATGAACTTAGTGCCTTTATTGTAACTTTACTGATTATCGTTTTATTAGTTATCCCAGTAATCTTCATCATTTTACAAATTTCAGGAGAAACTGTGGGGCTCTACAGTAACCTTCGAGCAGGGCTATCTGTTACTAAAGTAAAACAATTTCTTTTTGGGGAAGGACCAGTAGGATCCTTTCTTATTTCTATCTCTGAAGTTGTTGGGATAGACCTTGACCTAAATGAACTCTATGGCTCAATTTTATCAAAGGTCCAAAGTTATAGCGGAAAGATATTTGGGACCGTTAACCACTGGGTCTCCGACACGATCTCATTTCTTTTTAATTTCCTCATTATGATTCTCGCAATTTTTACACTTTTTGTTGAAGGGGATAGGTTAAAGGCCTTTGCCTTTAAGCTAAGTCCTCTTCCAGATGATCAAGAACAAAAAATTTTAGAAAAGTTTGCTCAAATGAATTATGTGACTCTCATTTGCAATGGACTTGGAGGTATTATCCAAGGCCTTTTAGCTGGCGTTGGGCTGTGGTTAGCTGGGTTTGAATCTATCTTTCTTTGGTCTGCAGTAATGGTAATTCTCGCCTTTATTCCCCTACTCGGTATCTCAATCATCACAATCCCTGCGGCCATTTACCTTTTTGCTATTGGAGAACAAGTCAGTGGCACAGTATTCTTTCTCTATACTTCTGTTATTGCTCTTTTGGTAGAGAACTGGTTTAAGCCAATCTTCATGGGCAAGAGAATTAAGGTAAATACTCTTCTTCTTCTCTTTTATATTATTGCAGGAATGGGAACTTTTGGAATGGCAGGTATATTCTACGGACCTCTCATCTGTATCATTTTCTTAACAATGGTAGAAATATTCCAAGAATACTACCTACCACGCTTCAGTTAATTTTAAGAAACAAAGGCCACTTTCATTAATACTGACTTTGGGTTTAAGCTAAGAACTTTTTCTCCTGCTTTTTGAACCTCAATATTATTGAGAAAGTTTTGATAATCAGCTTCATTTTTCCATTGGGCATAATTAATAATTTTTCTCTTATCAAGAGAGGTATGAAGGTTTGCCGAAATAAATCCTGGCTGATTCCTCACAACATTATCTAAAAATGATTTAATATGGGCCACATTCTCTTCGCTATCCAATGGATCCACATCAAACTCTACTAAGACCGTTAAAATGCCCCTATATTGATCAATTACCGCCAATTTAAACTCCTTTTCTTTTTGATACAAAACTTATCGGACCCTTCTTTTCATTACAAAGACTTAGAGCGATGTTTATTTTCACCCTCGGCAAATTTTTCTCCTTATGTCGAAACCCCCTCTGGATCGGCATATTCGCGCCCCTACAACCGAAAAGGACATCATACAAATATTCAAGCGCTTAGGACAAGCAAAGGATTGTGTAATGACTCATTACCTGCGGATGACTATTACCATTTTTGTCACACTAATATTTTCATATCAATCTTCTTCCTGTGTTGGTGGTAAAGGATTTTTCCCAAAAAATAATTGGCGTATCCCGATTGAGCACAAGGCCCTAAATGGTATAACGGAGATTCAGTTTAACGATATTATCGATAACGTCGCTAATTTTTATCACCCTATTTTTCAATCGAAAGGTGCCCAATTAGTTGTGGAAAGACTTTGGAGTGATGGCACAGTAAATGCTTTTGCTACCCGCAAAGGAAGCCAGTGGATTGTTCAAATGTATGGAGGTCTCGCTCGTCACGGCGAAATTACATCAGATGGATTTGCCTTAGTACTATGCCATGAAATTGGTCACCACCTTGGAGGAGTTCCTCGCTATCCAGGTCAGAATGGCTGGGCCTCTAATGAAGGTCAGAGTGATTACTTTGCCGCGACAAAATGCCTTAGAAGAGTGTGGTCAGGAGATGATAATCAACAAATAGTTTCAGGTATGGGCATTCCTTCAACATTGAAAAGTAAATGTAGTAGTGAATGGGGAAACGCAGATGATCAGGCGATGTGTATGAGAATCGGTATGGCCGGTTTGTCGACAACAAGAATGTTTGCCGTTTTATCAGCAGGAAGAATGCCTGCTTTCGATGAGGCAGATAACACTCAAGTCAACCAAACCGTTGACTCACATCCTCCCTACCAATGCCGCTTGGATACATACTTCCAAGGAGGGCTTTGTACTGTGGACTATAGTGAAGAGATTGGTCAGTCAAATCCCAATATAGGAACCTGCAACCGAGCGAGTAATCAAGAAGTGGGATCAAGAAGGTTGTGCTGGTACAGTCCTTCATCAAATGGAGGAGGAACTCCGCCACCACCGCCACCAACAGGAACTTCTCCAACTCCTACAGTAAAAGGCCAAACTCAAGTGACAAGTAATAATCCAAATATGCCCATTCCTATGAGCATTGACCTCTCGGGTGTTAATGGTGCCACCTCTGTTGTCTTAGAGGCCTCTAAACCAAATACTTCCTTTTCTAACCCCAACGGCTCAGCACCAGATCCAGTAAACTCTCTTGGACATGTTATTATAAATGGAACAAGGGGTGTCTATAATCTGTTGCCTGCTCGTCAACTACCCAATTGGGGTCGCTATGAGTTTAGGGTCTTGGCACTTGACCGCAATAAGAGAGTCTTAAGTAACTTTTCACAACCCTTTATATTGGACTTAAGCCGTTAAAATAAAAGACCAAAGGAGAGCCCAAAATCAAAAAAGTTCTCCTTTTTATTCTTGTTGGTAACTTCAAAGCTTCCAACTGCTCCATTTAAAGTGGTCATTAGATTACCTTTTATAAGTTGAACACCAAAATTTTGTCCAAAAGTAACAAATTCGTGTGCGATCGCTGTTCGTAAACCTTCTTTAAACTTTAAGTTGTAGCGGCCATCATCCTTAAAAACGCCAATAAAAATTAAAAGACTTTCTGTAAAACGATAACCACTAATGAGCTCATATGTTCCATATCCCGATTCTATTATAAGTTCTCGATCAATGCGTGGTTCCCCATAAACCTCTCCCGCATTTATTTCTTCCCCAGAGACATAGAATGAATAACCGATACGAACTGCTAATGAAAAGTTTCCTGCCCCTGCAGAGATCGCCGGATCTCCAAAAAGTTGAAATTTTATAGCTCCCTGAATTGCCTGTTGGATACCAAAATATAATTCAAAATCCAAACTATCTGATAATCCAAAAGCAGGCTTAAGAAAACTTGCATAGCTAGATCCAATAACTGGTTCATCAATAATATTTTGATCTCTCAAATCTGGACTTGGTTGTAAGCGAATAGTTTTAACCACACCCGTTTCAAGTTTCGTAATACCAAAGCCAGAGGTTTCAGGAGTTGTGAATCTCGCCATTGGAAACTTTTGTGTACTCCCACAAGAAGTAAGAGCACAAATAAGTGATAAAAAAAGTAGGGACTTAATTTTAATTCTCACGCTACTATTCTAGCGCATTAAAGATTAAAAGGGACTCCCTAAGGAGTCCCTTCTTTTCCTGCGACGACTTTTTGAGGAGAGAAATCGTCAATTTATTTAGTATCATCCATGACAGTTTGCTCATCTTCCATGATAAACATTTTGGTCAACTGATTCTTATATATTTAAGCTCTGCTGGGCGACATGCCCCTTCTTGTTATCACCACTATTATCAGTAAAGTTTAGTGAAATCACTTTATCACTTCGTGTGGTCAAACCTAGCCCGTGAGTATGTGAACGTTTTTGGTATGGAATATGCTGCTCACCATTTTCTTGTTCTTCTTTGCAAGTAATACAAAGAGTTGCTGTTGGTCTTGCTAATAGTCTTCCTGTTGATATATCTCCATCACACTCATCACAGTGACCAAAGGTTCCTTTTTCAATTTTATCTAATGCTGTCGCTACTTTCTTAAGGAAAAAACTTTGTCTTCCGTTTAGTTTAAGTGCGAGATGCTGATCACGATCGCCCAGTGCTTGATCGACTAGGTCCCCTGACTGTGGGGAATTAAGTGCTTCATCTAATGCCAGATCTCCTAGATGGGAATCACTTAAAATATTGCTAAATAGTTGCTTGAAATGATCTAGAGTTGCCTGCTTCATAACCTATTCTCCTGTTTATCGTTTTGGTTAAGTTCACATACTTCCGATAGTGACCAGGCCTCTTGCCTGGGGGACCTTCCTGGTCCGCAGCTGAAGTTATATAAGCAAGCTCTGTGCCAAAAATGAAACCTAGTAATTTCAAGGGATTCAATAAATTTCACATGATACCAAAGCGGCACGATGGCCAAGTTGGCATTGTCTTTTTGACCCCTTGTGTAAGATACTGTCAGAGATGAAGCTAAATAACGACCACTTCCTGGAACTTATATGAGAGCAATTTTATTCGGGGCCAGTGGTCTTGTCGGCCAATCTCTTTTAAATGACTGCCTTAATAACCCCAGTATTGAAGAACTTACTGTAATTCTAAGAAGAGATATCACCCTACCTGAATCTAAAAAATTGAAAAAAGTTATAAACCCTCTAACTGATATAGAAAGCTTAAGGGTTCATCTTGATATGGACATTTGCTTTTGCTGCTTAGGTAGCACCATAAAGAAAGCAGGCTCCAAAGAGGCCTTTAAAAAGGTCGACTATGATCTCCCTTTAAAGATTGCAGAGCTTTTCAAAGCAGTGGTCCCACAAGGGACTTTTGCAGTCATCACCGCACGTGGTGCAGATAAAAACTCGGCGATTTTTTATAATAAAGTTAAAGGAGAGCTTGAAGAAGATTTAAAAGTCCTGCAACTAAAGCACTTAATAATAGCTCGCCCCTCATTGATTATAGGCGAAAGACAAGAAAGTCGCCCAGTGGAGTTTATCAGTCAGAAACTCTTCAACCTAATCGACCCTATTATTAAAATGATTTCACCAGGAGTAAGAGGTATTCCTGCATCTGTTATTTCAAATACCCTTCTCAAAAAGTCTCTAGCGCCAGATGGTGCCATTGAAATATATGAATCAGATAAACTTTGGTCTCTCTATTAAAGATTAATAGTGCGGATCCTCTGCCATAAGATAGCTTTGAACGTAGTCTTTGACTGAGTCCTCTAAAGTTCCAAATTTAAATTCAGGAAAGACCTCATGAAACTTCTTCATATCTGCCTGAGTATAGTATTGATACTGATTTCTAATTTCTAATGGCATATCAATGAACTCTATTTTCTCGGACTTACCCATCGCTAAAAAAGTTGCTTTTATTAAGTCGAGAAAGCTGCGGCACTTACCAGTACCCATATTATAAATCCCTGAAGATCCTGGAACTCTCTGTTCCATGAAATGAAGCATGCCATTAACAACATCACGGACATAAACAAAGTCTCTTAGTTGTTCACCATCTTTAAACCCATCTTTGTGAGACTTAAAAAGTTTAACCTTACCATTATCGTTTATTTGACCAAAGGCCTTGTGAACAAGACTTCTCATATCATCTTTATGGTATTCGTTTGGCCCAAAGACATTAAAAAACTTTAGCCCAAACCAAAAGGATGGTTTCTCTTCTTGTTTGAGAACCCATTCGTCAAAGACTTGCTTTGAATAACCATAACCATTAAGTGGTTTTAAAGTTGGTACTTTAAGATGTTCATCTGAATAACCATCTTTTCCATCACCATAGGTAGCAGCTGATGAAGCATAAAGGATGGGGATATCTCTTTGGCCCGCAATACTAAAAAGCATTTTTGAATAATTAATATTATTTTCCCACAGGTAATCCATATTACGTTCTGTGGTCGAAGAACATGCTCCGATATGGAAGATTTGAGTAACAAGCTCCCAAAAGTCGTCCCCCATACTAAAAAGTTCATCGGCATGGATATAATCAGTAAACTTTAGACCTCTTAAATTTTTCCATTTATCATCACTTTCTAATCTATCAACTACCCAAATTTGATCATGACCACGCTTATTGAGCTCCTTTACAAGAACGCTTCCAATAAAACCTGCCCCACCTGTAACTAAAATCATGCCTTCTCCTCTCTTCTTCTTAGGGTTGAGCCTAAAAGAACAAAAAGCACTAATATTTTTGCTCCATCGGTCTTTCTAAAAAGTCCATGATACATTTGATGGGTTTTTTCTAGCTCAATATATTCTTGGCTTTCTTCAGCAAGCTCATACTTTTTCTTGTTGGCCTCAATGATTGTTGGACTCATATGAAATGTATATATGAGGCTCAAGACAAACAGAGAAGCAAGGGTTGTCCAAAATGTTTTCTTCCACTTAATACTTTCTCTAAAAAAGTAAGCACAAACCCCAAGAATAAGTGAAAGAAGAATCTCAATTTTATTAAAGGTTAAGAAGAGAATCATGCCCAAACTACCGGCATCCTGGCGCGAAGTAAGAGTTCTAAAAATCGTCGGTACGGCATAGAAATCAAGAAAGCATGTCAGGCCAAACCATAGGCCCAAAAAAAACATAAATAACTTACAGGCATTATTCAAAATAATCTCACTTATGGTGACGAGCTAAAAAAGGGTGAACAATTACAGCAACTGCTAAAATCCCGATTTCAAAAAGTAAGACCAGAGGAATCCAAAGACCCATCATAGTATAGGGGTCGGGAGGCGTTAACATGGCCGAAAGAACAGCAAAGCCAACATAAATATAGCGACGCATTTTTCTCAAGCTATATTTTGTGACTAAACCCATGAAGCCTAAAATCAAAAGGACATTTGGTAGCTGAAAAACTACCCCTAAGAATACCAATACCTTACTGGCCAAAATTAAATAATCTTTCAAACTAATTGTCGCCTCAACATTTTGAACCCCAAAGCTTAAGAGAGTTTCAAAGGTAAGAGGGAAAACTAAAAAATAACCAAAAGATACTCCTAAGCAAAAGAAGACAAAACCAATGGCAAGAAATGGACGTACTGCTTTAACTTCATGTTTGTGTAGACCAGGTTGAACAAATTTCCAGACCTGATGAAACCACATAGGAGAGCTAATTATGATTGAAGACCAAAATGCTACCTGTAACTGGGACATGACCTTATCTAACAAACCAAGGTAGACAATTTTACCTAGCCCATCGTGACCAAGACTTTCTCTTAATGGTCTCAAAAGAAGTTCAGAGATATATTCTCCATAACCATAACAAACGAAAAAAGCTAACGAGAGAATGATGATGACACGAATAACAGTCTTTCTTAACTCCTCTAAATGTTCTGTTAGTGTCATTTCTTTCAAAACTCTCTCACTTTGTTTGGACAGTCCATGCTTTGCTTGTGCAAAATGCCAGAAGGCATCATAATAAGTACTATGTCATTATTACGCTATTATATGATAAATTTCTTAAAGTTGACAGTAACACTTTGCTTCATCGGACTCCTTTATATAGGAGAAGGCCCAACTTTTAAGAAGGCCTATGCTAATCAAGTCAACCCCTTAATGAAATGTCTTGGCCAAGAAGAGCTTAAAATTCACCGCGCAAAATCCACAGGACCTGCCTACTATCTTAATCAAGTCTTCGTTAATGAACTCGCAACGATCTATGGGCTAACCCTTAGGCCAAGTGTTCTTGCCGATGTGTGCCAAAAACGATTATTTAGTCCTTCAGTAAATCTCCTAAGAATTCTCCTATTAGATGGAAAAAAGGCGTTTGTAATTCCTAAGGAGGCCAGCGAAGGTGGAGTAGCTGCCTTAACAACGAGTAGTCTTGAGAGCTTCATTGAAGAAACTCCTCATGTCTTTTTTAGTTATCTAAGTAAGCTCCAAGCATTGGCACCTAGTGCAGCATGTTTGGAAAAGGAAATTCCTGAAATTGCCTACTTTATGGAACGTTATAAATGGCTTGAAGATACTATGGGAACAAGAAAGCTTATCTCTGAAAAAAATAAGGTCAATGCTATTTTTCGTAAACTCTTGCGCTTTGATTCAATTATCAAGAAATGTAAAAAAGCTAAGAAATAATCACAAGACTTAAACCTGGACCCAGGTCTTTATCGATTTCTTGCTGAAGACTTTTTCCAATATTCTCTTTTGTCCACTTTCCATCCCCTTCAATAGAGACGAGAACACTTCCGGGACGAGAACCTTTTAAGGAAACCTCCTGCCCTTCTCCATGCTCTTTATTCCAAAGACGTAAAATATTATGACATTCCTTAGCAAGTCCTTGCGGATCAAGCTTTTCCCACATACTCATACTAGGAACAGGCAGATCTTCCTCAACCGGCGCAGACAATAAAGGTGTTAATTCTTCTTTTAAATCGTGGTGACAAGAACCACAACCTATCCCCGCCTGCAAATGATCTCCGAGATCACGAATAGAGTTGATCTCCACTCCGCTTCCAATCAGTTCATGAATATCTGACTTATAGACACCAAAACAGCGACAAATAAGTTCCTTAAAGTCGCGCTTTTTCTGACTCGCAAAGCTATGAAGAGTGTCTTTAACTTCTAATGTAAATTTTCTATAAAAAGTGAAGGCATAAGGAAATTTGCCATGAGTATCAATGACAGGAATATCGCCAAACTCTTTCCCCACAATATTTGAGGCCAATACGGAAAATTGCTCCGCAATCTCATCAGGTCCATCCCACTCAAAAGTGAGATCCATAACCTGATCATTCTTTCCCGTATCAAGATAAAAAGTCAGCGGAAGATTTAAAAGTGAATATTCCCCTTTATACCGCCAAAAAGAGGGGCGCCCTCGATGTTGCATAAGTAACCCTAAATACTAAAATCAATCGGTTCATCAGGTCTTAGGGTCAATATTTCATAACCTTCATCTGTCACTAAAATTGTATGCTCGAATTGAGCAGATGGCTTCTTGTCCTTAGTAATGACAGTCCAACCATCACGTAAGAGCTTACAATGACGAGACCCTAAATTAATCATAGGTTCAATAGTAAAAGTCATGCCAGGCTTACATTCAACGCCTGTTCCTTTTTTACCAACATGCACGACCTGGGGCTCTTCGTGAAACTCACGTCCAATGCCGTGACCACAATACTCTTCCACCACACTATAGCCATGATCATGGGCAATTTCTTCAATGATGGCACCAATATCACCAATGTGAGAGCCCGGCTTAACGGTATCAATACCGGCACGCATACATTTATAAGTAACATCAACAAGCTTCCTAACTTCATCAGGAACATTTCCGACAAGAAAAGTCTTATTGGTATCACCATGGAACTTATTGAGATAAGTCGTGACGTCTATATTTAAAATATCACCATCTTTTACCACATCATCTTTTGAGGGAATGCCATGGCAGATAACTTCATTCAAACTGGTACAAACTGACTTTGGAAAGCCATTGTAATTCAGAGGAGAAGGGTAAGCACCATGCTCGAGAATGTAATCGTGACAGATTTGATTAAGCTCTTCAGTAGAGATTCCGGGCTTAATAAAAGACTCAATATAAACCAGAGTATTTCTGGCCAGAGTTGCCGTCTCACGCATAAGACCAATTTCACGACTCGATTTAATTGAAATCATTATAACCACCAATTTAATAATGCAATGTGTATAGATTTAGGGTCTTCCCCGCCCCCTGTCAAGGGCCACCGCCGAGACAATAGCACCCTGTTTTGTTAATCTCATTGAAAAGAAGAATGACAAGAAAGGCCACGATGGACGTTCAAACAATTATTCGCCTAGATGCCTCCCCCTACCAAAGAACCTCATTTTTTCTCAAAGAAAAAGAGGTCGCTGAAAGTTTTGGGTGCCGCTACTTATTTGTCGATGCCAAAAGAAATGGTCTCAGCTGGCCTCTACCTCCTGAATATCATGGTCCATTTATTCTTATCAGCAATACTCACACAAACTTTAAAAAACTCCCGTCAGAACTCTTAGACCAAACGAAACTACTTATTCATGGCAATAGTGGTTATGACAATTTCGACTATGAAGACGTCCTAACTTGGAACTTTCCCGTAGTCTTAGGTAACCCAGTTAGGGTACCGGCAGTTAGTGAATATATTTTAGGCCATCTATTGAGTCGCTTTGGACTAAGCCCTCACCAAACGGTTTGGGATAAAGATCGCCAATGGCAGCGAGAGCTACTATGTGATCAAAAGATTCTCGTCATTGGCCAAGGCCTCATTGGCGAACGCGTGGGTCTTGCCTTGACTCCGTTGGTTCAGAAGTTAACCTACTTTGACCCCTACAAGAACAAAGGTCCTTCCTTAAAAGAGCTTTTACTTGCTCATAGAATTATCATCCTCACTTCAAGCCTAAATAAGAAGAATCATCATCTATTGGGAGAAGAAGAGCTCAAGGCCCTCCCTTCGAATTTTATTATTATTAATCCCGCAAGAGGATCTCTTATCAATGAATCGGCCCTTATTAATGCTTTAAAAGAAAACCCTAAGGCATTTGCAGTCTTAGATGTTTTCGAGAAGGAACCTTTTAATAATCAATTTACGGAAACAAAAAATATTCATCTGACCTCCCACATAGCTGGAGTTTCAAAAAACCTTGACCAAAGGCTTATCGAATATATTGATAAGGTGATTAGTGATTTTAAAAATAAGTCGGGAGAATTTGAGAATCAGTATCATGATCTGATCCTCAAAAATAGAATTCACGATGGGATGTTGATATGAGCCAGAATTTATCCATAAGACCAATGCTTTGCCCTCCTGGGAATGGTGTTTTTACAGTCAATACCGCGAAAGAAAGGAAGGAAGAGCTCCACCAATTATACTATCAAGAGAAAAATCCTCAAAAAGTTGAAGAGCAATGGTTAAAAAGTTTAGAGAAACTTAAAGACACCAAACTAGCACTCCTAGGAGTATGCTCCGATTGTGGTGGTGGGATTCAAAGAGGAGCAAACTGGGGTCCTCTATTTTTAAGACAGAGTCTTTATAATCTTAATCCGCTCTATAAGAATCCAAACTTTGTTGATTTGGGAGACATCAGAGTCATCCCTCACCTTCTTCATGATAAATACTTAAATGAAGCCACCATTAAAGGATGTCGAAAAGCTCTCTACAATGATGAATCAAGTAAACTTCCCGTATCACCCTTAAGCCAAACCGAGGAAGTACTCAATTCATTTTATGAACTTAATCCCCAGGGAAAAGTTATAACCCTTGGCGGAGATCATAGTGTCAGCTACCCGGCCGTAAAAACCTATCTGCAACATAAATTAAAACAGAAAAAGAAGGTAGCACTCATTCACTTTGATGCTCACACGGATCTATTACACGAACGACTGGGTATTGATCTTTGCTTTGGTTCTTGGGTCACTCATATTCTTTCAGACCTTCCTGGACCTGAGTATTGTTTTCAACTTGGAATTCGCTCAAGCGGTAAAGACCGCGGACATTGGGAGCAGGCCTTTGGTATTCAACAGTTTTGGAATTACGAATTTAAAAAAGAAGGTGCAAAGAAAATCTCTCAATTGATTATAGAAGATTTAAAAAAGAAAGGTGTTGAAGAAATATATGTTAGCTTTGACATCGATGCTCTTGATGAGACAGAGGCCAGTGCCACTGGAACACCTGAAGAAAATGGTCTCATGGTGGATGAATGTCTCAATTTTTTGTATCTGCTGAGCGAAGAGTTTGCCATAACTGGTGCTGACCTTATGGAAGTTGCTCCTTTTTTAAATATGCCCACCAAAAAGCCCAAAATTAACCCAGAGCCACAGGCAACTCTCTTAGCTGCTCAGTCAATTCTGAACTTTTTTGTTGAATGTATGCTTTAAGATAAGAGCGTTTTTAGAGTATAATCACTAAATGGCAGTATTAAAGTTCCCCCCAGTTGAGACAGCCGATGAAAATGGCCTCCTTGCACTAGGTGGAGACCTAGAAGTTCAAACATTGGTTCTCGCCTATAGTAAGGGCATTTTCCCATGGCCAATTTCTGAAGAATTTCCACTTGCATGGTTTTCTCCAGACCCACGGGGAGTTATAGACTTCGACGATCTTGCTCTTAATAAACGTTTTCTACGCTACCTGAAGAGTCAATCACTCAGGTTCACTGCAAACCAAGACTTTTTAGGAGTCATCAATGCCTGCTCCTCTACGCCAAGGAACTTACAGAGTGGAACCTGGATAACAGAGGAAGTCATGTCTAGTTACCATGAGCTTTTTAAAAAGGAATTGGCCTATTCCTTAGAGGCCTGGGATGGAGATAGTCTTGTCGGTGGGGTTTATGGCGTCTGTATTAATGGGATCATTACTGGAGAATCAATGTTTCATACGGCTCCGAATGCTTCTAAGTTTTGCCTCGTCGCCGTCATGGCCCTTTTAAAAAGAGCTGGAATCAATTGGCTAGATACACAAATGGTTACCCCTGTTGTGAAGTCCCTAGGTGGTAAGGAGATTCCCCGTGAAGAGTTTCTTAACCGCCTGTCACAAAACCCTGCCAGAAGCCGTTTAGAAATTTTCCCAGACACCTTAACAGAAGATTTATTTGGTAGTTTTTAGTTGCGAGCGAATAGAGAGAACATCACCAACAGTATATCCTTTGCCCTCATTCAACTCATCTCGAAAAGCTAAGTATTGTAGATCTTTGGCCCAGTCATCTTCAAAAGCCCCTGCCATACTTCCCGTCGGAATAAAAGCGATGGCCCCCTCAGGGCAAATATCCTCACAGAGATTACATAAAATACACTTAAGTGGTTCAAAATGAAATAATGAGGGAGCAGATGGTGCGGAATGTCCCGGCACTGGAGCGACCTGTAAGCAATTAGTAGGACATGCTTGGACACAAAGCTGACAAGAGGTACAGCGCAAACTACCATCCTCGTTCACTGTTAGGACAAGATTATTTTTTTCTAAACTTAACTTTTCTCCTGACTTTAAACGGCCCCAATTTGGTCGTCCTAAGAAACGAAAGAGAATATAAAAGAATTTTCTAAAGAAAAAAACAATTCGCTTATAGATAGGATTAGGAAAATAAACTTCTCTATCAAGAATCACTTTTCTCTCCTTTAAATATTTTAAAAGTAGGAGCTTCTCTACTTATCGCAACTTCTTCATTTTGATAATTGGTGCCATTCCATGACATTTCCCAGTAGGGAGGTAATGGCAACAAACTATCTGCTTTATCGTAAATCTCGTGATTCATAAAGGGACCGGCAAATGCCTTAAATTTTGCACCATTAAAGCGTTCCATTACAGCTTTCCAGCTGGTGTCATCGGCAATCCACTCTGGCATAACGAGGAGAACTTTTTTATGTCCAAGGTCCCCATTATACTCACCAATAAGTTGCTCCACCTTTTCTTTTTTCTTTTGAGTAAAAATTGTTTGAGATCTCAGTATCCCCGACTGAGTACTTCTCTCTGGCCAGCGAATAAACTCATAAGACCAATCCTCTCGATTCGTAAGTGAAGAAACCTCACTAATCAAATTGTCCCACAACTCTTCTGGAAGATTGTCGGGTAAAATAAAATGCCAGTTCTCTGAAAGAGATAAGTGATCCCCGACTAACCATCGTCCTTCAACTTTTGAAAGTAGAGATCTCAAAGGTAATTTAAACGTATACTTAAGCGGTTTATTAACTTCGTCACATACCCAAAATGATGAGCGACGAGGTGAACTTGCTCGAATTGGCCTTAAACCATTTGCACTATGATTATAGTGAACTTCAGTGCGACACAATCTATCACATCCTCGACAAAAATCTGCTTCAAGAACATTTGTTTGTATATTGGACACGAGGCCACTTTCAAAGCACCCAGTAGGACAGATATCGAGTAAATTGACTCCATAATTATGAGTTAGCTTGCCAACAACTAAAACGACCTCTCCCTCATTAGAAAGAGCAGGGACGGTAGAGACACTCTCTTCAAAATCGGTACAAAGCATACAGGAAATACATTGGTCTAAGTTGAGGCTTAAATCTGCACTTAACTCAATGGTCTCGCCCTTATCGGGAGCCTTCTCAAGGGAAACACTTTTATTTCCAACCTCATCAACCAAGTGACACCGCGATCGATTATTACATTGTGAACAGCTAAAATTATGAGCACCTTGATAGAGGGAATCAACTTCACTTTTACTTAGAGACAGTTCCTCGTGATATAACGAATACCTGCCACCCTCTTCAGGTTTTGTGAGGCAAGACGAGATAACCTCAGTCTTTTTTTCATCAAAAACATTACAGAGAAGACACTTTCTGGTGCTTTCAAAAAGAGGATGAAAACAAAAGCCTGGCATTGAAAATCCAGAGTTTTTAATCGCCTCAAAAAGGTTTTCATTCTCGTTGCCGACAATTAACTTACCATCTACGTAAAAGGATAATTGATTTTCACTCATCCTCTCACCTCTAGGGAGCCTTGAAGATATTCAACCATATCATCAATCTGACGATAACGATGTGGAAGACTACACTGGTAGGGTGCTTTAGCGACAAACCCCGTAAAGATAGTCTCTGCCGTAATCGATGAACGACCATAAACACATGGTAAACATTGGTGACATTGGTCCTTACGAAAGAACTCATTCCAAATTCTGATTAACTTCTTATCATCACAGTTTGTAAAGAAGTGTAGGGAGCGCACATCATGACTAAGGTCACTTAACCTAATCGATTTAGTAGTATCCCAGCGAGAAAATTTACCAAAGGGTCCGTCCATTAAAATATGTGAGGTTCTTGGACCACCATTTCCCTCTATTTCAAAAATCTCATTCAATGTTTGATGATGATGAACCCAAGTAGCACCAAGCTTTTCAACATCACCCCAAAGAGTCACTATTGAATATTGACGTTGATCACTACCCCAAAGGGCATTAAGAACAGTAAGGATAATATTAGAGCTAAAAATATACGTTTCAGCTTTTTGACTTAATTCGGTGGCCGAAAGGCTCATCGGTCTAATCAAAACTTCAAGAGGAATTTGTTCTCTATTAAAGTTTTGAGAGAACTTCTCTTTCACTAGTTCATCTGTAAAAGAAATACTCAATGATTTGCCTAAGGTTTTAAGGAAACTATCAAGTTCAACTAAAACTCTCCTCAGTAACCCATAACACTCATTAACGAGCACCTCGCCCTGAAAGTCTCCGGGAAAAGAAGATCCTAGATCAAACACCACTCGTGACTTACCATGAAGAGACTCTCCAATGATCGATCCAAAGACCTCAGTAAACTTCGAACTTGTTATATCTTTTTCGGTAGAAAATGGTCCATTCATCGGTCCATCTCCCAAGGGTCTAAGTTTAAACTTTGAAAAGCAGTGAAAACACCACTAAGCTCCCCGCCACGTATCAGTTCAGAGAAGGCTCCTGAGTGCACAAGGCTTGGAGACCTAACATGGAGTTTCTTTAGACCACTAGGCGCTGTTCTTATAAAAAGCCCAAGCTGACCCTCTGTTGCCTCAATCGAAGAAAAGGAAGTTCCTTCCCTGTAAGGGCAAGTTCGACCTTCAAAATTATAAGACAAATCACTAGAACCTTCATCATAGAGTGATTCATACATTAGATGTTCTTTATTAATAACCTTACCCGCCGGCAAATGGTCCAAAACCTGATTAATGATTCTTAGGCTTTGCTTGAGTTCCTCAAGCCGTACCAAAAAGCGATCATATGTTGTTCCATCAATACCGAGGGGCACTTCAAAATCGACATCATCATAAAAGTAAGTCGGTTGGGTCTTTCTAGTATCAAAATTAACACCACAGGCCCTAAGGTTTGGACCTGTAAAACCATATTCAAGTGCTTTTCCTGCGCTCATAGGAAAGCCCTTCGTCACCTCCATCCACCGTGGATTTCTGTTGAACTCACGTTCAACTTCTTCAATGACTTTATAAATGTACTTTGCTGCCTCTAGGCACTCAGTACCCCAACCAATCGGGCTCTCCTTTTTCATACCGCCAAAGGTAAATAAGGAGAAATTTTGAGTCTTTCCCGAATAGATATTGAAGAGATGATAAACCTGCTCTAATAGTTCCGCAAAGACACTGGCCTCTACGAAGAAACCTAATTCCTGAGCTAACTCCCACAAAAAGGTTAAATGACCTTCCACGCGTGCCAACTCCATCCATACCATCCTAATGGCCTTGGCCTTATCTGGTAGAGGAATAGAAAAAGATTGTTCTATAGTTTCAACCCATAACAAAGGGGCAAAGACACAATCCTTTATGCAGAGCCTTTCAAAGAAAAAAATCATATTAAAAGGATCTTTCGTTAAACACTTTTTTTCAAAGTCTCGAAAGTACAGTCCGGGAACTAAGCGCGAATCAAAAACTCTTTCTTCACTTATAAGTAAATCAACACGAACTTTTCCATTAAAAGGACTGGAGTGTGGACCAAATCTCTTCCAATATCGTTGTCTTTGAGACTCTGTTGGCCGCAGTGGAATTTGATACTCTGGTAGTGGAATAATCTCATCTTGATTAATCTTATTATTTGCTGAAGCTAGAACTTGGCGTTGCTGAGTCTTTCTTCCATCACTCAAGAAAAGTTCGTGGTGCTTAACAATATCTGATTCAAAAACCTCCGAACTTTTCCAAAGAGAAGAAAGAGAAGGAAAGTAATTACTGTTACCAATGGGAACTGTAACCTGTAAGCAGAAATAAACCTCAAGGTTTAAGAACTGATAATATAGAAAACGTTCTCCAGAGACATCCTCATAGCATATATCAATCAGCATATGAAACCGAAACTCATCTTTAAGCTGAAAAAAGAAGTCCTGGTATAAGGTGGTTTCCTCTGAATCTAAAGGAAAAGAAAAATCCTCCGGAAAAACTAGGCTTCCCTTATCTGAAAAAGAAGACTGAAACTTCGTTCCAAACTTCTTGAAAAGTTCATCTCTAAGACTCACCCAAGGCTCCCTCTTTTAATTCGACTTGCCTAATGGTTCCCTTTCTTATTCTTTCTCTTAATAACTCGAGTCCATTAATTAATGAATCTAAGGTTGGAGGACATCCACCGACATAAACATCAACGGGCAAAATCTTATCAATAGCCATGGTATCAAAGACAGCACCTGTTGCAGTACAGGTTCCAACAGCTAGTACATAGCGGGGACTGAGCATTCTCTCATAGGCCTCTATAATATATGGCCTTATCTGTTCATTTATAATTCCGGAGACAACAAGGACATCACAGCTTTCGATCGGCTCTGACTCTATAAAGTTTTCCCTAATACTGCCAACTTGTGGGTTAGGTCCGCTCAATCTATAAAGTTCACGGGCGCAACAATTTGCACCTAACACAAATGGACTTAACAACTCAGACTGTGACCAGGACTTTAGCCGCTCCAAAAAATTCATACTATTTAATGAGTAAAAACTAAGACCAGCTGGTCCTCCCCAAAATGACTTGCGAGGACCTAGCCTATTTTCGTGAGTTTTCATAAAACCTTTATCAACCGTTTCATTTTAAAGGTTTATTTTAGGAAGAGGGACCTATGATGACAATCACTTAACGTATTAGGTCTAAACGCTTTCTTCTGGGATTCTGATAAAAATCCTCCCAGCCAACATCCTGAGGAAAAATAGACACTTTCTCTTCAAGAGGACGGGAAATACATCCTAACTTTTTGCCGGTCTCGGGTACCCAGCTATAAAGTTCTTTATGGGAGCCGCCAATACCGTAATCATACTCAATAAAGCGGTAATGGGTCTTATTTGCCCCAGCAAGTGAGGCCACAACCGTTACACCCTGCTCAAAAGACTCATCTAGGTCCAAACTACTACAACGCCGATCAGTATTTAACTCAAAGCGTCTTTTCCCACTCGTCAATCGCGGGTTACCGAGCCAACTGCGTCTAGGACAAAGGTAGTAATAGTCTAAGTCTTCGAGATGGTACCAATTTGTCATAAAACTAAAAAACCATGCTCTCTCGGAGTTTTCACGATGATTGGCCGGACGAACGAACTTACTACATGTTCGGAAACGCTCTCCATAATTTTTATAAAAGTAGAGAAAGAATCTCTTGAAGTCGACAAGGGCCCGTTGCTCTTCCCTACTTCCTTCTTTAGATCGCATATCCTGCTCAGTTTTATCCGAGAAAACGCTATTTAATGAAAAATTCTTTATGGCCTTAATTCTATCAGCCTGCTTTTTGTACTCTTGGGCCACTTTATCGGTAGCTTCCTTCACGCTTTTTTTCATATTTTCACGCACCTTTTCTTGTGAGCGCCAAATATAGTCATATAAATAAAAACAATTTTTTCTCAATGAGTTGATTTCATCAAAAGAAAATAAGTGTCCTGATTTGAAAGTAAACTCCATCGCCTTTTCTGCTTCGACCTCACCTACCATTCGATAGGCTGGCTCAGGAACTGTGCTAGAGATAGTCCGCCCCCAGCCATTTTGAGCAAATGCTTTTACATATGGCCAATCAACTTTACCTTTCAATTCTTTTAGAGTTTTAACATTTTTAAATTTTGGATCGAAGCCATTCACACCAACGAGGACAAGACGAGATAACCAGCTTTGATAAGTGCGGCAAGGATAATCATTACAATACTGTAAAACAAAGGCACCTACTACACGGGCCCTTTGAGACTGTGAACGACCTTTATCCTCACCATCAAATAAGTATTTTTTATCACCAAAGACCCATAGCATTTGTGGTTGGCCCGTTTGATCCAATAGACGTGGAATTATCCCAATAGAAAAATTCGGACGATTTATTTTTCCATCGTACGACTCCCAAATATCTTTTTGCTCACAGTAAGTTCTTTTTCGATAAAGCTGCCCGGAAACCATATCCATCTCATACTGATGGGCTGAACCGACTGGCGTTGTTAAGAAATATGAAATATCCATACTCTCTTTTGTTTTAAAGGGAGTTAAATCAAAGAAGGGATGGGTCACAATATCGTGCATACTGGTTCTCTGCGTGAACCTTTCAGGAGCATTAAACCACACTGGCTCGGCCAACACAGACTTTGCCTTCACCTGAACACCCTCTGGCTTTGGATCAGATGAGCATCCAGGTAGCCATAAAAAGCTTAGGCCACTGCACAGAATAACCAAACTTTTTATGAGAGGTCGATTAACTCGTTGACAATATTGCTGTAAATAGTTCAAAATCCAAACCTGCCTGTATTCAGTTTTACCCCCCGGTGATGAAATTGGTAGACATACAGGATTTAAAATCCTGGGGCTTCACGGCCGTGCGGGTTCAAGTCCCGCCTGGGGGACCATTCTTATTTCTATTATAAACACCTATGCCCAATTCACACACTAAACAGGACAAAAAAGTACAAATGTCCGCTTCTTTTAGGTACTCACGGACTTTGTCCAACAATAATTAGTTTTCTTTAGATTTATTTGCTCTTCCATGTGGGGGGCGAAATACTTGTCTCAAGGAATGTCACTTGTCTCTGGGCATTCCTACTCGGTGCGGCAAAAACTCCGAGTTATACCTTTGGTCTCGCCTAACCTTGGGAATAAGATATGTTTGGTGGCATCTGTGCCTAGGAAGATCGCGCTTTTGCCACCAACCTTCTTTCCACTCTAATCCCTTACTTGAAAGAATTTATCATTTTATTTTACTGGTAATCCCTTTACAAATTATCCTATAATTTTGATCTACTATTTCCAATGTGAAAGGAGGTTGTCTTGCAAGATATGCACAGCGACAATACATTCACAGCGCCTAAAGAACAGGCGACTCCCATGAAGGGGGCCAATCAAGACGATGTCTTGAAGTTAAGGGTATCTGAGGATCTTAAAAAGAAACTCAGTGAATTTAACGACCCAAAAAAGGGCATCAAAGTGATGGCCATGCTTATGGGTATTCACGAGAAAACTCTGAAAAGATTGATAGACTGTGAAAATAGACCAGGACACCAAACGGTCTTTAAAATTTATCGTGTTCTCTTTCATTCCCAAAACGATACGCAACTCTTAGAGCTGGTTCCAAATCCCGTAAAAGAATTTTTGATAAAAGCTCATCCTCGTGGATTAAACGATACTGTTCGCTACAGTATAAATGTAGAAACAGAGTTAAAAAAAGATCCTGTTTTTTGTGAGATTTATTTTCTTGCAGGTGCAGGTGGTGTTACCAAAGAGTTCATTTCTTACCACTATGGCAAGTACGGAGAAAGAGTTTTAGATAGAATGCTTGAGCAAGATGTTATTGCCTCTCTTGGTAAGAATAACTTCACACTAGGTACCAACCAAGCTTCTATGACAGTTGAGACTATTCATATTGTTGGGAAACATTTATTAGATCGTTACTACAAGCCTGAAAACTCTGATTCACTTGGAGAAAATTATATTTCTCTTTACGCTCAAGGCTTATCAGAAGAAGCTTTCAACCAATGGTTGGAAATTGATAAGGAAGCTTTTTTAAAGAAAGCAAAACTCGCTGAAAACAGTGAAAACTGGGGCGATGTAAAGGCTTTCACTTATAATGTGACTGACACCCTTGTAGAATCTAAACGTGAACTAAAGCACTAGGTAATTATGAAAAAGCTAATAACAATATTCTTTATATTTATATGTGGTTCAATTCTAGCTCAAACCCCCGTGGGTGGTATCGGCAATGACGGCGGCGGGCCTAAGCAGAGCTGGCAAGATATTTATAAAAACCCAAATCTTAACCCAACCTTCCCTATGTATAACATTCAGGGAAGAAAAATCAGTTACCGTCACCTCTGTACCTTGGGTGAACGTATCAGAACAAAGTACAAGCATGTGATAAATCCCGCTACAGATTATACAAAGCTAGTCTTTGATTATTTGGCCACAGATCGAGTATGGGAATACCAACAATGTGCTGAATACTACGACACTATCTGTATTGGATGGGAAATTGTGACAATGGAAATCCCGTTAGAGGAGAAGATAAAAGTTTTTAAGAAGGTTGAATCTCCAGATCCTGACAATCAATGGGAAAAGGCCTTTGAGAAGACTTTTAAATTACAAGAATGTGAAGAAGACTAAAAAAGAGAACCTAAATTCTATACTTATAAAAAAGGGGATACATCGTATCCCCTTTTTTATGCATGACTCTCAATGAGTACAAGATATTTATTCTATTAGATATGAAGGGCGCGATTTTCTGTGGCCGCTAAGCAAGCTTCTTTAAAAGATTCTGTATAAGTTGGATGCGCATGACAGGTTCTTGCCACATCTTCTGCAGAGGCCCTAAATTCCATCGCTAAAACTGCTTCAGCGATGAGGTCTGCACAACGAGGGCCTACCATATGGACACCTAAGATCTCATCTGTCTCTTTGTCGGCCAAAACCTTTATAAGACCGTCAGATTCATTGGAGGCCCTTGCTCGCCCAGATGCTTTAAAAGGAAAGCTTCCCACTTTGTATGCCTTATTTTGGTCCTTTAGTTCTTGTTCTGTATACCCTACTGAAGCCACTTCCGGCCATGTGTAAACAACTCCTGGAACCAAAAGGTAATTAAGGTGAGGCTTTTCACCATTTATCACTTCGGCGACAAAAACGCCTTCCTCTTCTGCCTTATGCGCTAACATCACGCCCTTTGTGACATCACCAATAGCAAAAATGTGAGGGTGCTTTGTGCGAAGGTTATGATCAGTTGGAACTCTTCCTCTCTCATCAAGTTCAATCCCAGCATTTTCGAGCCCAAGACCGTTGGTAAAAGGTTTTCTACCAACTGCAACTAAACAATAGTCAGCATCGATTTGAATTTCCTTTTCATCTTTCTTTGCTTTCGCCTGAACCTTAACGCTTTTACCGTCTGTTGTTACCTCAGTAACTCCATGACCCATGAAAAACTCCATACCTTCTTTTTTAAGAACTTTTTGCAAGTTCTTTCCTAAGTCCTTATCCATTGCTGGAATACAAGCGTCTGCATATTCCACTACCGAAACTTTAGTACCAAGTCGCATAAAGACTGAGCCCATTTCTAGACCAATAACTCCACCACCAATAACAACAAGACTTTTGGGAAGCTCGGGTAGTTTTAAGGCCTCAGTTGAAGTAATGACTCTCTTTTTATCAATATTGATGCCAGGAATTGAAGAAGGTTTACTACCTGTCGCGATAACGATGTTTTTCGCCTTAAGAGTTTCTTCCTTTTCGCCTGATACCTTAACCGTGTGAGTATCAACAAAAGAACCTACACCATTAAAAACATCAATCTTATTTTTTTTCATCAAAAAAGAAATACCTCCGCAGGTATCGCTTACGACTTTCTCAACACGACTTCTCATTTTAGGGAAATCAAGTTCAACCTTATCTGCATTGATTCCGTGATCCTTAAAATGATTAACTAACTCGTGGTACTTTTCACTAGAGTCAAGCCAAGCCTTCGAAGGAATACAACCAACGTTTAAGCAGGTTCCACCAAGAGTGTCATACTTTTCAATGATTGCAGTTTTCAACCCAAGCTGAGCTGAACGAATCGCACAAACATAACCACCGGGACCGCTTCCAATAACAACAACATCATATTCTTGACTCATAGTATTCTCCTTAAACGTCCAACAACATACGTGAAGGATCTTCAATAAGTTCCTTCAAACGATACAAAAAGGTCACAGATTCTTTACCGTCAACGATACGATGATCATAACTAAGGGCCGTATACATAACAGGATGAACTACAACTTGACCATTAATAGCAACAGGGCGTTCAACGATATTGTGCATTCCTAAGATTCCTGACTGTGGAATATTAATAATGGGGGTAGAAAGCATCGAACCAAAAACACCACCATTTGTAATAGTAAATGTTCCCCCACTCATTTCATCAAGAGTCAATTTTCCATCTCGCCCTTTTAGAGCAAGACGTTTGATTTCTTTTTCAATTTGAGCAAGATTTAAGGCCTCAGCATTTCGAATGACTGGAACGACTAATCCTTTAGGAGTTGAAACCGCAATACCTACATCGGCATAGTCATGAAAGATCATTTCATCACCTTCCAACATTGCATTTACGCCAGGAACCTCCCTAAGAGCAATAGTACAAGCTTTTGTAAAAAAGCTCATAAAGCCAAGACCAATTTCATGCTTGTCTTTAAACTGCTCTTTATATTTTTTTCGAAGCTCCATTACCCAAAACATGTCAATTTCATTAAATGTCGTCAACATAGCGGTAGAGTTTTTGGCCTCAGTTAAACGAGATGCAATGGTCCTTCTTAAACGACTCATTTTCTCACGGCGAACTTCACGAGTTACTCCTCCCTGAGGAACTTGGGCCTCAATCGCTTTAGGAGGACTAGCTACCTTTTCGGCCGCAGGTGCTGCCGTAGGTTTAGACCCGGCCATAGCATCTGCTTTAGTTATACGACCATCCTTTCCTGTCCCCTGAACATCTTGAGCAGATAGACCTTTTTCATCCATGATCTTTCGAGCTGCGGGAGAAGGAAAGTTTTTATCACCACCTGCCTGCTGAGGAACACTTGGAGGTGCCGTCGAAGTAGGCTCACTTACTGCTGATTCTTCTTTTTTGGCAGGAGCGCCACCACCTGGAGCTAAAGTACCAATCACCGCCCCGATTTCTAACTCTGCCCCATCCTCTACTGATCGGGTTAAGACGCCACTTTCTTCGGCCGGTAACTCTACAGTCGCCTTATCTGATTCGATTTCACAAAGAATATCGCCTTCTTCAACGAACTCACCGTCTTCTTTTAGCCATGTTGTAAGAGTCACTTCAGTAATCGACTCTCCAATGCTTGGAATTTTAATGTCTATACTCATCGTAAGATTCCTTTTTAATTATTTATGAAAATGCTTTATTAATAATTTCGTCTTGCTCTCTGGCGTGGACCTTCGCAAAACCACTCGCTGGAGATGCTGATGATTTTCTTGCAACACAATCAAAGTCTGAGAAAAGCTCTCGCCATCTCAAGAGATAAGTCCATACCCCCATATTGAAAGGTTCCTCTTGTACCCAGACAAATTTAGCTTTTTTATATTTGTCTTTTATTTCTTTAATTTTGTTATCAACTAATGGATAGATTTGCTCTAACCTTACGATGGCCACATCTTTTCGGTTTTCACTTTGCTGATGCTCCATTAGGTTGTAATAAATTTTCCCCGTACAGAAGAGTACTTTTTTCACTTTCTTTGGATCAGAAAAATCATCTTCAATAACTTCTTGAAATTTATTTTCAGTTAATTCCTTCACAGAGCTTATACAACGAGGATCCCTTAACAGTGATTTCGGTGTAAAAACAACTAAAGGCTTTCTGAACTCCCAATGAAGTTGTCGTCTAATAATGTGAAAAAAGTTCGCAGGAGTCGTACAATTTGCAACGACCATATTGTGTTCTGCCGCTAATTGAAGATATCGCTCAGGCCTTGCCGAAGAGTGCTCCGGACCTTGTCCTTCGTGACCATGAGGAAGTAAAAGAACAAGCCCACTCATTCGACGCCACTTACTCTCTCCTGCTGAAATAAATTGATCCATAATAATCTGGGCACCGTTGGAGAAGTCTCCAAATTGTGCTTCCCAAACATTTAAGGCCCAAGGACTGCCCTGGGAATATCCATACTCAAATCCTAAAACAGCGTATTCTGATAAGAATGAGTTATAGATGTCCATCTTCCCTTGACCATCTTCGATATTATCAAGGCCACAATAAGCTTCATTCGTAAACTCATCAAACACCTTGGCATGGCGATGAGAAAAGGTTCCACGAATAACATCTTGACCTGAAAATCGAATATTATATTTTTGAAGTAAAAGAGAACCATAGGCCAAAAGTTCGGCAGTTGCCCAATCAAGCTGATCATTGTCATAGGCCTTACGGCGGTTATCGAGAAGTTTTTGCGCCTTCTTAAGTGTCTTAAACCCTTCAGGAGTTTTTGTAATAGCATCAAGGATATGCTCTAAACTCTCCTTAGTTACCGAGGTATCAGGAGAAGCTAAGAAGTCCTCAGACTTTGCCCATCGGAGGTTTAACCACTCTTTATGTGGTCCTTTTCTTCTTTTTGGAATTTCCTCTTGCTTAACCATATTAAATCGATCGGAAAGTTCCTTTTTAAACTCGTCTTGCATTTTCTTAGCAAGGTCCTTCTCTATTGAGCCGAACTTGATGAGCTTTTCCATGTAAAGCTCACGAGGGTTCTTATGTTTAGCAACAAGTCCGTAAAGATGAGGCTGAGTATACTTAGGCTCATCCCCCTCATTGTGACCATGCTTTCTGTAACAAACCATATCCAGCCAAACATCTTTTTTAAATTTCTGTCTAAAAGCAACGGCCATCTCTGCAGCAAAACAAACATGCTCTGGTTCATCACCATTTACATGCAGGATGAGGGTATCAAGCATCTTCGCTAATGACGTTGAGTATTGACTTGATCTTCCGTCTTGAAAGTCGGTTGTAAACCCTATTTGATTGTTAATAATAAAATGAATGGACCCACCTGTTTGATAACCAGGAAGTTCAGACATCTGCAATGACTCATAAACAACACCTTGACCAGCAACGGCAGCATCCCCATGAATGATAATAGGAAGAATTTTTGACTCATCTTTATTATAGGCAAAATCAACTTGAGAACGACAATAGCCATTTACAACAGGAGCAACAGCTTCTAAGTGAGAGGGGTTAGGTAAAATTTTAAGGTAAACCTCTTGTCCACCGGCCGCTTCGGAGATAGCAGTGAAGCCCAAGTGATACTTAACATCTCCATCACCCTCGCCTCCTGCTTCTTCAACAGATCCACCATCAAATTCTTTAAAGATAAACTCATATGTTTTACCGATGGTGTTTGCAAGCACATTAAGGCGTCCTCTATGGGCCATACCAATGACGAACTCTCGTGCTCCTGTTTCTGCTCCTTTATTGATAATGGTATCAAGAGCTGGGATTGTTGTTTCTCCACCTTCTAGAGAAAATCTTTTTTGGCCAATAAATTTGTTTTGAAGAAAGTTCTCAAAAATTTCTGCCTGATTTAGTTTTCTTAAGATCCTCTTCTTTTTCTCAATAGGATAATTAATATCCTTACCTTTCGATTCAAAATATTCTCGACACCATCTGCGCACTTCAGTGTTATTGGAGTGCATATATTCGATGCCAATTTTTCCACAATAAATCGTTCGCAAATGATCCATGATTTGTTTAAGAGTCGCACCCGCACCAAGACCTACAAACTCACCACAAAGAAAACCTTGGTTAAGGTCATCATCCGTTAAATCATAATCAGCAATACTAATGCGTGCATGACGATCCTGACGAGGTCGGATGGGATTTGTGTCTGAGAGAAGATGGCCCCTGGCCCTGAAAGATTGAATGAGGCGAAAAACATTGAACTCTTTTCGCATTTTCTCGCTAGAGATGTCCCCTTCTGAAACAGTTCCACCCATTTGAAACTCAAAACCTCTAAAGAAGTTAACCCATGATTCATCAAGCTCCTCTGGATTACTCTTATAAGTTTCATAGAGCCCATCAACGTACTGGTTATCAGATGCAGAGAGGTGGGAAAAATCATCAATTCTTTTCATGGAAAGCCTGCCTTTTCTTGTACAACCGTACAATATGATCAGTTTTAATGCTCGGATACTAAAGTAATTTTAACGGCATTGAAAGTAGATAAACAGCGGAAAAAACAACCGTTCTGAACTATAGTTTGAAAAAGTTTTACAAAGTTAAATATCTCGCATCAAAAAGGAGTACCGCTCGGCAAAAACTACCAACGATCGCCAAAAGCCTTAAGAGCTATAAATAGGGATGTTACTCGACTAATCTTAGGTGAATAGTCTGATTTTCAGGATCAATTACGAGGGGTCCAGATTGGCGACGCTTTTCTTCATCGCACTCTTCTTTTTTATCACAGAGGGAGCAGTCTTCACCCATTACAGCACCGAGTCCACCACATGAACCTTGCAACCTACGATTACTAAAAATAACGCCGACCGCCATTCCGACAAGGGCAATACCAACAATCGCAAGTGATAGGAGAAAGATTTTTATCATCTAGTGGGCCTCTGAAATAATTTTTGTAGAAATGAAATTTCTAAAAACACTAGTTTCTTTAGTAGCAAAAACCCTGCCTTCTTGGCCAACATCTCTGTAAACAAAATAGGCAGCAATTCCTTCCTTTTCAGCGTAAGCAAAGCCCTTCTCCAAACCCATGGCCATAAGGGCCGTAGCAAGGGCATCCGCCTTCATACAAGAGTCTTTGTGGGCAACTGAAACACTTGCCACTGAGTGGGCCACAGGTCGCCCTGAGTGAACGTCAATAGTATGAGAATATTTCTTACCATCTTGCATAAAAAAGTTTCGGTAAGAACCACTAGTAGCTAACGCCATAGAATTGAGTTCTAGAACTCTTTGATAACTTTCTCCTTGGGATACGGGATGAGGAGCTTCAATGGCAATTCGCCAAGAAGAACCATCTGCTTTTTTCCCTAGGGTCCTTACCTCTCCACCAATTTCAACCATATAAACGTTAGAGCCTTTGGCCATTAAGAACTCGGCCACTTTATCAACACCAAAGCCCTTAGCAAGGGATGATAAATCGAGGTAAACACCAGGCACTTTCTTTTTAATCTCATTGGTTTTCTCATTAAGAATTATTTTGTCAAAACCAACCCTCTTCTTAGCTTCAGAAATCTCTTTTTCTTTAGGAACCTTACGACTGCCCCCTGGACCAAAACCCCAAAGATTAACTAAAGGGCCGATTGTCGGATCAAAAGCTCCCTCTGTATCTCTAGCGAGAGCAAGGGCAAACTTACTAACTTGTAAAAAGTCAGGACTAATCTTGAGCCAACCCAAGCGATCAGTTTGATTAAAGTAAGAGATCTCACTCTCCTTTAAGTAAGTGCTCATCTCTTTATTAACTTTTAAAAGAAGATCATCAATTAAGCTTTGAACTTCTTTAGGATCATCAAGGCCAGAAGATGAAAGGTATTTGATATTATATTGGGTCCCCATAGTGCGGCCCTTTAAATGAACCAACTCACCGCTTTTATTACACCCAGTAATAAGCAAAAGCCCCAGCATTGCTAGGGCCTTTAAAGAAAAAGTACTTAGAAGAACTTTACTCATTTTTTTAACCACCAAAATCATCGAGTGCAATATCATCGCGCTCAACTCCAAGAGAGAGGAGCATATCAATCACACACTTATTCATTATCGGAGGACCACATAAGTAATATTCACAATCCTCAGGATTTGGATGGTCTTTAAGATAGTTTTCAAACAGAACATTATGTATGAAACCTGTGTACCCTTCCCATTTATCAACCTCTAACGGTTCAGATAAGGCCACATACCAATTGAAGTTTTTATTTTCACTTTGAATACTATCGAAGTCTTCAACATAGAACATTTCTCGCTTAGAACGAGCTCCGTACCAAAATGTTACTTTGCGATCAGTTTTAATTCTTCTGAACTGATCAAAGATATGAGAACGCATTGGTGCCATCCCAGCACCACCACCGACAAAGACCATTTCTTTATCAGTATCTTTTGCAAAGAACTCACCAAATGGACCAGATATAGTTGATTTATCGCCAGGTTTAAGATCAAAGATATAACTCGACATTTTTCCCGGAGGTACATTTGAAAGTCTTGGTGGAGGCGAAGCTACTCGAACATTAAGCATAATGATGCCTTTTTCATCTGGGTAGTTGGCCATGGAATATGCACGAATTGTAGGCTCTTCCACATATGATTTAAATTGCCATAAATTAAATTTATCCCAATCTTCTCGGTATTCTTCTTCAACTATAAAATTCTTGTATTCAATATTTAAACCACCAGGTCTTTCGATTTGAATAAAACCACCGGCCTTAAACGGAACATCTTCACCAGGAGGTAATTGAAGAACGAGTTCTTTAATAAAGGTCGCCACGTTATGATTACTCTTAACTACACAGTCCCACTTCTTTACACCAAAAACTTCTTCAGGGACTTCGACTAACATATCTTGTTTAACAGCTACCTGACACGAAAGGCGAACACCTTCCCGGGCCTCTTTTTTAGTAATGTGCGACAGTTCAGTTTGAAGAACCTCTCCACCACCCTCAAGAATTTTAACCTTACACTGACCACAAGTTCCTCCACCACCACAGGCAGAACTTACAAACAATTTCTGGTCCGCTAAAATATTGAGAAGCTTACCGCCGGCGGCAACTTCTATATCTTTCTCCCCGTTAATATTTAATTTAACAGGTCCGGAAGCAACAAGTTTTGACTTAGCTAAGAGGATAACGAGAACCAAGGCCAAGATGACCACGGTAAACATTCCTACACCTAGTAAAATTTGACTCATAATTTTTCCCTATCTAAAAAACTTTCTTATAATTGAATACCAGAAAAACCTAAAAACCCGATGGCCATAAGGCCTACCGTAATAAAGGTAATACCAAGACCACGAAGTCCCGGAGGAACATCAGAGTATTTCATCTTTTCACGAATCCCAGCAAGAGCAGCAATGGCCAACGCCCAACCGACGCCTGATCCCACCCCGTAAGTAACTGACTCACCGAAAGTATAATCTCTTTCCACCATAAAAAGAGTTCCACCCAAAATAGCACAATTCACAGTTATCAATGGAAGGAAAATACCAAGAGCATTATAAAGAGCAGGAACAAAACGGTCTAGAATCATCTCCAAGATCTGAACCATCGCGGCGATAACACCGATGTAGGAGATGAGCCCCAAGAAGCTAAGGTCTACATCAGCAAGGGAAGGATGCATCCAAATCAATGCCCCCTCTTTTAGAAGCCCATTATAAATAAGGTTATTGACCGGCACAGTAATTGTTTGCACAACAACAACAGCAACACCAAGTCCTAAGGCGGTATTTACCTTCTTGGAAACGGCAAGAAATGTACACATACCTAGAAAGAAACCAAGGGCGAGGTTTTCGATAAAAACAGCTTTAATAAATAGATTGAGGTGATGTTCTAACATATTAAATCTTCCTTAATTTTCTGTTTCGATTTGTTCAGTTTTAAAAGTTCTAATTACCCAAATGATAATACCTATAATAAAGAAGGCTGAAGGAGACAAAAGTGCCATCCCATTTGGTTGGTACCATCCACCTTCACTTATCGTCTTAAACACAGTCATTCCAAGAAGCTTTCCACTTCCAAAAAGCTCTCTAAAGAAGGCAACGATGAGAAGAATAAGCGAATAGCCTAAGCCATTTCCAATACCATCAAGAAAGCTCATGAAAGGACCATTCTTCATGGCATATCCTTCAGCGCGCCCCATAACAATACAGTTGGTAATAATTAGCCCAACATAAACAGACATAGATTTAGACACTTCAAATACATAGGCCTTCAAAATTTGGTCAGTTAAAATAACCATCGAAGCAATGATCGTCATTTGAGCAATAATTCTAATTGAAGAAGGTATTTGATTTCTAATGATAGAAACAAATAGTGAACTAAAGCCCGTAACTAAGATAACGGCCATCGACATAACCAAGGCCGTTTCAAGCTTAGTTGTAACCGCTAGGGCAGAACAAATCCCAAGAATTTGCAGCGCTATAGGATTATTATTAAAGAGTGGATCAAATATTGTCTTTTTAATACTCATTATTAAACTCCTCCTGCACGAAAAATCGCGAGGAACTTTCCATAGCCGCCATTACTAAGCCAATAGTTCACACTAGCTTCAACACCATTTGAAGTCAGTGTCGCTCCACTGAGGCCATCAATTTTACTAATAGCTCCATCCATTGAAGAATCGACACTTCCTTTAATAACATCAATCGTTGGTTTGTAAGAATCACTTAAGACTTTCTTGCCCTGCCATGACGCTTGCCATTTTTTGTTGTCAATTTCTCCACCGAGACCAGGAGTTTCACCGTGCTGATAAAAGCCAATACCTTTGACTGTCTTAGTATCAGGAGCGAGAGATAAAAAGCCGTACATGGTTGACCATAAACCCTTGCCATGAAAAGGAAGAATTATTTGGCTCACTTTCCCCGATTCTTTCACTAAATAAACAGGCCGCACTTTTGCCCTCATTTTAATGCGTGCAATATCTTCAGCACGAGGGATCGAGGTTGCCATGCTAGGGTCTTTATCTGCTTTTTCAAGGTCGTAAGTAGAGGAGTCCATATCCGTTACTTCTTTCCCAGTCGAAAGATCAATGAGCTTGGTTTCAATTTGCTCAAATGCTTCCTTAATTTGGTTCTCAGTGACTTTAGGTGAGTCAATCAGACCAGCAGCAAGAAGAAGATTCTTTTTTACATCAAGACGCTTGTTTTTAACTTGAGTTGGCTTTAGTAAAACAGCTGCAGTCGAAACTAGAACTGAACAGGCCACACATAAGCAAGCAGCGACAATAAGTGTTTTTGAAGTACTATCGTTAGACATTTCTAAGTGCCCTCCTCTTAATGTTGGCATTGATGACAAAGTAGTCGATCAGTGGGGCAAAACAATTGGCAAAAAGAATCGCCAACATTGTTCCCGCTGGATACGCAGGGTTTACAACTCTAATGAGGGCTACCATAAAACCAATAAGGAGACCATAGTACCACTTACCCGTCTCAGTCATGGAAGCAGATACGGGATCAGTTGCCATAAAAACGGCACCAAAAGCAAAGCCCCCAACAACAATATGCCATAATGGTGGCATGCTAAACATCATATTCGTTTCGCTGCCAATCATGAAGAACAAGGCAGTAGTACCAACCAGTCCAACTAGACAAGCAAGCATTATTCGCCAAGAACCAATACCTGTTGCGATTAAGTAAATTGCTCCAAGAATAACCGCTAGAGTAGATGTCTCCCCCATACTTCCAGGAATAAGACCTATAAAGGCATCCGTAAAGCTAAAGGTAACAGCATCAATACCACCAGTGGTCGCTTGAGATAAGATTGTTGCGCCGGAGTAACCATCAACCGCCGTCCAAACCTTATCGCCCGAAATTTGCGCAGGATAAGCAAAGAAGAGAAAAGCTCTGGCCGTAAGTGCAGGATTAAGAAAGTTCTTTCCTGTTCCACCAAAGATTTCTTTCCCAATCACAACACCGAACATAATTCCAATGGCAACCTGCCAAAGTGGGATTGTTGGTGGAAGAGTTAGAGGATAAAGAATCCCCGTAACAAGAAAGCCCTCGTTGATTTCGTGTTTACGTACTACGGAAAAAACTACTTCACAAAGGCCACCAGCAATTTGAGTAACTAAAAAAACAGGAACAAAATAAAGAGCTCCGTGAACAAAGTTAGAAATAATATTGTGAGGATCAGTTGCTAAACCCATCAGAGTAAGAATCGCTCCGCGCCAACCTTCAGCAGACGTTTGCCCCATCTCAGCCAATACACTGTTAGCCTGATAACCAGTATTAAAGAGGGCCATCAGAATACAAGGCATCAAAGCAATTGCCACAGTACCCATTAGTCTTTTCAAATCAATGGCATCTCTGACATGAACTGCACCCTGAGCCGTTTCACCTGGAGTGTAAACAAATGTATCAAGGGCTTCATATAAAGGATAAAGAACCTCTAGCTTTCCACCTTTGGCAAAGTGAGGGTGTTGTGAATCGAGGAAATCTCTTAAGACCTTCATTATCCTTCCTTCTCAATAATGGTTAATGTTTCTCTAAGTTCGGGACCAAAGTCATCTTTACCTGGACTGGCAAAGGTACAAAGGGCCAAATCTTCCTCATCTAATTCTAAGGCACCCAAGGCCACAGCTAAATCAGTGTCTTTAGTTAATATAGCTTTTAAGAGTTGTGTCGGAAGAATGTCTAATGGCATTAAGCTCTCAAAAATCCCAACCGGTACGATGGCCCTCTTAGAACCGTAAGTATTGGTATGAAAGTCGAAGACTTTTTGCTTAAATTTTCCAGCATACGTATTCTTAACTGAATACTTATCAAATCCAGGTCCTTGCCACCCTAGAAACTCACGAGTTGTGTTTTCTTCGAGGATAGTTACTTGATTGTGGTAGCGCCCAAGATAACAAAAAGTATCATCTTTTTTACGACCATTTAAAATAGAGCCAGAAACTATACGAATGGGACCTTCTCTCTCTTCACCAACAAGAAGCTCACAGAGGCAAGCACCGATTCTCGTTCTAAGAAGACGAGGGTTTTTCGCTTTTGGACCAGACAATGAAATAATTTTTTCTAGAAATATTTTTCCGGTGCTTACGAGGCGACCGAGGGCCACTACGTCTTGGAGTCCAATATGCCATACAATTTTATTTACCCCTACTGGGTCTAAGTGATGAATATGAGTGCCAACTAAACCAGCGGGGTGGGGGCCATCAAACTCAACGGTTTCAATATTGTCCCCAGTAAAGCTAATAGTTTTCGTTCCGGGATTTTTTGTGACAAATACTTTTGGTGCCAACTTACTTAAAGCTTCAACGCCAATATTAAAGTCAGCTTCATACTCATTTAACAAAATCTCTGAGTCAGCAGAGAGTGGATTCGTATCCATGAGATTAACAAAAATGCTACTTGCCTGCGACCCTAGCTGAGGAACCTTAGAAAATGGTCTTGTTCTAAAAGCCGGCCATAAACCAGCCTCAACCATTAAAGATTCAATTTCTTTAGCTGTATAATCTTTGGGGTCCTTGTTAGCATAATTCGTGAGGGACTTTTGCTCGCCTCCCTCATTACTTACTACAACATTTTGAAGAACCCTTCTATCCCCCCGATTAATGGCCATAACAGTTCCATTAGCAGGAGAAGTGTAAATTACACCGGGAGTTTTTTTACATTCAAAAAGTGGATCACCAATCTTTACTTTGTCCCCTTCTTTTACTGCCATCGTTGGTTTCATTCCAACATAGTCAGGACCAGTAACAGCGACTTTAGTTACGGCGACAGCATTAAAAACCTTTTGAGCGGGAACACCTGAGATGGGTAAATCGAGACCTTTTTTAATCTTGATCATAAAGCACACCTGAGCCTTAGAAATAACGGCTCCCGAGTTATACTTTTACTTGAAAAAGTTACTCGGGAAACATTGCATTGTTAGAGTTTATAAGGGTTTATACCAAATTAAGTGATTATTTGTAACTAGTAGAATTTAAAGTTTTTACTTTTTTGACGTGAACATTTGTGTTGCAGAACATTCAAAATATTTTTTGTATATTTTGAATGGGCAATTACCGACCACAACACTTTTTAAATTTCTTACCAGAACCGCATGAACAGGGATCATTTCGACCAACCTTAGGTCCCTCACGACGAAAAGTATTATCAACTAACGCGCCGTCCGTGAAGTACCACTTGCCCTCTTTCTTAGTAAAAGTGGAAATCTCATGATGATTCTGCTCTTTTTGCCCGGCCGTATAGTGGGCCACAAACTCAATTTTACCAGTAGTGTCAGACTCTTCACCGGCCTCAGTCGCCACAATACTTAGCCCTTCCCAATCAGATTGTGCAGACCATGCTCTGATTTCATCGAGATCAACTTGTTCTTTGGTTGCTGGGTCGTGAGTAGCGTAGACATAGTCTGGCTCCTCAACCACAAATGCAGAATAGCGAGAACGCATTAATTTTTCAGCAGTCGGTGCCTCGGCGTCACCATTTATAAAAATGTCGCAACACTCTTTATACAGGTTTCCAGAACCACAAGGGCAGTCATCTTCAAGCCATTCGGTGCGCATGGGCAACTCCTCTAAAATATTTATTCTCTGAAAAGATAGTCCGTAAAATAGCTATTGTCCTCATTAAAGTGGAATTTACTCTCCAATAAACGATTTCCCACGATAGTAAAGTGGGGCTTAATGGCCTTGCGGTAAAAAGTTTTAGAGCGACGATAGGCATATTGGTCATCAAATTCTAAATCTGAAACTTGTTTCTTAAGTTCAAGGTCTGTCGGAACAGAAAAATAAAGATATTTCACTTGTCGTGCCATCAAGGGCAATACCTCTTCAATTTCCTCTTCTGTTAGATATTGGAAGACAGAGGTACAAAGCCCTAGATCAAACCACTTAATCTCTTTCTTCTGATAGTTTTTTGCCCAATCCTGTAAGCTCCAATTCTTTAGGACCAACTTGGTACTAGCAACTGGACATAAATCTCGTTTTTTGACTTCATTAAAGGCGTATTTAGAAGGCTCAAGTCCAAAAACACGGTACGGATAAAACTCGTGGATGACCTTCTCAAAGATATGACCGAGACCAAAACCAAAATCAATAACAGAACTAATATCAACAAATTCAACATCAAATATTGTTTTTATATAGCGAGCATGTTGAGCGGCATTAACGATCCCATCCATCTCTTCTGGCTCGTCATAATTTTCACGCCAATAATTTTCAGAAAACCCATCGCCCCCGTCTTCTTTAGGACGCTGTTTTCCATAATGTTTTTTTGACAAAATAATACCCTGTTATTCCTCGATAGAGATTTAAGCACACAAGTCCGGCCCAAATCCACACCAGCGAAGGACTCTTTAAACTCATCAATGCTAATGGGAAGTAAATAAATATGGCCCCTAGGATCATATGTTTTCTTAAAAAGGAAAAACCACTTAAGCCAAATAAAAGACCATCAAAAACAAATGCTACTGCAGAGATGGCCTGGGAGGCGATAACCAATAGCTTAACCTTTCCCATCTCATTGAGAACAAGAGGGTCTGCTGTAAAAAGAGCACTAATTGCCCTCCACCCCACCAAGTAAAGAAGAGTAAATACTCCACCAACACAAAGGCCCAAAATAAGGAGCTGCTTAAAAACCAACGCCGTTCTCTTAAATTGTCCGGCAAAATAAAAACGTGCTCCCAAAATATTTCCGCTAATCGCCAGCCCATCGAGAAAAAAGGAGGCCAATAACCAAACCTGAAGAAGAACTTGATGGGCACCAAGGGCCACAACCCCAAGCTGACTTGCGAGTCTAGTGGAAGTAAAGAAACAAACTGTGAGAGTAAAAGAGCGCCCGAAAAGATCAAATGAACTTTTACCAAATTTAAGCCACTGCCCTTTATCTGTTTTTGCTTTGATAAAACCTAGCCCCACCCTAGGGTCGGCCACGACAAAATAAAGAGAAATCAAAAACGTAAGTATATGAGCGGCAACCGTCCCATAGGCAGCTCCTTTTAAACCCATTTCCATAGGATAAAGAAAAAGCCATGAAAGAAAGATATTGGAGCCAGTGCTAATAATCATCAGGACTAACACAAGACGGAGACGTCCATAACCTCTTAAAATACTCAAAGAGGTTATCGATAAAACTGTAAATAAGTGAAAAATTGTTCTTGGGACAAAATAGTCTTTAAACTGATCCCATAGAACTTCCCTGCCACCTGCCAGTTCAAACCAAAATCTTTGAGGGAACCACAATACAAGAGTACAGGTTACCCCAACAATGGTAGCAACGATCAAAGCTATTTTGATGCGTCCTTGTAAAAGCTCGTTGTTTTTACTGGCCTCATAATCAGCCACAGTCTGAGTGCTTGCATGAACAAGAAAATTGAACATCCAAGTAATTGCGTTAAAGATTGCGACAGACAATGCCAAAGAGCCCAAGGCTTCAGTGCTTAAGCGGCCAACGAAGGCCGTATCCACTATTGAAGCAAGAGGCTCAAAAACAGAAGATACAATCGAGGGTACTGAAAACCACCAAAGGTCTTTCAGCCGCAATCCTGTTAACTTCAAGATTTAGTTTTTAAAAAGGCTTTTGAACTGCAAGATATGCAGCACATACAGCAAGAACAATCATCACATAAAAAGCAATCGCTTTGCCTTTGCTCAGGCGCTTAGCAAGTATTGGGCTTCCAATAGCGAGCAAGGCCCAAATGATAATTTTCGCGTGTATCCAAGCAGGCCATGAAGCCCCATGACCAATCTGCAATGCCTTGGCAATTAACCCCATTCCGGCCACTAAAATAAGAAGTGAAGAAATACCTGTAATAATTTTATTCGCTACATTTTTACTATCGGAGAAAAAGGAAATACCTAGCCCTGATAAGAAGAAAAATAATGAACCATAGTGCAATACTCTGTAAAAATTTTCAGTCATTCCTAATCCCTTGGTAATTTTTTTTAATACCATACCAAAAAGAAAGTCTTTTGCCTCATTTTCAAGAGGAATTCTCAATAAAGTCCAAGAGATAAGGAGAAATAGTGAGTATATTGCCCGATTTAAAGTATCGGATAGTCTTAGTAAAATAAACTTATGGAAATACGACGCAAGCCCCGTGGCGACAAAGTATACCGCGGCGCATACAATTATTATAAAGGTGAAACTCTCTACGCAGAAGAAGAGTTTGAAGTCTATAAAGACAGAAAAGAACTAGGAATGTCCTTCTTTGCTGAAATCCACTCCCGCGTCTCAACTGGAGAACTCCTCGTCATCTATGTCGACTTTGCCTTAACTAAGGATTATGTGCCTCAAAAGCTTATGGTGGAAAGAAGCTTAGGCGAGCTTGTTGTAAAAGAAATATATGACTTCAATCCCAGAACAAATGTTGTTGATTATATTTTTATGAGTAAAAAAAGCCAAGAGCATAAGCAACTTCAAGTTCCACCAAAGTTTTCCATTACGACCCCATCGGCCAGTACTTCGATGCTTTTTCTAAAGACTAAGAAAGAAGACACTACTGCGAAAAACTTCTATCCTATCCTAAGCTCCACCAATCAATGGACTTTTGAAACAGCACCCTTTCAACAAAAAGTCGCAGCGGAGAGAACAGCATTGGCCTCAGAGAATATTAATATCGATGGTCACAGTGTAGCGGCAACGCCTTATAAGATATTTGATGTCATCGATCTTGATAAAGCACAAGAACAAGATGGTGTTCCGTTTGCGACCACCTATATATCCAAACATGCAACTATTCCCTACACCATTCGTTCTCAGGATGGCATAAGAATTCAAATTAAATATTTGAATGACCTTGATAAGGACTAGCACCATCTTCTTTTGAGGAGGAGCCTTCTTCATTATCTAATATAAAGTGACGAACTCCTTCAACTGCGTCTTTTAAAGGTTCTCTTAATATTGAATACGGCTCCATGAGTTTATTAAACTTCTCCATCGTCCTTCCCTTCCACTTTTGAGTTCTAGAGTCAACGACGATCACTCCACCCCTGTCTGACTCTGTCCGAAGCAGTCGACCTAACTTTTGGTGTAATGAACGAGTACGATGGGCCAAATAATAATCAGTAAATTCATTGCCGATATTTGTTTCATAGAAATGGCGCCGATCATTAATAACTTGGTCCATTCTTAAGTCAGGAACCTTATCAATAAAGACAAACTGAAGGGCTTCACCAGGAATATCAATTCCCTCCCCAAAGCTTTCCATACCGAGAAGAATCCCCTGCCCATTATTTTTAAACTCTTCGACCACCTGAGATCCCATCCCTTGAATAAAGAGCGGAATTTCACCATCAAAGTCTCTTAAAAGAATTTCTCGGGCAAGCTCAAACCTTTTTCGAGCGGAGAAAAGAAGCAGAGTTCTACCTCCGAGGTCTCTTATTAATGGATTAACCTGTTTAAGAATAGTTTCCACAAAGTCATTACTATGAAGGTTAGGTACATCATCGCAAAGATAAACCCTCGTATTCTTTTTATAATCATAGGGAGCGGGCAAGAAAAAGCCATGGCGAAAGCGTCTATCAGCTTCAAGGTAGCCATAGCCTGTGGCCCATTCAACTCCTCTAAAGCCTTGATCACCTTCTGCGTTTCCAAGAGTCGCTGAAGTAAAGAAGACACTTCGGCTTGTTTGCAAGAGGTGATTATATAAAGTTTCACCGATATTTATAGGGCCAGAATAAATAGAATAGCCTTCTCTTTCATGAAATTTAAGGCTGTGGCTATAACCGGCTTTTCTATTAACTGTCGTATCAAGAGCTAAGATTAAGTCATCTAATGTTGCAGCGAAAGTTTCAAAACGCGTGAGAGCTACGATTTGATTCTCGCCCTCTAAGTTCTTTACTTCGAAGAGAGAGACGTAAGGAGACAAGGCCTCAGAATAATTCGAAAGAATAAATTTTATACTCTCTAAGTGGTTAAAGAGACCTCTGCCAAGAGCGTCTTGAGTGTTATCGCCAGAAACCATGGGAAGTTCATTCCAAAAGTATTCTGTATAGCGAGGATGTTTCTTAAAGTAGTTCTCAAATACTTCAGGAAGAACCCGTAAATGATCCATGAGCATCTGGTAAGTCTCAAGAGTTTGTTCCCGAAGCTTATTTATGATGACGGTGCTATCGCCTACCTCTTCTTCTTTTTGAGCTAGTAAATAAAAAAGAGAACCAATACCCTGATTATGATTAAGAGAGCGGGCCAAACTATCTAAGCTATCTTTAGTTGCCTCAAGAGAAAAGGCCCTCGTTGTTTCATCTTCTATCTTATGGGCTTCATCAATAACAATATATTCTGGGCGGGGAAAGGCCCTAGGCCAAGAAAATGTTAGAGCATGGTTTCCAATAACGATGTCGGCTTCCTTTGCCTCTCGCAATCCACGAATATAAGTACAGTCGCTTTTAAAAGGACACGCGTTGCCGGTGCATGAACGGTAATCGACAGCATTCTCTTTATCTCTATTCCTAAATGCTTCAAATTTTCTCTTAAACACGTAGGGAAGGTCGTCTCTAATTATCCAGTTTTCACTGTCTAGTCTTGAATTATGATAAAAGACTAACTCAAAATACATATCCGTAAAGTTATCCCCAAATTCTCTTGTGGAAAAAAGGAGGTCTTCCTCATCAATACTTTGTCGAAATAAAAGCTCACAGAGGTGGTTACTTGAACCCACCAAGCGCTTAACCTTAAGCTCTTCTTCGCCAACACCCAAAATTTTTCTTAGTTGCGGTACATCTTTGTACATCGCCTGATACTGGAGGGTCTTTGTTCCTGTGGCGACAAGTACCTGCTTCTTTTCTTCCATAGCGAATAAAGCACTTGGCACGAGATAGCCCATTGTCTTGCCAGTACCCGTCGGAGCCTGAACAAGAGCATGGACACCATTTTTAAAGCTTTGTCCCGCCTTCAAAGACAATTCTTCTTGAGACTTTCTATATGAGTAGCCGGGTATATTTTCGCGTAGACTCTCTTCCGATCGAAATATTTTCTTTAGATTTTCTCCAGAGAATTCAAAAGAAAAGGGTCTCTCCCCAGCAAAGATTGGAGCATGAAAACGACTATCTTCAAAATCTTTTGCTTTTATAACTGCTGCATCGACATCAAAGTCAATCGCCTCTGCAAGCTCCTGGACTTCATCGTCATCAAGGTTAAAGAATTTGTAATACCAATAGTTTTTCAGATCATACTTTTGAAAGAGTGAATTGATTGTTTGATAATTATCACTATCCCCTTTGATCAATTGAACTGCCGTTAAAAGGACTTTTAATAAATCAACACTATCTTCAAATCCTCGATGAGTTTCTCCAGCGGCCAGGCCCCACTCGACAATAAAGTTTTCTAGCTTTAGAGACTGCTTATAGGGAAAGAGAAGACTTAGAAAAGGCAGAGAATCCTCATAGGTTTCCCTCTCGCCTCCATCGTCAATTTCATCAAAGGAGTGATATAAGAAGTTTTTTTCAAAATCGGCATTGTGAGCGATCAGGCGATGGCCAAAAAGCTCGCTTATCTCTGGCTCTACTTTAGACCAAAGAGGCGCTTTTTTAATCATCTTTTCATTAATACCAGTAAGCTTTTGTATAAAAAAACTTGGCACAAAAGAAGAGCGAACCAATGACGAGTATTTCTTTACAAGAGAAGTTCCTTCAAATTGTAAAAAACCAACGTCAATAATTTCGTCATTAAGAGGATCAACCCCTGTTGTTTCAATATCAATAATGGCCCAACGCCCTAAATTATTATCCATGAGTCCCTTTTATATCTCTTAATACCAATGTTTAGTTGTCGACAAATTCCTTTTCCCTTATAAAATAACTTAAGAATCATTAACAAAACTTAAGGGATTGGATGAGCACTGCAGTTGTCTTTCAAATTCAGTCGTTTTTAATACTTAGCACCATGACTTTGGGAGTCTACCTTAGAAAAAAAAGGTCGGTCCACATTAAGCTTATGGCCACCACCATCATATGGGACATATTACTAATCCTACAGATTGAACTTGGTCGCGGTGCCATAATAAAAGCCTCTAACGCAGTCTCTAATGCAATGATGCTTAATGTCCATGTCTCAATAGCTGTCCTTACTGTTTTCTTCTATGGTGGCATGATCTACACAGGGCGCAAACTCTTAAGTGGCGATAATTCTATAAGGCCTCTTCATAAAAAGTTAGGCTGGACCACCTGGTCCTTGCGTATTCTTACTTTTGTGACTAGTTTCTGGGCTGTAACACCTCAATAACACAAACAAGGAAAGCACTATGGTCGACTTTACCTCGGTTGAAGGCCTAATCAAATCTCACCTTGAAGATGCAGTCGTTAAGGTTACGGACCTTACCGGAACTGCAGATCATCTTGGTATAATGATCATCAGTGATGCCTTTATGGGAAAAATTCTCATCCAGCAGCATCAAATGATTATGGATATCCTGAAAGAAAAGTTAGGATCTAATGAAATACATGCAGTTCAGTTAAAAACTCTAACGAAAGAAAAGGCCAAGGCCCAAGGACTGCTTTAAAAAACGGAGAATTATATGAGCGACGAAAAGAACCCATTTAATATTTTAGGTAGCGACAAAGTTCCACAACCAGGTGGAAGCGCTATAAAAGAAGAAAGTACTTCAGGCGACCTAAACGAAAGAATTAAGAAAATAATTGGTAGCTCTAGTATCGTACTATTTATGAAAGGAAACCCGGAAATACCTCAGTGCGGATTTAGCGCTAACGTTATCGGTATCCTTAATGCCATGAATGTAACATACAACACTTTTGATATCTTATCTGATATGGATATTCGTCAAGGACTTAAGGAATATAGTAATTGGCCGACATTCCCTCAGTTATATGTTAAGGGCCAGCTTGTTGGTGGAAATGACATTATCATGGAAATGTATGAAGGTGGAGAACTAGAAAGCGTTCTCAAATAAAAAAGATGGGTCCTTAAGAGGACCCTTTTTTTATTCTATTTTATTTTTACTTCAGTATTCATTGGTCCATCACCAATATTGACGACCACTTCAATATCTACATACTCATTATAGTACACACCCGCAGCTTTATCTAAGCACTTAACGGATGCCCAGCCTCCGGCCGTAACTCTTAAATCATAAACCATATCTGTAAGACCGCGATCTTTCCAATGAAGGTTGGATATACTAACCCCACCATAATAGAGCCCTTTACCACATACTTCTCTAAAGCCTTGATTACTCCAGCCTTCAATCCTATGAAGCTTTTCTCCATAAGTGACGTAGAGGTCTGGTACGCCATCAACAAAATCGTGATTATAATAACCTAAACCAACAATCAGATCCTCAGTAATTGTCATTTCAATTTCGGCCTTATTTACCTCTGAAACATTTATGACCTTAGTCCCAAGTTCTTCTAAAAAAGTATGATTACCAACACCAACCTGATGCCCAAGCTCATGAATAAGAAGACCAATCCAAAGGCGAGGATTATCCATTCGCCTGTATGCAAGATCTCTATTTATAAAAATAGGGAACTCTGAAGAAAAGCCAGTCTTCGCCACTCTAGGTGCTGGATCAAAACCTTTTAGATGGAAAAAATCTGGATAATCAGCTTCGGAAAGGAAGATGACTTTCCCCTCACCTTCATAGTCTGAAAGTATATTGAGTATATCCAATAATACCTTATTCTCATTTTCATCAAAATTAACAAAGGATTGTTCGAAAGAAGAAATAATGTGTTTAGCTAAATTATGATAGTAAAAGCTCACCTGTGCTTCGAGAAGGCCTCCACCATTACCAACAGTATCACCACTTCTTATATTTCTTGGGTCTATCCCTATAGAGTCTAAATTAATTTTAAATTGAAGGTTACGACTTTCACGCACTGAAGGATTTAAAAAGATATCGTCAAAATCAATTGTCCCATGGTTCTCATTGTCTATAACGTAACCATTACCAACTGTATCTCCCGATAAAGCTGCCCTAAAATCCACTAAAGCCTTGTCCGTGCGAAACTCTGGATCGAACACAAAGTCATTCTCAAGAGATAATGTATCGTTTACCGCATCTTCATTAGGCATGAGAGTCAAATCTTTCTCAAATTTTAAGACCTGAGCGAAACCACTAAAGTTAAGAGTCGCCATTACAACGAGGGCCAAACTTCTTTTCAGCGTGGTTCTAAATAAATTTTTCATCGTAGGGGTAGCTGTCTTCATAAAGTTCATCCAATTTTTTATTCTAAGTCTTTTGTATGCTCAAATAACTGAATATTTAACTGATAAACAGCATCACCAACTTCATCGTCTCTATATTTTTCATTAAATTCACTCACGAAATTCACAATGTCTGCGTAGGCATTCTTTAGGTCCTCTTTTTTCTTAATATTCAGAGTAAGACCTTGGAACATCCTATTGTTAACATCCTGTTCATCTAGTGCCTGAGCGGCTTGAACAAGCATACCTCTGTGATGATTCTTAATGGCGGCTGAAGGAACTTGATTTCCAGTATGAGTTTTAACTGGGTTCTCTTTAATCCCCTTCTCTGCATCATCTTGGAGAAGACCTACATTTTTGAGGTTTTGAATAGCATTTTTAATTTGGGCCTTTGAAATTTTTCTTCTTAATGCTTTAAAAATCCAGTCGTGATCATTAATAAAGTGCTTATTGCTGACTAAGGATTTTATGGCATAACAGTACCAATCACTCACAACTGAAAACTGATCGTAATTAATTTTCTGGACTTCACTTAAACCACTCAAACGACTAGCTTCAACCAATAGCTCACTAATGTCTGCGCCAGACTGCTTTTTTCTCTCAATTTCAACGAGGAGCTCAAAGTACTTACGTTCGCCCTTGCTAAACTTAAAGTCTTCAGAAAAAGAAACGATCATCTTCCATGTAGGAAGTCGTTGTTTATTTAATACCATGGCAAGTGAGCTTGGCGAACGATAGCCCAGGCGATTTGCCCAATTTTTTAAGTTATAAGGACCATGACTATACTTACCATAAGCGCTCACATAAGCGTTAAGAAAGTCAGCATAGTCCGTAAAATTAAAAAGCGTTGGCTTGGCCTTTGCCTCACGACCTTGACTTAAATTTGTGAAGTTTGTCTCTAACATTATTCTTTATCCTTACAAGAAGGTAGCTTTAATTCTTTATCAAAAAGAGGCACTAAATCCCCACCATCCACTTTAAACACATTTACCGAAAAAGTCGTTTGGGCCACAAAAGGAACAGATCCATACATAAAACATCGTTTGCTAGGGTCATTATCTTTTCGCACTAAACACCCAAATCTCTTCCCCAAAATATTTAATTTTGGATATACCATTACTTCTCTAAGACATTTTTTACCACGTCTTCTCAAACACTTTTTACGGGCCTTAATTTTAATAGGCTTAATTACTTTTTGCCCTACCCCCGATAAACAAATGTCTGTGGCCTTGTAAAAGAAACCTCCGTTTAAGAGATATTCAGGGTTTTCAAAAGTAATTTCACCCCGCTCTTTTGCTTCGACTAAACTAGACCAAGTGTCATCATGTGATACCACTGCAAATACATTGCTTAACAGTAAAGTTGTGAAAAATATGACAAAGGTTTTAACCAACATGAAATAGTTCCTTTCTCTTCTCAATAGGACTTAAGTGGTTAAAATATAACAGTTATTGACGACAGAATGACGCATGATGTAATCATTTCAGGACTTATTTCCTCTGTCTAAAAACTTCACATTTTGGTGTGAAAGATTCCAAAGTTGTGCAAAATCCATCATTTAGGGAAGAAAAAGGGAAATATGAGTCATTAACCTAGGGTTAAAACTCTATTTACTAACGAGCTTATCTAAAAGTTTTTCCTGTTCTCCTGTACCAATATAAAGAAGAACATCACCCGAGCTCAACTCTATCTCTGGACCGGGGTTATATTGGAAGTGATCGCCACCTCGTCCGAGAGCGAGAATATTAAGGCCACAGTTACTATAAAAATCAACTTCTCCTATCTTTTTACCAACAAGTGAAGATTCTTTAGGAATAACAACCTCTTCAACTCGAATTGATTTATCCGTCCCCCTCAACATACGATCGAGAAAGTTCGTAACATGAGGTCGTAAAATTTCGGACGCCATTCGCATTCCCCCAATATAGTTTGGTGAAACAACGCGAGAGGCTCCTGCACGCTTAAGTTTTTTAATCATTGTTAAATCAATGGCCTTAGAAACAATGGTAAGACGTGGCTGTAGCATTTTTGCGGATACCGTAAGGAATAAATTATCTTTGTCATTTGAAAGTGCAGCTACAAGACCTCGTGCCCTACCAATCCCCGCTTTCTCTAAGATAAGGTCGGTTGTTGCATCTCCGACCAAAACAGGAACATTAGGGAACTCGAAGTTAATCTCCTGTTTTTTTTCTTCCGTAGTCTCTATTACGACACATTCCTGATCAGCTGCAACCATTTCGCGAATCACATGGACCCCGGTCTCACCTGCACCACAGATAATAAAATGATTTTCCATACGCTTTATCCTTCTTCTCACTCTTTCGAATGAAAAAGCATTCTTTAGATTTCCTTCAATAATATACGCCGTCACTACAGAGGTAGAATAAAGAACAACACCCATTCCAGTAAACATTAAGAAAGTTGTATAGATAATGGCCGCAGGATTTTCGTCAATCCCAAGAATGTCTCCATAACCCACTGTCGTGAGGGTAATGCCGGCCATATAAAGTAAACGCAAAAATGTTTCGTCAGGAAAGAAGGCCTTGAAGCCAAAAGTCCCTAGGATTAGGGATCCAAATAAAAGAATAACAGGGATCTTTAGACCTCGCCAGGCCCTAAAAAAATCAAACATTCTCTAGTCGGCCTTTGTTATAAACAAACAGAACTCTTTGTCATGACTTGGAAGAATACTCTTTCTAATTTCAGAGTACCCATTATCTTTGGCCATCTCTTCTAGCTCCCTAATGTCATGAATATTAAAACCTAACTCAAGTTTTACTGTCATGATAAGCCCAACACATTCATCAAGCTTATTCATTAACTTAAGAAGACTTGCAAGGGCCGCTTTTGATGCTGTATCCACATCAAATACAATCCAGTTAACAGGAGGTAAACCTCTCAGATGCTTTGTTTTCAAATTAGTATAGTTTGTATTAAGAAATAGAAAACCCTCTGGAAAATCTTCTTTAACTTCTTCACTTAAAGGTTCTGTATCAACACCTATTACTCGAAAACCATTCTTTAAAAGAAAATAAGCAGAACCGCCAGGAGAGCAACCTATGTCTAAAAAAACCTCTTCATGACCTACTAGAGGGCGAAACCTTTTAAAAGCTTCCCCTATTTTATGGTAGGCTAAAGATGGCGCCCTTTCCTCACGAGGAATTGGTGATAAACCCGTATAAGGGGCAAAGTCACCACGAACCTGTTGCCGAACACCTAGCGCGTAGGATTCACTATCAATGCGAATGACATCGATAACAGGTCCTCGAGTTTTCCGATCTCCCATCTCACCTGTTTCTTCAACAAGATCCCAACGATGAATAGTGTGGGTATTATATTTCTTTTGAGTTTCAGGTATGAGGGATTCAATATAGGACTTCTCACCCTTTTCAATAAGGATTCCCTTTACGAGAGAAAAGGTAATTGTTTTTTCGTAAATTTCTTGAAGTCCGTACTCACGATCAAGGCGATAAGTGACAAAGCCGCGCGCCCCCTGATTGAAGTTCCAATTAGGATAATAGGTTTGGACCTCTTCTTTGAGCTGGCCTAAAATATGGATTAAAGAAATAAGATAAAGTTCTGGTTCTCTTTTCATTTTAGTTATTCACCAGTCATGAGTTCTTCATTAAACTCAACGTTGTGGTAAACCTTTTGAACATCATCATCATCTTCTAATGAGTCTATAAGCTTGGAAAACACTTCCCAAGTACCAGCATCGATATCTTTCATCGTTGTTGGCAGCCGCTGAAGGCCAGCTTCTCTGGGCTCGATATTAAGGTCGCCTAGTTTCTTTTGTAGATTACCAAAGTCTTCCATAGCGGTAGTAACATTAATTAAACCTTCTTCGAATTCAACGTCCTCTGCGCCACCATCAATCATCTCCATCGTAAACTCGTCTTCATCGAGTTCATTTTGATCAATAGTAAAGATACCTTTACGGTCAAAGACAAACTCAAGGCAGCCATCTTTTCCAAGATTTCCACCATGCTTTTTAAAGAAAGAGCGAACATTGGCAACAGTACGAGTGTTGTTATCTGTAGCACACTCCACAAAGACAGCAATCCCGTCGGGTCCGTAGCCTTCAAAAGTCACATCTGTGTAACTGGCCCCATCTTCACCCGACGCCTTTTTGATGGCCCGATCGATATTATCTTTTGGCATATTTTGGCCACGAGCATTTTGAATGGCGAGACGTAACCTTGGATTGGTTTCCATTTCTGGCCCACCACTTTTAACAGCGACCGTAATTTCCTTGATAAGCTTTGTGAAAATCTTCCCACGCTTAGCATCTTGGGCACCTTTGCGGTGACGAATATTGGCCCATTTAGAATGACCTGCCATGGAAGAAATCTCCTTGAACTAGAGTGATAATCTTTTCTTGAATCGATTTTGTACTATTCCCAAAACCCCAAGAAAAATAACCAGCCAGCCCCATTTAATGGCTCCGTAGAGCACATAAGCGACACCACGAATTAAACTCTGAAGCCAAGGTCTCTCCAAAATGAAGGGAGTGTACTGAGGGGCCACACGATAATAAAATTGAATAAACTGCCGCCCAAGCCAAAATTTCCGAAGAGTATTGTCTCGCCACGCCTGAAAGTAATCAACGATGGGATGCTGCTCGCCAAAGCCTGCCGTAAAGAAAAAGCAGGCCTGTTTTTCAAGAAGGGCCTGAATGTCTTCTGGAGCATTTTGAATTCCTTTTGAGAGAGTCGAGCAAAAGCCATAGAGGTCACAAAAGAGCAAACGCACACTATAGCAAAAACCATTTTCAAGATTAGGAACTTTCTTTTGACCAATGGTCTGAGTGCTAACGAGATCGACGAGATTAGAAAAACTAAGACTCACGTCTCCAAGCTTTTGAGTAGAGACAGCACCGCCAACATCACCACTACAAAGTCCCTGACTGCCTTTAGTCACGATCGCATAAAGGCTTCGCACCTTATCCATGGTAAAGGCGCGGTAATCCGCCGTTAACTGAGCATCGCCTTTAAATAAGTCAAAGAGCTGAAATTCAGTGTCATAGATATAACTACTGAAATTAAGTTCATAATATGCGCCATTTGATTCCGTTGAAGGATCAAAGGTTGAATTAAGGGCCCTATCATCTCCTATAAAGAGAAAGAGCCTCTTCCCAGTGACACTTTGTTTTGGCGTATTTGTTTTTGTTAGATTTCCACAGCCAATGGCTGCTGTGCAAACGTCCTCTAAATCTAAACTGTAAGCCTGGTCCGTACTGTTGGCCAAGAAGGTTTGAATCGCGACGATTCTAAAACTCGTTGAACTCTCTTCTACAGCGGCATAGAGCTCAGTATTACTACCTTCAACCTCAATATTTAAACGAAAATTTAAGGAAACTGTGCCGTCGGGGACTTTCCCCGTGAAAGTGGGAAGGTTTGCTCTGTTTGAAAAAAAAGAATAATCCTGATTAGGAGTCGTCGTCGTCCCGACTGGAATAAATAATTGATGAGGAGAATCTGCGACTCCAGTATTAGGTTCAACATAGAGTTCAAAAACTGAGCCACTGGCATTTAAGCTCACGATGGGAGCCGTTGGATCTCGATCTGCAACGCTTACCGCAAGTACTGAGGTGGAAAATAAATAGAGAATAAAAAATACAACCTTTGCCATTGCTAAAATTATCTCCTCTTCTGACAATCAATGTCAAACTTCACAAGAAGAATCGACGAAGGCATAATAGCTCCATGAAGAAAACCAGCCTATTCTTGCTTATCATGCTCTCAAACTGCATAAATCCACAAGATACTGGTAATAAAGGCCAGGTCGTAAAGACCATGGCGAGCACAATTACGAAGAAGTTTTCAGGTGCTCCTCAGCTAACCATTGAAGCCTATATTAAGGATAAATCTCATTACATTTTAGTAGACGTCCGCTCCAAGGATGAACGGGCCGTAAGCCAAATTCCAGGCGCGCTCTCTAAGGAAGATTTTGAGAAAAATCGTGAGAATTTCCGGGGTAAAAAGATTCTTTCCTACTGCACAATAGGCCAGCGCTCCAGTGAATATACCCAAGGCCTTATAAAGGCCGGCTTTGATGCCTTTAATTTATCTGAAAGTATCCTCGGCTGGACCCATCGCCAACTCCCACTTATTGATTCGTTGGGAAAACCGACTAAAAAAGTGCATGTCTACAGCAAGGCCTGGAATCTGGTTGACGATAAATATCAAGGTGTATGGGAAAAGAGATGAATCAAGAAAAGAATAAGGACGCTTTAGTCTGTATTAATGGTCGCTTCACTCCTCCAGAAGAAGCTGTAGTCTCTGTTTTCGATAGAGGTTTTCTCTATGGAGACTCGGTTTATGAAGTCACCCTGACCTATGAAAAGGTTCCCTTTCTTTTGGAGACCCATCTTAGAAGACTTGATAACTCGGCCCTTGGAATAGGCATGAATTTGGAATGGTCGCCAACCCAGATTAAAGACCTTATTCAACGTGGACTTAAACACTTTGAAAATGACCGCCTCTATATTCGAATTATGATTACCAGAGGTGCTGGTGAAATCGGCCTCGACCCAGGTCTGAGTGATGGACAAAATCTTTATATAATATTTAAGGAGCTGACACCCCAGCCCCAAAAGTATTATGACGATGGGGTCAGCCTCATTACTGCGGGAATTCTTCGAAACCCTAAAAAGTCTGTTGATCCCAACGTTAAATCCGGAAATTACCTCAATAATGTCCTCGCGATTTCTCAGGCCAAAGAAAAAGGCGCTTATGACGCCATTATGCTTAATGCTGAGGGGAATGTTACAGAGTCAACGACGGCAAATATTTGGATTCTTGAAAATGACTGTTTTATAACGCCCCCCCTAGAAGCAGGCCTTCTTGGAGGGATAACTCGGGCGACTCTCCTAGAAATAGCAAAGAAAAATAATTTCCAAGTCAAAGAAGAGAACTTTACACCCAAAAGAGTATGCGGCGCACAAGAGGTTTTCATCACCTCTTCTACTAGAGAAGTGATGCCTGTCACTCAAGTTGACGGCCAAGTCATTGGAAATGGGAAACCTGGACCAAGGACAAGGGGTCTTCACGATCTTTATCGCCAATATATCCAAGAGGTCATTGGTCAGGAAAAAAAGAAAGTGCCCTGGAACCATGATTGACTTAAGCACCTTAATTCATTAGTATCCGACCTTCACGCATTCATCAGTTTGTGACCACGGCTTTAATCTGTGATGTCGTGATTTAGGCCATACGCCGTGGTCCGTAACATTAGGAGAATCTGATATGGCAAAAGCAACTACGGGGAATCCCCGCTTTAAAATCCAGAGAGCTCTTGGAATTGAACTTCCAGGACTTGGTAAAGCCGGTGCTCTAGAGCGTCGTCCTTATGGACCAGGTGTTCATGGAAACAAGAGAAAGAAAATTTCTGATTACGCTGTTCGTTTGAAAGAAAAACAAAAACTTGTTTACCATTACGGTCTTCGTGAAAAGCAACTTGTTAAGTATGTGAAGCATTCTAAAAAACACTCTGCAGGTAAGCCTTGGATGGAGTACATGATCACAAACCTTGAGCGTCGTCTCAACAATGTTATCTTCCGTCTAAACTGGGCACCTTCGATGCCTTCAGCGTCTCAAATGGTTTGTCACGGACAAGTAAAAGTTAATGGCAAAGTTGTTGATAAAGCTTCTTTCGTTGTTAAAGTTGGTGACAAGATTGAACTTACTGAAAAAGGCTACAAAAACCAAAACTACAAGCGTTCTGTAGAGACTCCACGTCTTCCTTCAGTACCTGCTTGTTTTAAAATAGACGGTAACGACGATGCAAGGAAAGCTGAAATGATTGCTTTCCCAATGCCAGAGGATATCCCCTTCGAGTACAATGGTCAGCTAGTTGTTGAACATTATTGGAAAATCTAATTCATTTTACGAATTGAAAATAATAAAGCCCCACAATTGTGGGGCTTTTTTTTGTACAAATGAATGAACTATTTAGTCTTGATTGTTTCTCTGATCAGAAATTTGGGTTGTCGCGCGAACCATAATATCTCCGATAATTTTAAGCAGCTCTTGATCTTCAACACTTAATTCTGGAGCCTTTGATAATTCAATGATCTCTAGCGCCGCGGCCTCAGCAATATCGAGTAATTTATTAGTATGATCTTTTATAGTAAATACACTTGTTGAGGCATCAGAAGCGAGTTCTTTTTGAAGTAACTCTACAGTAGTGTCAATATGTGAGCACATATCCTTAGACATACCAATCATCAATTGAATCATTTTTGTGGCACGATCAGCTGCCCCCGTTGAAATCTCGCCACGGGTAACTCCCCTCTTCATTTCATCACTAAGGTTAACAATGAAGGGATCATTTAATAACTCTTTTTCTAATTGCCGGCATTCGGTTTGTGACTTAATCAACCTTTCTTGAGCAAGAGAAAGGTAATCTTTATCCATCTTAAAAGTCTGAGCGAATGATGTGCCCATCACTATAAAACTGATTATTGCTATAATTTTTTTCATTTTCTCACCTCAGTATAAAATTTTTCCTTGGGCCACAATACCCCACACACCATACATTTTTATATTCGTTGAAAAGGATTCACTCCCTGTCAAAATTAAAGACACCTTTAGATTAGCTAGCAATAATTACAGGACGGCTTTAGTGGGTTCAGAATTAGAGTTATGTTACCAACGACCCAATCAAAAACGGAGCCCCTACGATGAAGACCCCACTAATTTTTGCCCTCTTACTCATTACATTTAATAGCTATTCTCAATGCCCAGAACTCCTTAAAGAAGCAAAAGAGAATGGAGCATCCAACCTCATCATTACCTTTGATGGGCTTGGCACAGCAGAGTTAAAAATGGGTGTCCTTCAAAAAAGAGTTGTTTCTAAAATCAAAGACCGCTGTGGTTCCAAAAATATTTCTTCAAAAGACTTTTACTATGGCAAGGATGCGGCCAAAGAAGCAATTGCGTGCGCTCAAAGCTTTTCAAAGGCCTTTGGAGGGAGATTCTCTCTACATGTTCTAGGACATAGTTTTGGGGCCGGAAAAGGAGTCTTTAACTTTATTGAAGAAGCTGAAAAGAAAGGCCAATACATCGAAAATATCGTTACTTTTGACCCTCGTGGATACTCTTATAAGTATGCTAATCCTGGAAAGGAAGTTGTTGGTAATTTTGTTAATATTTACCAAAAAATCCCGTTGGCCGGTAAGAAAGTGAAGAATGCAGACAAAGAGTTTAATGTCACAGGCAGGTCTAGCCATGTAGGCCTTCCTAGAAAGTTTGCAACACTAGCACTTGAAAGTATGGAAGGTGCCCTAAGGTGTGCGAACTAATCTGTTGTAAAAAGAAAGGGTCCCGGCATCCGACCAAGACCCCCCCACAACAACAGGAACACTTCATTACAACGTCTATAGTCAGAGCGACTAATCCACTTGCGATGAGTAGAAATTAAGTTATAAAAACCCGTGAAGAAGGTGACAAGCTTGTGAAAGTCACCCTGTAAAATTTCCTTAGTTATTAAAGACTTATTGGTCTTGATTCCTGAGATAGGTCGATGAGTAATGCTGATAAGGATGGGGTTCCAAGAACTCTATTTGTAGTTCTTTTGCAAAGGACTGCAGATTGCTTCTCTGTGAAAGTACGCTCGCCTTATTTTCTGCCCTTGGGCATACATAGAGTCCTGTAAGTTGAGAGAGAAGCTCTTTGGCCTCACTCCATTTATCTATATTTAAAAAGGTATCCTCCCCCATCAAAAGCCACTTTTCTTTAAAGGGAATGCTACCAAGCCAAGAAATGGTTGGATTCTTTTCTTTGAGAGTAAGAAAGCCCAAGTATAGGCTAACATTGATTTTTTTCTCGTCGCATTCCTTCAAATTAATTTTCTCGAGTCCACTCCAAATAGCGCAAACCTCTTTCCATAGATCAGTATCACGAACATCTTTCCAAGGGTTGTAGTCAGGAATAACAGCAACTTGAGAATGATCAGGGAGGTTGACCACGCAGGCCTCATGCCCTTCATGCCAAGGAGAAAATGTCCCAGGAAAAAGGACGATTTTCTCCCCTTTTAAAGGAGTAAATGGTCGACAATTTTCAAATAATGAACGGCTTTTATGAAAAAGGTTATGATTCTCTTTAATGAATTGAAAGAATTCCAAGGCCTCGAGGTCATTAAGTATTAAATCTTGTCCCAACAAGACCTCTGTCTCGTTATCTCTTTTAAAATAAATATGACCTTCACGGCAACTAAACGCCAAATTCTCCTCCAAAAAAGATAATATATAGCATTTCTTTATCTTTATGGCCCAAAAGTCTTTGGATTACAGAGGGCTCTTCGGGTATTGTGAAGAAATGAAATTCGAGCTTGAAACAGACAACTGGCACCTAAAGATTGAGCTTCAATCAACGCCTAATTACCGCCCAGATGGGAAGTTTTCATCCACCCCAAAGGCCGACCTCCAAAGCTGGCGTGAAGGTAGCCTGGCCTTTTTTAGCGTTTTCATTACCTCCAGTAGGCTTGAGTCCGCGGATAGCGATGATGGAATCGATCAAATGATTCACTACTCCTGTGGCCTGCTTCTTCCTGTTGACCCTGAAGAACTCCAAGAAGACCTCGAAATCATTTTAGACGAGGAAGGTCTCCTCGATCATATCTTTAACCATTGGGAATTACAGGGGTCTTCTAATGGTCCTGAGTGGCGACACCCCTAACAATTTTACACACCGCATTACAATTAATTCTAGTTCCCCCTAGAATAGCTCCATGATTAAAATAAAATTAAGTAAGTCCATCTGCCTTGTTGTCTTGATTTTTTTGAGTACTGTAATCAATGCCCAAGGACAAATTACTTTTGCCTATGAATTGGTCAATGAGCATATAGCTGCCCTGAAAGATCTCCAAAACCGTAAAGCAAATGAGCTTCAGTCACTCGACCACTTAGCAGACCTAAGAGAAATTGAAAACTATGGTCAAAGCTTAGCGCATTACTTCGTCGAGGCCTTTGAATCGCAAAGTCTTCAGCCATACACGCTTAACCTACTTCAAGAATATTTCTACGCTCAAATAATCGTTCATAACCGTATTCTCGATCTAAGGTCTGGAAGGCATGATCAGGAAATACTTAAGGCCTTGCAAATAGAATCATTTAGAAAAATACATGATCTCTTTTTTCATAAGCAAAGTTTAAGAAACCTTCTAACCGACCAGTTTGATATTCCTACACTTAGCTTGGGTAAGTGGTACGAGCTTAGAAGTAAAACATTAGCAAAGAGAAATATTTCAAGAAGAGAAAGTTACCTAAAGACTCACCTCTTTCCCGTAAAAGAAAAACAAATGATTGGAAATACAATGCTTACTGCATGGAAAAATAGCGGAGTCTATGGCCTCACAAAACAAGGAAGAAGCTGGGATAAATTAGCTGATACTGAATTATTCTGGCGTAATATCGGGGATGGAGTCCTAGCAGGACTCGCGAAAATACCCAATGGTGCATCCTCTGCTTTCGGTGCTGTGGCAGGAAGTATTGCATGGAGAGAAGGTTATCTTAAAAACAACTCAGAGCTTCTTCAAAAGCTAGAAAGTACTCTCCTTCCTTTTGACCTTTTAATGGAAAAGAAGGCCTATAAATTTACAGACATTACAATTCCAGGACACTGGGGACATGTGGCCATTTACCTAGGAAGTGAAGAACAATTAAAGGAACTAGGCCTTTGGAATAAACCTGTAATGAAACCTTTTCAAGAACAAATAAAAGCTGGTAAACGAATTTTTCAAGCTCGCCGTTGGGGATTAGAGTTTGATAGTCTCGAGGGTTTTACTAATTTGGATGAAATGGCTATGTTAAGAGTAGAAGGTTTTACTAAAAGATCTCTTAAAGATTTAGAGATGACAATGAAATATCTTAGTGACCAAATTGGAAAAAGTTATGATTTTAGCTTTGATGCAATGACTGGTGAAACAATAACCTGTACAGAGATTATTGCATTTTCCTTTGGTCCCATAAAATGGCCAATGGAAGAACTTCTTGGTCGTTTAACCATATCGCCAAATAACTTAGCTGAAATGGCCTTTCATACCGGCTCCCCCCTTAAGACACTTTCTTATATCACTGGTGATGAGCAGGGATTGCATTATAAGAGTGAGCAGGATTTTGGCCGCACGCTTGGGTATATAAAAAGAAAAGATGTCTATGAGAAGTATTCGTTAAAATGTAAACGTGAGATGTATCGCCACAGAAGAGATTCATTACGTTTTCATTACTCTTGTGAAGATGACTTCGAAGAATATATTTACT
>JAFMBV010000188.1 GCA_017858255.1 Bacteriovoracaceae bacterium
TGGGGCCACTTAGAACGATCGCCATGAATAGCCCAAAGATCAGGCCACCGTTTATGCGGATAATATAGAGAAACCTATTCATGGCTTCTTTTCGACAGATTCGTAAAAAATGTGTACTTATAATGGCTTGTAATCTTCGAATTTAAGGATATTTATGACTGCTCGCGTACGTTTTGCCCCAAGTCCGACTGGTTTACTCCATATTGGAGGCGCTAGAACGGCCCTTTACTGCCATCTTTATGCAAAAGCTAAGGGAGGATCTTTCGTTCTAAGGATTGAGGATACTGATTTGGAGCGCTCTAAAAGAGAGTACGAAGTAGCGATGATCGAAGACCTTAAGTGGTGTGGCATCGAAAATAATGAGGGTCCTAATAAGGGCGGAGATTTTGGGCCTTATCGCCAAAGTGAACGAACTGAGATCTATACAGAACTTGCTCAACAATTAGTAACAGAAGGGAAGGCGTACTACTGCTTTCTTACAGATGATGAGCTTGAGAAACTGACGGAAAAGGCACAGGAAGAGAAAAAATCGCCTCACTTCTATCATGGGAAATATCGCGACCTCGATCCAGCAGAGGCGAAGAAGAAAGTTGATACTGGTGAGACACATGTCATCCGTTTTAAAAATCCTGGTAAGAAATATACATTCACAGATCTCGTCCGGGGAGAAGTAACATTTCCTGAAGATATGGTGGGAGATTTTGTTATTCTTCGTTCAAACGGTATGCCTGTTTATAATTTCTGCTGTGTAATTGATGATTGGAAAATGGAGATGACTCATGTGCTACGCGCGGAAGAGCATCTTAATAACACCGTTCGCCAGCTTATGATTTATGAGGCCTTTGGTGCTACACCTCCAGAGTTTGCTCACTGTTCTCTATTAGTAGGTGAGGATCGCCAAAAGCTTTCTAAACGACATGGGGCAACCTCTGTGGTTCAGTACAAAGATCAACATTTTCTTCCTCAAGCTTTAATGAACTATCTATGTCTATTAGGTTGGTCTCATCCAGAGGAAAAAGATATTTTTACAATGGACGAAATCACTCCTATTTTTGATCTCAGTAGATTTAATAAATCTCCTGCTCTCTATGATATTGAGAAGCTTAAACATTTTAATGGTGAACATATGCGCCGTTTGAGCACAGAAGATCTGATGGCTTACCTGGCGCCCACATTAGCTGAGGATCATGCCTTTCATTCTCAAAGTAGAGAGTGGCAAGAAAATTGTTTAGATTTCTTTAAAGAGAAAATAAATACTCCAGCAGAACTTCCAGAACATTTAAAGGTTCTATTTTCAACTGAACCTGAGACGGGTGAAGCTGTTGATGAAGTGCTCTCATGGGAGAGCACTGCTGCGATTAAAGAGTATATCAAGGGTGAAGTTTCAAATATCGACAGTGCTTTTATTAGTGAAAAGCAATTCAATGAATTTACAAATCACTGTAAAAAAGAGCTTAAAATCAAAGGGAAATTTCTTTTCAAAGGAATGCGCCTTGCTATTACTGGTATGGCCGAAGGTCCTGACTTAAAAGTTGTGATCCCTCTTACGCCTATTGAAGTCATCAAGAAAAGGCTGGGTCTTTAACCCGGGCATCAAGGTTAAGTAAAATCAGTGAGTTAGTGTTTATCTTTGTCTATAAACATCACACTATTTGGTTTTTAAAGATGTATTCACATTAAATTTTCTAACTTCCCTGACAATTCATACCAATTCATGAAAGATTAAAATTGTTGGTTCTAAAAGGAGTTTAAATTGTGAAGACGATCATTAAAGCCATCACTTTATTATTTGGATTATTCTCTTTTACAAGTTTAATAGCGGCTCCAGATTGGAGCCGGGAAGCAAAGGTTCCGTTGGGTGAGACTCGCCTCGATATTTACCAATATGGAGAGTCTCTTCCTGAAGTAAAAGTTCGCGGTTACAAGCACGCATTAAAATGGCCTGTGGAAGTGACGGGTTTATTAATTCCCTATGAACCTCTTAAATATTTCCTTGAAGACGAAAAGGATAATCCCTTAAGACGTCTATTAGAAAAAATTGCTGAAAAAAAATTGGGCTATAAAGACATGGATGGGCTCTATGAATGGTTAGGCCTGAATATTTATCCAGATAATTCTATTGTGAGTGGTGTCTTTCAAATTCCTTACCCTACGAGAGATGACTCTATCCCAGAATATCGTATGGGAGCTTCTTTATTAACGGCACCGGATTCTCCTAATAGTACAGGCCTCTCCTTTAGCTGTGCCTCCTGTCACTCGGGAACTTTTATGGGGCGCTCCATAATGGGGCTCACCAATAAAAGGCCACGTTCAAATGAATTCTTTGTCATGGCAAAGAAATATGTCCCTTTGATTCCCGCGGGGTTCTTTCGGGCCGCGACTAACGCCAGCAGAGAAGAAAAGGCGATGTTTAAGAGAACAAAGGATAATCTCCGTTGGGTTGATTCGGTAGAACCTCAAGTTTTAGGTCTTGATACCTCACTTCCTCATGTTGCCTTAAGTTTACATAAGCGTGCAGATGATGAGTTTGCTTCAAAGAAAAAAATAGGAAGAAGGAAACCCCATCAGCTGAAAACATTTGTCTCTGATTCAAAGCCAATGCCGTGGTGGAACTTAAAATATAAAACACGTTGGTTAAGTGATGGCTCTATTGTTACGGGGAACCCAATCCTTACTAATTTCTTATGGAATGAACTTGGAAGAGGCACTGATCTTAAAGAACTAGAAAAGTGGATGAAGAATAATCAAGACCGTATAGATGAGTTAACGGCAGCGGCATTCGCAACCCAAGCACCGCGGTGGACTGACTTCTTTCCTGAGAGCACGCTGGATGTTGGTCTTGCGAAAAATGGGGAGCAGGTCTTTAATCAATCTTGTAAGAAATGTCATGGTCGTTATGAAAAGCGCTGGAGCTATCCCATGGCCGAACTTGAAACGATTAGTGAACAAGTTAAAACTGAGAGAGTTTTTTATCATGAGAAGACTCCCGTTAAGGACGTGGGAACAGATCCCAATCGTTGGATGGCGACTAAGACTTTTGCTAGTAACTTAAATAAGCTTCGCATCTCGAAATGGATGAAGACTACAATTGAGCCGCAAGTCGGTTATGTTCCGCCACCACTTGAAGGCATCTTTCTTCGTTATCCTTATTTACATAATAATTCGATTCCTAATTTATGTGCTCTTATGATGAGGCCAGATGAGCGGCCAAAGAAGTTTGTGCAAGGCCCATCAATAAAACCCGAACATTATGATCAGGAGTGCCTTGGTTATCCTGTTGGAGATAAAATTCCTAAAGATTGGTTAAAAGAGAGAGGTTCGACTTTTGATACAACAAGGCCTGGTCTTCGAAATATTGGCCATACTAAGGCCTTCTATGATGAACAAGGTAACTCTCTGATAAGTAAGAGTGATAAAAGGGCATTGTTAGAGTTTCTTAAAACGCTCTAAATTTCCTCAGATGGAGTGCTTCTAA
>JAFMBV010000189.1 GCA_017858255.1 Bacteriovoracaceae bacterium
ATTTGAAGGGACAATATAGCTGTCATCTTCTTCAATCTTTATTAACTCTGTAAGGAACATTGATGCTAGTGATTTATTATGCTCAGAAAAATCCCCATTAAGATATTCTTCTGTTTTTTTCAATAGTTCACTAATGTTCATATTGGCCTCAGTCCAGTACATGCCATCCGGTACCTGGCACCTTTTGGTCATTTGATGGTAGGAGAGCAGGTGTTGGAGGCATCATGGAGAATTTCTTCTTTAATGCTGGCGATAGAGCGGGAAGTCTCTTTATCTTCTAATTCGTTTGCTTTTTTAATAGAGCTATCTGCTATGCCTATTAGGCGTGCTTTTGCGGCCCCAGCAAATTCCTTACTGATAAAAGTATCAACAATTTGTAAAATATAAGCATTTTGAAGACCGACCATCATGTGAATAGGTCCACTGAGATTGAGGGGAGTGATCCTCTTATGACAACTGTTCTCTTTTAAAAAGTAAGAATTGGTTTCAAGGAGAGTTCGAGAGATTTTAAGTAGTCTTTTAGTGGAGCTTTTCATTGCAGGGTTGGTCTCAGTCTGTTTCTTCTTTTTAAAGATAAAATTAGCATCAGCAGAGACTGCTAAAACAGCTCCAGAGTTGGTAGCGGGAAAAACTTCAGTTTGTGTGGCCTTTTGAAAACAGCGCCAATCATCAGAATTGAGACACTCAGTTGTTCGCTCATCTTCTAGCTTAAAAACCCTATAACTATCAAGGAGCACGTGAGAGACATAGCTAAAACCGGGGCTCAAGACTAGTGGTAAGTTTTTTGGGGCACGTGGGAAGCTAATCGCTAGAGTTATGAGTGTAAGGGAAAAGCATACCGCCAATGGTTTTAAAGCAAGAGAAGTCGCAGAGTATGACTTCTTTTCCTGAGCGCTCATACACCTATAGATGAGGTAAGCATTGTAAGGCGGAAAGACTTCTCCCATAAAGGCCAATAGCCAGACTTTCCATAATCTTTTGTTTCCTTTCGTGAAGTAAAGAAGCCTTTTGCTTGTAAGAATACTTAACTTTAAAGTGATAGCGAAGTTAAGAACCAAGAGCATTCCCAACATAAAAAAGTTTTCATGGAGAAACTCAAAGAAGTAAACAAAGACAAAGTTCGCGGCGACAAGTATGCCAAATCGGGGTAGAACCCTTTTACGATACTCAACCCGATCAATTGGTATAAAAGTTTTTAGCTTGAATATTCTCATGCTGTCTTTTCGGAACCAAATCCAGAGAAAAACAGTAATATTTTAATTATTTTGGAAAGGATTTCAGTAGGTTAGGCATTTGAACAGATTTTTTGGAGCTAATTGGCAGAAGAAAAAAAGGCCGCGTGACGGATAAGACAAATAAACACCCTATTCCCTCTATAACCTAACCTCCATTATAGGGGGTAACATGAGAATCTTTAGTCTATTTTTTTAGGAATTAGGCTTAATTTGGGAAATGGTTCCCATTAGGTGCCAGGTCGCTTTTGGTTTACTTAAAAGGAGTTTCAAACTTTTCAAGATTAGAGTCCCAATATTTAAAAAAGTATTTTACCCAATATTCAGAGTAAATATCAAATGAGTCTATTAGGCTTCTCATTACACTTGAAGGGACAATATAACTGTCATCTTCCTCAATCTTTATTAATTCTCTAAGAAGCATTGATCCTAGTGATTTGTTTTGTTCAGCAATATCACCATCAAGATAATCTTCTGTTTTTATTAGTAATTCATTAATGTTCATGTTTGCCTTAGTCTAGTGGATGCCATTCGGTACCTGGCACCTTTTGGTTCAACAAATTTCTAGGCCCCAAACAACACCTTCCTTATCCTTATCGAGAGCAATTGAATTACCACAAGATAAATCAATAACATCAGAATCTAGGGGAGTGGGCTTTTCTTCCGAAAATGAAATATAAAAGGCTTTTTCTATATCCACACCTTTCTTCCATTTTTTTTCATAATCTGGATGTGTTTTGATTATATTTTTAAGTTCTTCAAAGCTAATGGATGCCATTGTAAACTCCTCTTATGGCAATATTACTTGCCATATCTTTGCTTTAAAATTTGTCTTATACCTGTTTCAACATTGATAATATCGCTCTTTGCATAATCAAAAAGTGCTCTTTCTGTGAGGCCTTCAAAAACCGTGAGAAATAACATCTCGTAACCTTTTTAGCCCAACCCAGTCGACTGTTTCTAGAAAACTGTTTGGAATTTTATCCAGGCTATTGGCAACCTTTACTGAATTCTCACCGAGCACTTGAAATTGCATGGCGATAGCATCAAATTCCAAGTCCCTTTCCTGCATCTTCTCAATGGTTAATTCAGATGAATATTTCTTGATTTTCTCGCAGGCCTTTAACATTCTCTCTAAGTAAATATCGTCACTTTTGTATTTAGACATAGACTGTGTCCTCTAGTATTGATTCTTTTAGTCTTGGGTCGATTGCTTCCTCTTTTGTGAGGTCCACAGAGTGTCCGTTAAAAATGTGTTCTAAAATAAGAGTTATCTCTCCCTCGTCACGTATTGATGTATCTCCAGAAAAAAGTATGTCAATGTCTGAGTCTTCGTTTGCTTCATTTCTCGCATGACTCCCGAAAAGCCCTATTTTCTTAACGCCATATTTTTCTCTGAAGATAATGAGCAAGGCAGAGAGTGACTTCAATATGGACTCTTTTGTTATTGCGCCACTCTTCTTAAATTTAGGGGAAGAAACTAACTTAGTAGGTCCTGCTTCTAGTCCGAAATGATTTAAAACATGATTAAGCTTCTTCAATGAGACTGAGTCATCATCTTGTTCTATCTTTCTAATGGTTTTGAGTCCTATACCAATTGCCCTGGCCAAGGCTAATTGGCTCAAGTTGGCCTTTTTTCTCTCTCTCTTTAGAACCGTTGCTAAAAAGGATGGTGACGTATTTATATTTCTCTCAATTGTGCTCATATTATACCTCTTAAGGTATTATTATATCATAAATTGAAATAAATTATACCCTAAAGGGTATAGTGTATTTGTGAGAATTCAGTGACTTAGCGAGGTCACTTTTGGCCATTCTATTCTCTTACCAAGTCGGCTACGAGGCTCATGTCTAGGCCTATTTCTTTAATCATCTTTTCAAGAATGGCATAGTTCTTTAATGAAACCTTAATATCATACTCAAAAAGCTGAGTGCAGAGGATCTCGATGGCCTCACCCCACTCGTTGTGAGTAGCTAGTTCTATAATACTAGTAATATTTTGATCTGGTAGCAGACCCCTATAATCATTGGTAATGGAAATTAATTCTTTTTCGTAATTCATTCTCTCTCCCATAAGGTGCCAGGTCACTTTTGGTTTACTTAAAAGGAGATTCAAACTTTTCAAGATTAGAGTCCCAATATTTTGAAAAATACTTTTTCCAATACTCAGTCGAAAAATCAAACGAGTCTATTATGCTTCTCATTATATTTGAAGGGACAATATAGCTGTCAT
>JAFMBV010000072.1 GCA_017858255.1 Bacteriovoracaceae bacterium
AAAAATTGTGGCCTTGAACCCAGCACTGGTTATTCTTTATTAGCGATTGATTAAGACTCTCCGGCCACTCGACTCCAGTTGAGCCACTAATGATTGGTAGTTTACTCTCGAGGACCACGTCCAAGTAACCTTCTAAAACAGGTCCCGGTATAAAACTAATAATAATATCGTGACCTTTTAGAGACTCAACTGTTGGTACGCTTTGACTGTGAAATACTGTGCAGCTAAACCCCTGGGCCTCACAAAGAGATTGAACGTGAGAACCCGTTTTTCCACGGCCAAAAAGAGCGACTTTCATTTTGACTCCTCAATAAAAGCGTTATGTAGGCGAGTAATCGCCAAACTCGCCTGATCTTCTTTGATCACAAGGCAGAAGTTGTGTCGAGAAGCGCCTAAACAAATCATGCGCACATTAATTGGATCCGATTCGTTGTGAATGGCCGTGAAAACCCTCTGGGCCAAACCAGGCGTATGATTAATATTGTTACCAATAAGGCTGACTAGGCTTAGGGACTCTTCAGTTTGGACCGTTCCTACGGTTTCAAGATCTTTGAAGAGGTCTTTATTTAAAAGAGTCTCTCGATCAACGGTCATTGCTACAGAAATTTCTGAAGTGGTGATGGCATCTACAGATACTTTATGTTTTTCAAAGAAACTAAAGATTTTTGCCAAAAACCCAAATGAATCCAACATTTTTGGCGTTGTTAGTGTGAGTAATGCCTGATCTTTCTTAAGGGCCATTGCCCGTACTAATGGTTGATGATCAGATTGTGCCTTTATCCAGGTTCCTGGTGCATCAGGCTCATAACTACTTCCTACAAAAACAGGGATCGCCATTCTTTGCACGGGAGCAAGAGTTGTAGGGTGAAGAATTTTCGCGCCAAAGACTGCGAGTTCAGCGGCCTCTTGAAAAGTTATTTCGTTAATTGGTTTCGCCGCCGGACATATTCTTGGGTCAGTTGTTGCGATACCTGCTACGTCTGTCCATATTTCCAAGAGATCAGCTCCAAGGCCTTCGGCCAAAAGCGCAGCTGAATAATCAGAACCTCCACGGCCTAAGGTTGTGGTTTCACCATCTGCAGTTGCACCAACAAATCCTTGGGTTACATAGGTTTGATCTCCATATTTTGCGGCCAATAAATGATTTTGACATAGACTTTGGATTTCCTCTATTTGAGGCACGCCCTTTCCGAACTGGTCATTCGTACGCATGACTTTTCTAACGTCAAAGTTTTCAGTTTTCTTGTCTTGTATACCTCTAAGGGCAATGGTCATTAGAGGGGAACTTAATCTCTCTCCGAGGCTTTGGAGGCGGTCGGTAACTTTTAAAGGAGCATCTTTTAAAAGATTAATCCCCTTGGCCAGCGTTTCAAGTTCGGCCAATAGAGTATCAATTTCCTCAATATCTTCTGAAGTTGCTTTTAAGTCACTAGCAATTGAGCGATGATTTTCTTTAATACTGTCTATGATTAATTGAGATTTTTCCCAAGTCTCTGTTTGAGCAATTTTTGAGAGTTCAATTAATTGGTTAGTTGTTCCATAAGTTGCGCTAACGACCACTAAAGATGATTTATGGTCCGCTGCAATTTTAGCAGAGCGCTGGATGGCCGAAGCATCTTTCATGCTAGAGCCACCAAATTTAGAAACGACAACTTTTAAAGAACCCATAATGACCTCAACTCTTTGGAATCCATAAGTTTTAGTGGACCCATTGTTTCACGTTTGTTGGGAAAAGGTAAAATGGTTCTTGGGGTAAGGACTGTTCAAGAGAAATAGAAAACTGAGAGAAAAAATTACTAGTGTATTTTTCTCAGAAGCTCTCCACAATAACTTGTGACAGCCCTGGAGATTCAGCCCCAGTAACCAATAAACTCCTCGTGACCGCGAGAACTTATTTCGGCATTGATCCCCTCTGAGAAAAGTCTTTGATGGGTCACCATCTCGTTTTCTTGTCCTGGCCAATGCGCCTCTTCCGTAAGAATTACCATACATTGCTCCTGGCCCATTGCCAAATAATATAGAGTTATGAAAACTGAGACTAATAAAAATTACTCGATTATGATCTCACTAAGAGATTTTTTATAAGGAATGGGCATGAGTGCGGAAAAATTAAAGTTGGGATTTATTGGATGGCGTGGAATGGTTGGGAGTGTTCTCTTAGATAGAATGAGAGAAGAGCATGACCTTGAGCATTTCGATACTGTATTTTTCTCCACTAGTCAGCATGGGGATAAAGCCCCAGAGGGCTCTAGCGAAGGCGAGTTATGGGATGCCTTTGACTGTGATGCTCTAAAGAAAATGGATATCATCCTTACTTGCCAGGGTGGTGACTACACTTCAAGGATGCATGGAGAATTGAGGAAGGCCAGTTGGCGCGGAATCTGGGTTGATGCAGCTTCTACTTTGAGAATGAAAGAAGATGCTTGCTTAGTACTTGATCCCCTTAACAAAGGTCTTATTAAAGAAGAAATTCACAAGGGAACTTTAGACTTCGTGGGTGCTAATTGCACTGTTAGTCTCATGCTCCTGGCACTAGCAGGTCCTTTGAAGGCCGGTATGGTTGACTGGATAAGTACTCACACTTACCAAGCTGCCAGTGGAGCTGGTGCTCAAAATATGAAGGAACTTCTAAAGCAAATGGGCCACCTCTATAATCATGAAGCGAAACTAATTGAAGACCCAAAGAGTAATATTCTTGAACTAGATAAGTTGATTTCAGCTGAGCTGCAGGGATCTGGAAACTATCCAAAAGAGCTCTTTGGTGCACCTCTCGCAGGGAGCCTTATTCCTTGGATTGACTCACCAATGGAGAATGGTCAGACAAGAGAAGAATGGAAGGCAATGGTTGAGGGCAATAAAATACTTGGTCTAACAGGTAATCAAAAAATAGCTGTCGATGGCACATGTGTAAGGATAGGGGCGATGCGCTCTCATTCTCAGGCCATCACTCTAAAGTGTAAAAGTGATGTAGATCTGAGTGAGTTTACTGAATTGATTGCTAAGGCCCATGATTGGGTAGACCTTGTTCCTAATACAAAAGAAGCAACCCTTGAGCGATTATCTCCAGCCCACTATTCTGGTTCATTAAATATCGGAGTTGGAAGGGTGAGACCTATGAATCTAGGTAAGGAATTCGTTAATATTTTTACAGTGGGAGATCAACTATTATGGGGAGCTGCTGAGCCTCTAAGAAGATTCCTTAGATTATATTTAGAAGTAACAGCTTAACAAATGGGACCTTTCTGTGAGCACATAGTAGATGCTATACAAATCAACATTTTAAGAATGTTTCGTTATGCTTCTCTTAGTTCTGGCAAAAGTATTCCCATTTCACTTGGTCTCATTGGCTTCGAGTTATTTATATTACCACTAGCTATTTTTTACGATCTCTCAAACTATTTTTGGCGACAAAGAGGGTTAGGCGTTCTCGATGAAGACTTTATCGATATGAAGTTAACTCCAGAATTTAAGGCAGTAACTACGGATATTCCTTGCGGAGAGTTTAGCTTAAAACCAGTGGCGAAATGGAGAGGTGACATAGATAGACTCCTTAGAAAAGAAGATTGGCTAAAGGCCTATGAGGACATAATTAACCTAAGAGCGGATTTAGAATCTAAAAAGAGAATGCATCCTCTGCTTAACCATTTTGTTGAAAGCGTCCACCGTTGTATTGCTCTAACAATTATTTGGTCAAAGAAATGTGAAGGGGATGATTTACTAATACTTAAGTTTCATCGATACAGGCGCTGGCTCGTATGGTGGCAAATGCTCGGCTTTGAAGGCTCTCTCGCCTTGGACTATTTATCCTGGCCACTTAGAAAGAAAGGATTGCTTATCCTTGAGCAAGACGTTCCTATTATTCCGGTGCCTATTCCTTAACAAATAACTCTTTTCAGAGCTCCTTCAGTCCTTAATAATGTTGTTATAAAGGAAATAGTATTATGAAAATATTAACCTTAATACTTTTAGGAATTTGTCTAAACATTCATCTCGTCCATGCACAAGGTATCGCAACAGTCGTTAAACTAAAGGGTTCTGTGCTCTCAGATGATTTCCCTCTTAGATTGGGTGATCATTTGAAAGAAGGTGATGTCATTAGCACAAAAAGGGCATCCTTCATTCAGCTTAAGTTTGTCGATGACACTATTGTTAATTTAGCCTCCGACTCAGAACTCAATTTGAAAAGCTATCGAAAAATAGAAGGGAAACGAAAAAACCTTATTCGCTTACTTAGAGGAAAGATGAGGGTTGTTGTAAATAGAATGGCTCAAGAAAAAGAGACTCTAGAATTTAACACACCTCAAGTTAGCTTAGGCGTCAAAGGTACGGAATTTCTGGTAAACAGTTATACATTAGGAGGTTCACCCTCAAGTGACGTTCTTTTAATAAAAGGTTCCTTGAGAACAACTGGGGCTGGCTTCAACTCTTTTGATATGGAACCTGGTCAATATTTTAACTCCCAAAGCTTCGTTCGTTCTGGAATGAAGGCCCTAAAGTCATTAAACCCAAGGGATTTAGAAGTGTTAAAAAATAGTGAAGAAGCATTTCTACCTGAAATAGGAGAAATAGGTGAGTTAAAAGACCTTAGTAAGTTACTTGTCGGGGCTTTGATAGGTATCAGTGATACTGAAAAAGAGAGTGTTTCAATAAAAAATAAACCTTCTCCTAAGAAAATAATAAGGAAGAAGACCATTAAAAAAGTCACCAAATCGCGCTCTAACTCTAAAGTGAAGGGTGTTTTGAAATTTACTTATAATTTAAAAAAAGAAAAACGGGATATACGGGATGCTGTTTTAAATAGATCCAAGAATAAGCTAGAAAATAAATGTTTTTATTTTTATTACAAGCTACTGCCAGGGGCTGATGGGCCAGAGAGGTTTAGAAAAGAGAGGGAGTGTGATGAATATGAATATGATCTCTAAGTACTTACTGATAAGTACCCTTTTGGTTATCTGTGGCTGTGGTTCCTCTGTACTAGTTCCTACTCCTACTCCTACTCCTACTAAAAATAAATGCATTATAAAGAAGCATTGGCAGGATAATGTATTTCAAGTTCTCATAAACGATGAACCAATAAATAAACACTTTTACATACACGATGAGGCCCTCGACTTAACCAAGAGTCTAGCGAAGGCCAACAAGTGTATGAATTGAAAGCCTTATTATAGCTCTAGTGCCAAACCCAAATAATCTTTCTCGTCTTCATCTTTCATAAGGTCCACATACTCCTGTGCCCATGCTTGTTCTTGTGCACTTTGGCCAGCGACAGAACGACCACCTTCTAAAGATCTTCGAATATCAGAAGAGCTTGCAACAAGGTTGTGAATACGTTCTTCATGAAGAGAGATAAGGGCGTCAGGATCGAGTTTCCCAAAGTTTGTATCCTCTGCCATGAGAATTTGAGAAGAGAACAAAAGTGTTAATAGACTAATAATCTTCAAGGCACACCTCCTGTGAATTCCTTATTTATATTATGGCCTAAAAAGGGCCGATATGTTGACACCATAAAATTAATACCAAACGTAAGTAGTTGATTTCTTATTCCAGAGTCAGTAAATATTAAATGAAAACTATAAATATTCCGATAGTTGAGTGTGAAGCTTGGTCAAAAAACATCACTTTCTGCTCTTTATATTACAGGTCTTCTCCTTAGTGGATTCCTTTCTGGATTTTCCTATTTCAAACAAAAGCAGGGCATAGAACCGATTCAAAAAATAATAAAACATTACGAATATTCGGATAGAGTCAATATCGTAAAGGAAATGTATCAGAGAAAACTTAATATCCTAACTCAAGGAATTATTAATAAAGACAAATCATGGTCGTCAAATTTTGAACGAGAACAGCAAATCCTCTTTGGATCGTTGTTAGAGTTTACTGAGGATAAAAATGAGGAGTTATTAAACCTCCTCGAAGAAGAAAACTTGGCGCTCAAAAAAAATGATCAAAGAAATCTTCTAAAACTCATGAAGAAAGAGAAGAAATTAATTCTAATCAAAAATAGGATATTGCTAAAAGAAGGTAGAAAGTTAAAATCAAGTTTAATTAGTGGTACCAAAAGTTATTTAAGTCTTCTTACTTACTATAGTGGTGCTATGTCTTTGTTGTTTACCTTTTTCATCTTTCTTATCAACTTAAATAAAAAGAGTATAAAGAAACTAGAGGCCGAAAGAAAAAAACGCGACTTTATGTTGGACTCATTAGATTGCGCGGTCTTATTGGTAGATAAAAACCTCGAACTCATATCCTATAACGAAAAGGCTTCACAAATTTGGGGGAAAAATAACTTAACCGGTAATCGTCTGGAAGAGTTGCTTCCAACAACAAGATGGGAGAACGAGTTAGGTGAAATAGATGATGCCAACTTTAGCGAGAGTCCAATATTTGAAACAATCAAGAGTTTAAAAGAAAATGTGGGGGCTACTTTGCATATTGGTCTGCATACTCAATCTACACAATTGCAATGGTTCCAAATGGACTTAAAGACCTTTAAGGGCGAGTTATTTCTCATAAGCTTGATAAATGTTACTCACTTAATTGAAGCTAAGAACCTCATTAAGAAACAACAGAGAAGTCTTATAGAACAGTCAAAGATGAGTGCCTTAGGCCAAATGAGCGGCGGGATGGCGCACGAAATAAATAACCCCTTGGCCATCATCTGCTCAGAAGCAGAAGAGCTTTTAGAAATCGCAGAGGAAGAAGGCAGAGTTGCGAAAGAAGAGGCAACGAGTATTTCTTTAAATATCAAGAAAACATCAGACAGAATTGCTAAAATTGTACGAGGCCTTAGAGTCTTCTCTCGCCAAGGTAATGACGATGAATTTCAGGAATGTTTGATGGATACTGTTTTTGAAGAAGTTGTTGTCATGGCCCAAGAAAAATTTAAGAGTCAGGGTGTTATCTTTAACGTGGATAGACCAAGTGAAATTGATTTAAAATATCCTGTGTGGGGAAATGAGGTTCAGCTAATACAAGTCTTAGTTAACCTTTTAAATAACGCCTATGACGCTGTGAAAACGCAGAAGGATCGCCAAATTAATTTAAAATGGAGTTTGATGCCAGATCATCACCTTATTGTGATTAAAGATAACGGTTCAGGCATTGATACTAAAAATATTGATAAAATATTTGATCCCTTTTTTACAACTAAAAAAGTAGGAGAGGGTACTGGCCTAGGTCTAAGTTTGAGTAAATCCATTATGGAAAGTCATAATGGCGACTTGGCCATTGGAGAATTAAATGAGGGTGCAGAGTTTATTTTAAAAATCCCTAGATTAGAAAAAAGTCAGGAAAAAGGTAAAGAAGACAAATGGGCCAGCTAAATCTTTTAATAGTAGACGATGAAGAAATGCTACTTGATTCGCTCAGTCGTTTTTTTACTCGTAAAGGGTTCAATGTGACTACTGCCAATGGTGTATTAAGTGCCCGTGAATTAATTAAAAAGAATGAATATCAAATTCTGATTACTGATATGAGGATGCCAGATGGACTTGGGATTGAGGTCATTGTTCTTCAGAGGCAACTTAGGCCTTCTTCGATTATCTTTTGTGCAACTGGTTTTTCTGAAGAAGACGAAAACTCCATTCTCGAAAAAGGAGCGGATGCTGTCATTGCAAAGCCCTTTGAAAAGAAGGCCATTCTTGAGAAAATTTTTACGGCGTTAAGTAGATAGCCTTTATTCAACGAAATCTTGAATATCTACCTTTGACTTTTTTTCAGTGATATCTAACATTCGTTTCAATACTTTTGCCATGCGATTATTGGATTCGTAAACTTTAGTCAACTTTTTTTGACTCTCAGGGTCAAGGTCTTTTTTTCCTGAAAGTTTTTTAATAATACTCATTGATATAAATAAGGGGTTATTAAATAAATGACATAGCTCTCCCAGAATTTGTTGAGTGTGCTTTTGATTTTCGAGCTCTCTCTCTAGAGATACCTTACGTAAGGCATCCATTATTAAGGAATGGGAGCGTCGAACCACAAAGAACTTTAAAAGACTAAAACTAAAAAAATTTGAAGCCTGCTTAATAATCTCTTCACTAGGATAGTTAAACGGGATTGTGTTGATTAAAAAGAAGATAGCGAAAAAAAGAAGATCTAAGCACAGAGTCAATTTTAAATTAATAGGCAAGAAGGCGAATTGTACAAAGGAGATTATGATTAATCCAAAATAGTAGTCGCTTTCTATCCCACCAATTAGATAACTTATAATGCTAATTCCAAGAGCTAGAAAGATAAAACAAAAGAAAGTGACAGCATCAAAGTACTTGGGATTAATTTTATCAACAAAAAGTGCAAATAGCGCCGTAGGCAAAGCAAAGAGGAATCTAATCGTTATTAATAGCCAAATACTTTCTTTAGCAAGGCCTGAGTCTACAAAAGCTAGTAAGGTGTAAATGACAATTGCAAGAAGGCCAAGAACCTTAATGTTTTCCTTTCTATAAAGATGAAAGGCTTCTTGAACCTCTAATTCATTCACAGTTATCATTGAATTATTCTAAACCTATTTTAATTAAGGTAAAGAATAAGATTCCTTAACAATATTTAATTTAAACCGAGTTATGAAGTCAGTAAAAGGAAAAGATATCCTAACTATAATTAAATAAAAAACCTAAATATGCCGATTGATTTCTCTAACCACGATCAGTAACATGGCCACTTAAATGATTAAAATTTACATCAAGAAGCGCTGCTTCATATTACTTTGTACGTTATATTTTGTTCCTCTTTTTTCAAAAGAAGGGACATTGGTATTCATAAAAGGAAATGTACAAGTATCCCAAAATTCAAAGAGTTTTAAGAAGGTCCAAAAAGGGGCCATCTTAAAAAGTGGCGACACTATAAGGACTGGCGACCGCTCGTTGGCCGTTGTTAAAAGCCCTCGAACTTCATTTAAATTAATACAGAACTCTGAAATGACTCTGGTATTCAAGAGAAATGGTAAGCAGGTTGTAGATCTTGAGCGTGGTGACGCTCTGATCAAACTAAATAAGTCTTTAAAGAAAGCGCTATCATCAGATGCCCTAACCGTAAGGACAAAAACGGCTTCAGTTGGAGTAAGGGGAACCACCTTTATGACTTACAGTGGCAAGGAAAACCAAAGTATATTAAGTGTGAAAGAAGGCCTAGTTGACTTCAAAGATCAGAAATCTGGGAAGGCCGTAAAGGTTGGTGCAAAGAAAAGTACCATGACCAACAAGAACAATAAAAACTTAAAACCAAGAAGCTTCGGTCTTCAATCAAAAATCAATTGGAGTTTTGACCCAAAGGATGACTTGTCTCAACCAAAAGAGTTTTTACTCATACAGAAAGGTTGTGGAGCAAATATAAAGAAGAGCAAGAGTTTATCTGGAAAAATTATAAGAAAGAACAAAATGATACATGGAAGAATTTTATTAACAACTAGAAAGGAGTAAAGAATGAAAAAAATCCTATCACTATTAATGGTCGCGGCACTCGTCGTTTCTTGTGGTTCAAGCAAGAAAGCAGAAAAACCTAAAGAAGAAGGCAGAAAAATTCAAATTGATTATAAACTTCTAGAGACTAGTACTGGTGGAAGCACTCCTCCATCATGGATTCAGAAGCCATCATCTGGTGATAAGTCAAAGTTACGTAAAAAGAACCGCTATTTTATTAATGAGTCAAAGCATGCCTCAAAAAGATTAGCTCTACGTTCTGCAGAAGCTCGTGCGACAGCAAGAATTGCTCAAGAAATCGCTCAGTTTATGAAGAATACCTTCGCTGAGGCCTCACAAGGTGGAGAAGGAGAGGAAGTAACTGAATATATGCAAGAACAACTTGCTCAAGAAGCTCAGACATTCATCGTTGGTGCTCAGGTAATGAAAACTTACTGGGAAAAAAGACGTTACTTAGAGAGTATGGGCGCTGAAGAAGATCAAACAGTCTATACAGCATTTGCTTTGATCAAAATGGATAAGAAAAGTCTTGAAAAAGCTGTTCGTCGCTCACGAGCAAAACTTCTTGGTGAAATTGAAGATCCAGAAGTTAAGAAGAAAACAGATAAGATTTTGAGTGATGTTGATGAGGCTTTTTCAAAAGTTGATGCTCCTGTTGAAGTGACAGATATCGAAGACGGCGAGTAATTTAGTTAATAAGGAAGTAGGGGTTTTCTCTACTTCCTCTTGTTAAGGACGACAGGATGAAAAGAATTAAGCTGGCGCTTTTATGTGCCCTGGCCATATTTGGTCTTTCTCAAGGCATCTTTGGACAAAATACATACGTAGATCCAAATGAGAGACAAAAAAGAGGTCTTCTTGAGGAAGGTGAACAAGAGATTAAGGTAGAGCCAGTTCGCGTTGTTCAAAAGAAAACAAAAGCAAAAGAAGAAGAAAACCCTAATTTCACTCGTATGTGTCATTGTGAGCACCTCTCTGTATTGACCAAGAAACTTTCAAAACGGTACAGATTTGAAGCCCGCCAAGAAGAATCATTAGAGTGGGACTACAACAAGTACTATCGCTATGAGGCTGAGTATAAGAAGGTAGAAAAGCTTGTGAAGATACTTCGAAATCGCCATGATCTTGAAGATCAAAAATGCCCATATATCCAAATTACACAAACAAAATTTAAAGACTTAAAAAAGGTATCTAAAAAACAGAGACCTTTTTGTGACGTAGACGCTTTAATGTAGAGAAGGCCATTTATGAAAATTATAATTTTAACTCTTCTTTTATCGACATCACTCTTTGCTAAGGATAAAGACCCAAAATGGGTTAAAGATCCAAGTAAATCTTGTAAAAAGAGTGAATTATGCGCCATCGGTGAGGGTGAGAGCTTAAGCCGGGCAAAAAGAGCGGCTCGTTTAGCTATTGGGAAAATTTTCAATACGAGAGTTAAGTCTCAGTTTAAAGAAAATATAAGCTCAGAAAATGGCTCTCTCAATGAAAAAACGAGTGATGAAATTGAAGAAATAACTGACGTGGTTTTGGAAGGCGTCATTATTAAAAAGAACCATGAAACGAAGACTGGCTATTTTGCTTTAGCGGCCCTTAACAAAAGAAAAGCTGCTGAAAACTTTAAGCGGGAAATCAGAAAGCTAGATGAGAAAATGTTGGTTCTCATGGAAGATTCTACAGCAGGCTCCTTAATGAAGGTTGAGCCTCTCTATAAGAAAAGGGAAGAGCTAAATTCAAGAGTCGCCTTTCTAACAGGGATGGGGATTGATCCTGTCGTCTCCTATGAAGATGTGTTCAAAGGGAAAAAAGCTGCAACTGGATCAATGATTGTTCATGTTTATCTTGATGAAGATGAGCCAAAAGCGATTGAGGCAGTATTGGCAAAGGCACTAAGTGACAGGGGTTATAAGACAACTTCGGGTAGAGTAAGAAACAAAAACTCAACTCATATTGTGACTGGTGAGTATGTTGCAGAAAAACAGTATATGAAGGTTGAAGGTTTTGAAAAATACAAGTTTCTCTTAAAAGTGAAAGCCGCAACAATGGAGAAAGTTGAAAGTGGTGCGATGACTACCTCAGTTATTACGACAGGCCGAAATTTCTCACAGGCCATGGAAAAGGCACTACCAGAATTTAAAGAATTTATTAATGCAAATATCAATAAACTCAATATTGAGTAATTTTTTATAAAAGGAGAAGTGCTATGAACAAATTTATGATGATACTGGCGTTAGTTAGCCTCGTTGGTCTTAATTCATGTGGAGGCTTTAAAGCAAAGCGTGTTGGAGCTGATGAAGGTGATGATGCCGCAATGGAGATCACTGATAAGTGGGTAGACCGAGATACTGAAACAGTTGTTAAAAAGACAATTAAACAAATTGAAAAACATAAAAGTTTTCAACGCTACCTTGCAAAATATGGAAAGAAACCAAAGATTTTTATTGCAGAAGTTCAAAATGAAACAAGTGAGCCTTACTTTCCAATTAAAGACGTTAATGATGAGCTTCTTTATGAATTCTCTTCAGCAGGTGATTTTATTCTAATTGATGCCGAAGCTAGAACTAAACTTCTTAGTGAAATTCAGTACCAAAATGATGGAATGGTTGATCCACGCCAAGCAAAAATGATCGGTAAGCAATCAGGTGCAGATCTTCTTGTTTTTGGATCAGTAAGAATGCAACCCCGTTCACGTGGTGGAAAAACTATTAAGCAATACAGTGTAAACTTGAGAATGACTAACCTTGAAAGTGCTGTCGAAGTACTAAGAACTCGCGTCAAAGTTCAAAAGGTTTCTGAGCAAAGCTCTACCGGTTGGTAATAGTTAAAAAAAATTAAAAGGATTTAATGATGTCAAAAATTAAAATAATTATTCTAGCTGTGCTCCTTACCAGTTGTGGCTCTGGAGGGCGCAAGCAGTCAGAGAAACTTAAGAAGCTAGTAAAAGCTGGCGACTTTAATAATGCTGAAACATTTGTTAATAGTGAGAAGTTTTTCCCAGAAAAGGAATCTCGTCTATTAAAGCTTGTTGAACTAGGTACTATTCAATACCTTAATAGAAATTACTATCAAGCATTGAAGTCATTTGATAAGGCAAAAGATTTATCAGATAAGCTCTTTACCGTAAGTATTTCAAAGAAAGCTGTATCTGCAGTTACCAATAGTAATTACGATAATTACTATGGTGAGAAGTTTGAAAGATCGATGATTCGTTACTATCAGGCTCTTACTCACTTTGCTCTTAGCCAAAATGGCGAATATGAAGCTCACGAGCTTATTAAGAGAGATAAAGATGGTAAAGTCGTTGGTAAGAAGGTTGTTCCTCTTAAAAAACTTACGGCGAAAGAGAAACGTTTTCACCTAAGTGGTGCCAAAAATGTTCTCGTAGAATGGAATTCTCTTCTTGATAACTACAAGGCCACTACTGGTGGAACTGTAGCTTACAAAGATGATCTTCTTGCTAAGGTCTTTGGAGCATTTATTCACGAGCAAATGGGTTCTAAGCAAGAAAGAAGAGTCGCTTTGAACCTTTATAAAGCAGCTAAGAAGGTTCTATTTAGAAACTTTAATGCTTTAGAAACTTACAACAAGAAAAGTAAGGCCTTTAAGAAAGATTTTAAGAAGCTTCCCAACATGCCCCTTGCAAAAGTTAAGGCCAATTACGTTGCTGAAACAGGACACGCAAAGAACCTTCTTAAATTTCTAGACCAAAAAATTGAATCACTTAAAAAAGGAAAGAGATCTAACCTTTTCGTCATGATTGAAAATGGTTTTATCACTCCTAAGAAAGTAAAAAAGTTTGATTTTCCCATTCCATTAACTGGCATACCAAATGTTGGAGGATTTGTTGGATTTGCTGGCACTGCCCTTAGTATGGCCGCAGGCGCTGCTCCAAAGATTTACTTTGAGTTACCAGAGATTCCTTATGAGGCAGTAAAGGGGACTTACATCCTTCATGTTCAAAAAGATGGAAAAACTATTAAAAAGCAATCCCTTGCAGTTGTTAATCCTCTCGCTAATCTTGCCACTATGCTTATGGATGAGAATTCTACAAGTATGTATGCAAAGGTTGGTGCCCGTGTTGCAGGTAAGCATCTTACAGCTCTTTTAGCTGCCTATGCTACATCGAAGAAAATGGGTAACCTTGCTGGATCACTTGCTTATGGTGTTGCTAATAAAGCAATCGAAGCCTCTGAGAGAGCAGATCTGCGTAACTGGAGTCTGCTTCCGCATCACTACCGCTTAGCTTCTTTAAGCCTAAAGCCTGGTACCTATGACTTAGTTTTAGAAAAGGTAATTGGTAAAACAAGAACGCAAACGAAGCTTAATACGGTAACGGTTAAAGCTAAAGACGTTAACATGCTTGCGTTTAGAACTTACTAGGAAATAGTATGACAAAATTAATAATTGTTCTAAGCTTTCTAGTCGGTTTTGTAGTTGCTAGTCACTGGGATACAGGAAGAGATCTTGTTCGTGAGATCTCTCCCTTTGCTCCAAAAACGATAGGCCAACGATTTAAAAAAATGACCGGACAAGATGCTGGAACAAAGGCCAAAGAAATGATTGAGGCCACTAAAGAATCAATCAAAGAAAAGGCCAAAAGTTTAGAGAATTAATGTAATTGGACCCAGGCCTCACTTTTGAGGTCTTTTGGGTCCAATTTACTTTTATAATCACCTAAGTCACCGATAATCCATTAAATCTAATTAAATTAATTTTATATGCCATGTTATAATTTATCTAATCTAGATAATTAAACCAAGGAAAGCCCGTGATAAGTGGGAATTCTAAATACATTCTTTTCACATTGGCGACCAGTGGTCTTCTCTTCTTTTTTTGGGTTGGCACAGACTCTCCGGCCCCTCTTCATTTAACCATACAAAATGATGAACAAATACTGGCCCTTGAAGATACTTTGATTACTCATTACGAAAAGAAATTGGATCCCACTTGGTCTAAAAGTGAAACCCTTCCTGAGAAAATACAAGAGGTTCGAGTTCTTCTTCTCGATTATAAACAAAGAATTAATGAACTCAAAAAGGGGCCAAAAAACAATGATCAACTTTTGAAACTTGTCGCCTCAATATCTGCACCAACACTAGAGGGACTTAAGCTGCAGGCAAGTGATATTAAGATTTATGATTCTTCTTCTAGTGATAACGACAAAAAGATCACAAGGGTTTATGTGGCCTACAATATGGTCGGTCCTAAAAATATGGGAGCCTTGCAAATCATTACTCTTAACGATGAGAAAAAGAAAAACGAAAGCTCGCTCTCTTTAACTTTAAATCAAACAGTTCTTTTTAAAGACAGTGAAATACATGGTCTAACGATTCATGATAATCACCTCTATCTTGCAGGTGCTACAAGCAATCCAGATTTTAAAACGCCTGCGTCTTTAGAAGTCTTTGAGTTAGATGATGGAAGAATTTCAAACGAAGAGAGTTTTAGAATTGATTTACCTTCTTATGCAGGTACGTCTGTCGTTGCCGCGCATGACTTTATCTTTGTGTCGGTAGGGGATGACCGTGGCGGAATAATCCAATTAAGTGAGGAGCAGCTTCATGGAAAAGGCTTAAAGGCCCTCGAACAATTAAAGCATACATTCTTCGACCTTCAGGATCCTCGAGATCTCGCTTACAACAATCACTCTGTCTATGCGATCAGTGGAGGACAAGCGAACCTTTGGGTAAAGCGCATGAAGGGAAATGGTCAATTTGATTCTCCAGAAGTTATTCCATTAAATGGAGCAAATTTACCTGAAGCTAAATCTACGATTGAAGTCACGAACAACCTGGCCTACATGGGACTAGGGGATGGTGGTACCAAAATAATTTCATTAAATAATTATTCTTATCTAGGCGAAATTCCTCAAAAGAACCACCCTGAGCTAGACTCAACTTTAACAGTGACAAATGCTGTCGGAATTTCTAATGATGAAATTTTTACCGCCGATGGAGAGGGCGGAAGTCGTGTTTTTACGATGACAGGTTCTGGATCTTTAAATCAGGTGGCCAATATCAAGTTTGGTCCTAAAACTTCAGTAAACTCCGTTCAAAAGGTTGGAGATTATGTTGTCTTTGCAACTGGACTTGGCGGAGTCAAGATAGCTTACTTATCTAAGAAAAAAGCGAAAAAAGCAAAGTAAGCACTAAGGCCAAAACTCTTGTCTAAACTCTGGCACAATATAAGAACTTGCTAATATAACAAACCAGGCAGTTGACGCTACGGAAGGCCCATTTGAAAATTGAAAGGGGATTTCCCTTGTGGCGTAAACAAATGAGCCATTTTCTTTTTGTGCCTTAAGAATAGTAAATAATAAATCCCTCATTTTCTTTGTCTGGCCTTTTACTTTTAACTGCGCCATATAGACCCCAAAAGTACCTTCATACCAGCTTATATCAATGGCACCCCAGCTCTTTGCCTTGTCTGAAGGATAATAAAACTCATTCATGGTCCAATCTTCAAAAACCTTAACGTTTATATAAGGCCTATGTCCTTTAATTGGATCATTCCAGTTTATATAGGCTTCAGACTTTTTCAGGGCCTTTATGGATTTTTCAATATCTCCAATTGAATATAGGTACATTGCGCCCCACGAGGCAGCGTCAAGAGCTTCAACCGGGTCTTTACCATCAACTCCATAACCACGATTAAACTGACTGATCTTTTCATTCCAAAACATTGGGACTAATTTTTCTTTTAAAAGTTTATAAGTTTTATCGTAATCACTAATCTTCAAAAGGTGGGCCTCATGTAATAAAAAGTAGAGGTCCATACAGTGCTCAATTGATACCCAGTCTATTTTTTCATCAGTAAATTCCTCTATGGGTTTATTCTTAACAAGCTTTAATTTATACTTGCCATGACCACCGGTGATGAGGCCATACCGAGGATCTTTCTTATTTATTATTTTAAATTTTAATATCTGATTGATGATCTTCTTTAAATAGTTTTTTAAGTTCTTTCCTTCTATAGTCATTAGATATTTCGCATTTTTCTTGACCTGAATTTTCATATAAAAGGCAACAGCATAACCAAACCAGGCAGAGGCCCCATTTCTTACAACAGCACCAAATCTATCTTTATCATTAGGCCAATGGTTATGAGTATTATAATTAAAATATAGTAAACCAGTAGGAGAGGTCTCCTTTACAGAATTGAGGATTTTTTTTGCGGCAATATCATTGCCAAGCATAGTGAAGGCAATGACGGCGAGAGCATTGTCATAAATACTGGATTTACTAAAAATGTATTTATATCCTTCTTTATTTAGCGGATGTTCATAACTTAAAAGGAAACCTGGTCTCTTAGAGTCTTTGACAATGTTATTAGGAGTTTGTTGTGAGAGTAACCACTCTTGTGCTTTTTTAAGACTACCTAAAATGACTTTCTTATCATCCATGGCAAATGTCTTTAGAGATAAGTTGTTTAATATGATTAAAATTAACGTTATATTTTTAAACATTATTTCCTTTTAGTGATCCCAATCCGTTTCATCTCGCCCCAGCTTTTATTACCTTGGAAATATTTAATAAAACCTTTTAAACGCCATATTACTGTGATTTGGCGATAACCGAGGTTTTCTAATAATGTAAATAAAAACATCTTAAGAAAATCTTTTTCCGAATGGTATTTACCAAGACTAACCTGAGCCAAGAGTATAGATGAGAAGGTTAAAAGAAGCGAGAGCCCAACTGAAGCTAATAAAAATAAGAAAAAGAATTTAAAGTTAATGATACCTAAGTAAAGTCCCACAGGGAAAGACAGCCAGCCAAGAAGTTCTATTATTGGTGATAACATCTCTCCAAAAACAAAGAAGGGGAAAGTGAATATCCCCGTTATTCCATACTTTGGGTTCATAAACATTCTTCTGTGTCTAAACATGCTATCAATGAGACCTCTGTGCCAACGCTCTCGTTGGCGAGATAAGGTACCTCTATCTTCAGGCACCTCTGTCCAGCATACGGTATCTGGGATGCTAACGATCTTATAGCGCTCTCCCTTTGAAAGTTGGCTATTATGGAGCTTAAGAGTTAATTCAAGATCCTCTCCTACAGTCTCTGTTAGATAGCCACCATTATCTAAAACGATTTGTTTATTAAAGAGTCCAAAGGCACCAGAGATTACCAAATTGCCCCCAAGCCAATTCCATCCGACACGCCCAAATAGGTAGGCCCTTATATACTCAATAACTTGAATTCCTGCATAGTAGGAACGAGGAAAGCGTACTTCGACAACTTTTCCATCTTCAAATAAACAATCATTAATGACTCCAACTGTGCCACCAGTAGCAATCACATTTTTTTGAGTGATCATAGGAGAGATGGCCCGATAAAGAGCATCTTCGGCTATAAGGGTATCAGCGTCGAGTGCCAAAAAGTAAGAAAACTGGGAAGCGTTTAGGCCCGCATTTAATGAATCTGCTTTACCACCATTTTCTTTATCAATGACAAGAAGGTTAGGGTACGTTCTTGATTTGTAAAATGCCCTTATAGGTTTAGATTTAATTTTTATTTGAAAGGCCGGTGGTACCTTGTAGAGGTCAAAGTTTTTGATAACAACATCCAAGGTATCATCACTTGATCCATCATTAACTAAGATGACTTCGAAATGAGGGTATTTAAGTTTTAGCATGAAGCCTAGGCTGTCCTTAACGATAGGACCTTCATTGTAGGCAGGAGCAATGATGGTAATAGGAGGAAATGGCTTATTTTGATAAAATAACTCGTCCTCCTCAATTTCAAGCTCCTGGGCCCTTTTAAATACTTGGGGGGTAGAGAAGAGAAGAAGGATCATATACACAGAGTTAAGAACGACGAAGTAAACGACTACGAAATAAGAAAAGTAATAGATAAAAGTATCAAAGAAGTTTCCCATTACGCGCTTTTCTTTTCGTCAGAATCATTACTAAGTAGCTCAAGTTGGGTAGACTTTCCTTCTTCTGGTAAAGTGAAGTCTTCTGTGCCTGTTATG
>JAFMBV010000073.1 GCA_017858255.1 Bacteriovoracaceae bacterium
GAGACGAAATGTTGGCCTCTTACCTCTCAGGTGGTGGCGATGATGTAACAGCAGACCAATTCTTAGTGGCCATGTCGGAAGCAGAAGATGCACTTATTAATGCGTCTATGGCAGCAGGTTTTACACTCTTAGATGTTCCTGGGGCGGTAGCAATCGCGCGCCATTTAAGAGGGACAGAAAGAATGAATTACCTTGCAGATCTTAAGGAGGCCGGTGGTCTTCTGCGCCGAAGTTCAAAACTAAGAGGTGTCCTTTCTGGTGTTAGAGAGTCTCTGGGTGCTGAAGGTGTCCAAGCAGTTCTAAGGCAAATTACTAAACTAGAAGATGGGATCTCGGTCCTCAGAAAAATAGAAAACTTAAACCCCCAACAAGCTAAAGAGCTTTTTGAAAATGGATTAAAAGTATGCAACGACCTATGTTCCTAGACTTTAAGAGTCTGAGACATTTAATAATCTTAATCGCCTTTAGCTTAGGTGGGGCAGCCTATGGTCGCGGTTGTGATAACTTATCTGCATTTCTTAACTTGGCCTTGGATAAACAAAAGAGTGCCGCTGAGGCCTTAGAGTTAGTGACAACAATGCATCAGCTCAAAAATGCTGATGAACTTAGAATTTATGAAAACGGAGAAGAGGTTGCCGTAACTATACAGGGGTATGGAGATGGCAAACTTATCTATCGTCGAGCTGATCAAGAACAAGACTTATTTCGCGAAATGGATAATGACTTAAGAGACTTTTTTAGAATCGCGGGGGAAGGCGAAGTACGCCCTCCTGATGTAAGTTCAGTATCTCCATCAATGGCGTCAGTTGTTGGCGGAAATGCTGATATAAATCTACCCGCCATTATTCCTGATCAATCCCGTGCTGTTGTTCGTGTTGAACCAGGTGTAGGAGCAAGGCTAGAAACACCTGATCTTCCTGGAACCGCCCCTAAAATTGATGATGCGATTTCAAGACCGGTGGTTCGAGTTGATCCAGTGGCACCTAGTGGTTTTGGTCGCGTGGAAAGTGGAACTGATATTGTTGACCTTGCTCGTCCTAGACCTGATCAACTGCCTTCGCTTTCTCGCGAAGCTCCTGTAGGTCCTGGGCGGATTGAAGTTCCTGATGATGTACCTCGCTTAGTTGCGCCAGATAGTATTCCAAGATTGGCCGCACCTGATATAGGAAATACTTCTCCCTCCCTTGGAAGAGTTGATATTCCAAGCGATGCTCCTCTTGCTCTTCCGGCTCCTGATGCCGTTAGAAGAATAACAGGACCTGAGCAACCAAGATTACTAGAACCACCTAGAAGAGGAGATACTCCGCCTCGTGTAGAAGTAGAGGGAACCTCTTTTGTGGGTGACTTACCTTCGGGAACTTCTCCCTCTCTTGGAAGAGTGGATATTCCAAACGATGCTCCTCTTGCTCTTCCGGCTCCTGATGCAGTTAGAAGAATAGCGGCACCTGAACAACCAAGATTACTAGAACCACCGACGAGAGCTGATACACCGCCTCGTGTAGATGATGCACCTACGGGAACTGCAGTTGTTAAATACGAGGGAGCTTCCGTTGTTGATGAAGTGCCAGTGGGAACTTCTGCTGTTGATGATGTGGTACCTGAAACTTTGATTGTGAATGACGTGGTACCTGGTGGAACATCGATTGTGGATGATGGACTAGAGGGGACTCGTATTGCAGATGGTGCTTCTCCTAGACCTATAGATGGAGCAATTACTTTGCGCCGTGGAACAGAAGTAGAAGTCGCGTCACCTGATAGTCGCGCTTTGGCCACTTCCGGTAGAGATGTAGAGCCTTATGTTTATAATGGTGAAGTTTTAGGTCCAGAGAATCTACCAATTCCTTCTCGCACAAGAGCGAGAATTGCTGCAGACGCTATTGAAGGTGAGTATCGTGTTATTGACGATTTCGAACTCTTTACTGAAAGCGATGCGATTGTCACTTTCAACCGAGCAGATAATTTAGAACCTTATAGAGGTCCTTTTAGAGCGCAAACTCTTTCAGGTCAGGCCATACCTGATGACGAAATTTTAGAAGCATTAAGTGCAGGAGCTCGCATAAGAAGAGCGGGAAGTGACTTTATTGAATTTATTTCTCGAAACGGTAAGTCTTTCAAGCTTCCCACACGCTTCTTAAGGGGCAGAAATCTTCGCTTAGGTCTTAGGGGAAAACAGGTTCTTTTAAATCTTCCTGAAGCTTTAAGAAGAGTTGGGAGAACAAGACTCTATGAAGGAAGTGATGAGGAGGAAGCATTAGTCTCTCCAGATGTCGAATCTCCAGTCGTGGAAACTGTCGACCCTACTTTGAGTGCTACTCCTGAAGATACGGCAGTTGATCCTGGTAATGATGACCCTCCCGGTGAATTCAATGATGGTCCTCCTGGTACAGATTCAGCTACGACTACTACGACTGAAGAAGAGCCTGAGGTCAGAATACCTTTACCTGCAGCGGGCAGAGGTCGTCCGGTTGGACCACAAATGAAAGGGATCAATAAATTACAAATTATCCGTACTCGCGGTGTTCGATAAGTTTTGAGGCCCATCAATCTGGTGGGCTTTTCAAGGAATTCTTAAAAATAAGCGATTAAAGATTTTCAGCAAGTGAGAAGAATTGAAGGTTGAGCTGGTAAAGTTCATTTGGACCAAAATCTTCTTCGTCATAACTATGGTACTTGGAGACGAAGTATTTAAGAAAATTGTCGAGTTCCTTTTTTGCCTTGTCGACCTCTTCTTCTTTGATAAGGACTTGTTCTTGTCCAAAGACATTTTTTAGAATATTTTCAGGTTTTAAGTTGGTGAGTGCGAGTTCGATAAAACTAACTTGAAGCTTGAGTGCCTTAAGTGAATCGTTTGTCTTGTGGAATGAAAAGAGTGAGCCTTTTTTTCGAAGATAGCCGTTGATAGAGAAAAGGGTCTTTAGCCTTTTAATATCATCATCTTTTATTTGTAAGTTAAGCTTCTTCCTTAATGAATCCAAAGGTAACTCTATTTTAGATAGGCTGATAGTGTTTAGGAGAGTTAAGAAATCTGCTTTTTGCTCTAGCTCTTCGTTTGTAAAACTTATCTTTTGAAGCTTCATGGTATTTTGAAACTTACTAGTCGTACTCAAATGAGAGATAAGGTCTTCTTTTTCAAAAGCATCTAATTCAAATTCTTTCGAAAAACGTTGAATAAAGTCTAGTGAAGGTTTTCTCTTGCCATTAATGATCATGGAAACAAGACTCGGAGAACGGTAACCCATGTTCTTAGCGATTTGGGAAAGGTTACCTTTATCTTTCATTTTGTTGGCGAATGATTTTTTTAAATAAATGACAAGGCTTTTTTCTTTTGCAATTGGATCTATCGTTTGCACTTTGAATTCCCTTAACAAAAAAAAGGGACTGACCAAAGTCAGTCCCTTCTGTAGGAGGACACTCTTAATTAATAATTAAAGTGAACTACATGCTGGAATTGTGTAATCAACTTCGTCAACAAGTGCTCCACCGTAACGTCTCTCGTCAAAAGAAGTGGCATAACCAAAGTTCTTAATGATAAGGAAGTCAAAGTTAGTTACAACAGTTGCCATAAAAGTTTTGAATACTGAACAGTTAGGGAAGTCTTTCTTGAATTTCTTGTCAGAATGACCAAATTTTCTGTTCCACTCACGTGCTTCTTTGTCCCACTTGTTTGCACAAGTCTTTTGAGGAGCAGTGATTTTTGATGAACCGTTAACTTTAGCAAAAGCTTTACATTCTCTTTTGTCTTTATCGATACATTTCTTTTGACCTTCGTTTGCACCATTTTTACATCTCTTAAGTGCATATCCCCATTCAGAACAAATTCTTACAGGACGGATAGTTTTGATGTTGTTACCTTCCTGACATACGTTAGTAAGTGGAGTGTAAACAGTACCGTATTTTGTATAAACGCCTTTGTTTGGAAGACCTTCGTTCAAAGTTCCTTTTGAAAGGATTGTGTACTTTGTGCTTAGGTACTGAGAAAGGTCAGAAGGAACTGAGTTACCAACGCTAGCGCTAGTAGCAAGACTAATTAATCCGATTAGGATTGATAATGATAATGCTTTCATAAAAACTCCTTAAAATGAATCCGCCGTTGTTGGCGGGTTATTGTTTTGTTGAAACGGTTATAGACAAAGTTTTGTGAAATTTAATCACCAGATCTGTGAAAGATGTTGTTTTCGATAACCGTTTGTAAATAAGTAAAATCAGTGACTTAGTGGTTATTTTTGTTTGCCCCTTAGGAAAACCCCCAACCAACTTGAACGGAATTAACCCAGAGTAAAAGGCTAGAGAATTAATAACTATGAATTCTGTTAATTCACCTAAGAGATAGCAATACTAGAGCCGATAAATTGGCATGCCTGAAGATACCTACCGCCTTGAATACATCACTAACTCTATCGAGAAGATCGATGAGCTTGAAAAACTCATATTGGAAATTGAAAAAGGTGCAGGAGAGTTTAATGATGTAAGCCTAGAACTCTTAGGCGTTCTACGCTCATTAAAGGGGACAAGTGGATCTTTTGGTGTTGAGTTTTTTCCTACCATTTGTCATAACTTTGAAGATTCCGTAGAGGTTTTTCTAAGTCAAGACAATGCTGAACCTCCTATAGAGATATGGTTATCTTTTATCGACGTTTTAAAAGACGTCAGGATGGGATTCTTAGAGAATAAATCATTAGATGTTATAAAGAAGGATTTCTCCAGCAAGCTTTCATTACAGAAACCGGCGAGCTCGGGGCGTGTGCTATTAGTTGAAAGCTCTAAAGCTCTCATCAAGCATTTCATAAAAATTTTTGAAAAAGCCGGCTTTACTCCTAGTATTACAGACAATGGACTTCAAGCTTTTGAAAGACTAATGACAGAAAAATTTGAAGTACTTGTTACTAATCAATTCTCTGGTCCTTTAAAGGGAGATGCCCTTATTGCTGCTCTAAAAGTGAGTGGTGGCCCCAACCAAAACATACCTAGTATATTGTTAACTTCAAACAAAGAACATCTTCAAAATAGCTCGAGTTTGTATAAGCCAACTTATATGGTTGAAAAAAGCCCCGATATGATGAGTGAGCTTGAAAAGTATTTGGGTGATATTCTCGAAGAGCATTGGCTAGTATCTCCGACAACAAAGAAATACAAAAAAAGTCAAAGACTAGAGAATATCTTATATATTGATGACGATGTTGATCTACACTTCTTGGTTAAAAAAGGCCTGGCTTCCCTTGAAGAATTAAAAACCTTGGATAGTGCCAATGGTGGAAGCGAAGCCTTTCAAATGTTGCAAAGAGGATGTCCCGATCTTATTCTTCTTGATTATATGATGCCTGATATGGACGGACCTGCGGTTTTGAAGGAAATCCAAAAGCAAAACATTGATGTACCAGTGATATTTTTGACAGGAAAAACAAAACCTGAAGAGATCGAAGGCATTAAAGGTCTTGGAGCTTTAGGACTTATAAAGAAGCCTTTTAATCCAAAGACCCTACACGAGCAAATTCTTAAGGTATGGAATAATCTTTAAGGAATTGTCCAGGGACTAGCGACATTGATTAAGTCATTCTTCCCGTAACTTTGTCTCAATCCACCAACATCTAGACCGATAGACCTTGCCGTTAGAACGAAGTCATTTTGCTGTTGAACCGCACTTCTCTCTGCGTGATTCTTGTAGCGCTTATCAAATTGTGTCGCCATATCAGAGAAATAGAGAGGTGAGAGTAAGCTATCTTTTACGTGACTGAATTCATGATAAATGATGACGGCAGGCGCGACCTTGCTATCAACTCTATCTACCTTTGTTGGGAGATAACCCTGACGATAATACATAATGGCCCCTTGATTGGTAGAGGCTATCAAAATCCCGCCAATTTGATCCTTTGTAAGGGTCATTCCTGTCTGCTCTTTAAAGATCATTTGAAGTTGTTGGGCATTCTTATTAGAGATCATGGTGAAGCTAGGAAGTTCTGTTTCTTGGTATTCATTCTTTGCAGAATTAAATAGAACGGCTGCCTTATTTGTCCACAATATATACTTCTCATGATGGGCCACATAATTGACGGCACCGTTATCACCCATAATAGTGATGAGCTCATTTAAGAGGTCTTCCTTTTGAGCTTGCGCTTGATCGTTATCTGAGTAGACGACCTCGGCCTGAGTGCTGGTAAGGAGAATAAACATGAGGCCAATATAGATAGTTATTTTCATGAAACAGAGCCTATAAGAGCTTAAGGCCTTTGAAGAGCCCCTCTGTAGAAAAGGTACGATTTTAGATGTGAAGAGGCCAAAATTTCTCGTTGACACTTACGCAAAACTTACGCATAATAAAATCTATGCAGGAACGTACCATTAGTTATCTCAATATTCCTAGCTTTCCCGTGGCCTTAGAACGTATTCAGGACCCTCGCTTAAAAGAACGTGAGATAGCGATTGCTCCACGTTCGAGTGATCGTGCAAAGATCTGGTCTGTCTCACCTGAGGCGAGGGAAGCAGGTATCTATAAAGGTATGCCTGTTGGTCAGGCGAAGAGAATCGCCCCTAGTTTGATGATCGTTGATCCTAACCCTGACCTTTATAAGCAAGTGAACCGGAAGCTTGAAACGGCCATCAAAAACTGGCTTCCGATTTATGAGTTTGAGCGTGAAGGGAAAATTTATCTCGACTACACAGGGTTTCGCCGCCTTTATGGAGTGGCAGAGGATTTTTCTCTTCAGCTCAAGCGTCTTTTGAAAAATGACTTCTCCCTTGATTGCTCCCTTGGCCATGCAGCGAATAAATTGGTGGCCAAAGCTGCTGCCAAGGAAGTGATCAGGGAGAGTCCTTTTCAATTTTCAAAGAATTCCATTTTAAGAATAAAAAACGGTCAAGAAGAGCGTTTTCTTCAACCTCTTGAAGCAGACGTCCTGCCCATTGTTCGTACCCTAAAGAGCCGGCGCTCCACACGCACACAAAATATTTTTGCCGACTTAAATTTACGTACGGTTGCAGATCTTGCTCAACTTGATCGTCTATATTTAACAGTGGCCTTCGGGCCATTTCATGCAGAGACCATTTATAAAATGGCCCGGGGAGTAGATCCCCGGCCAGTGGTCCCTCCGAAATTGGAACCGACGATTTTCTGTGAAGAACATCTTGAAAATGAGAGCAATAATATTTTTGATCTAAACTATAAAGTTGAAAACTTATTAGATGATTTATGCACACGCTTAAGGGCCATGGGTCAATTTTCAGATTCTCTCACGATTGGTCTTCGTTATAGTGATTATAAGTATGTTGAAAAGAAGAAGACGTTTAAAGATGTCTTTCAGTATCAGCATCAAGTGGCGAAAGATTTGAGAAAACTATTTACCCATATCCTTAATCGTCGCGTGACAGTTCGTTACATAAGTTTAGAGGCTTCGGGACTTAGGAGAAGCGAAGTCCAGTTGTCATTATTTGAAGAGTCTAAGCAGTTAAGCCTAGATTCTACGCTGGACTCCTTAAACGAAAAATTTCAAGGGAAGGTCATGTTAGGGCGGAAGCTATTGGCCTAGTTATGTATGAACTATTGTCAGCTCCATGTTCACTCAGTCTATTCTCCCATGAAGGGCCTCTCCTCTCTTGAGTGGCTTTGTGAAAGAGCTCTAAAACTTGGTCATGAACATATTGCCTTAACAGATACGAATGGCCTCTATGGCATACCTCATTTTATTAACCTCGCTCGAGAGTATGGGTTAATTCCTATTATAGGCTGTGAAGTTGTCTTAGAAAATCTTCGTTTGGTAATATTATGTCGCAATCAAGAAGGCTTTCGGCGCCTTACACGTCTCCTCACAAGATACCACCAAGATGGCCTAAGCAGAGATGACTGTTTAGAACTTGTTGCAAAGATGAGTGCGGAAACAATTGTTTTCTCCGATGATAAAGAAGCGCTTCTCTTTCTAGGCAAGGTCTTTAAAAAGGAAGCTCTCTACTATGAAGTCACAAAGGGCATGGCGACAAATAAAGACCTCTTGTGGCTTAAAGAGCAACAAATAAAACCATTGGCCACAAGTCGTATCCATATGTCCAAAAAAGGAGAAGATTTCTATTATCGCCTTTTGAGGGCGATTGATGACAACTGCACCATTGAAGAAATAGATACTTCCGGTGAACATAGTACATATTGTTATTTTCCCAACAATAGCGAGTTCAAAAGATGGTTTGAACTTATTCCAGAGGCGCTGGAAAATACCAAAACAGTAGCGCGCCTTTGTCGCAGCGATTGGTTTGGAAATAAACTCATCTTTCCGAGTTTCAAAGGTTTTAATCCAGAGGAGGCGTCTTTGGCCTTAAGGCAGAAATGCCTCGATCAATTGGATTGGCGCTATGGAGAAGTGGATAGTGAAGTATTAGATAAAGTTCAAGAGCGCTTGAGCTATGAACTCTCAATTATTGAGGCAAAAGATTTTAGTAATTACTTTCTTGTCGTTGATGAATTTGTTTCTCAATCAGGAATCAATTGTGGACGAGGCTCTGGAGCCGCGAGCATCGTTTGCTATTTGCTCGGTATCACTCATGTGGACCCCATTAAGCACAATCTATTCTTTGAGAGATTTTTAAATGAATTTCGCGTTGATCCCCCAGATATTGATGTGGATTTTCCGTGGGATGAAAGAGATGACATTCTTGATTATGTTTTTGAAAAATACGCCGGAAGGGCCGCGATGGTGGCCAATCATAATTTTCTAAGAGACCGTTCGGCCATCCGGGAAGTTGCAAAAGTTTACGGCATTAAAGAAGACGAAATTTCTTATATAACAAATCGTCTTCCTCGCGTTGAAATTGATAGCACTTGGCGCCAAATTATTACCCATGCCTTAAAGATAGAGGGGTGCTTAAGACATTTATCGGTCCACTGCGGAGGTGTCGTAGTCACACCTGGACCGATTGAAGATTATGCTCCTGTCGAGTGGGCGACGAAAGGTGTGCCCGTCATTCAATGGGAAAAGGATCAAACCGAAATTGCGGGCCTCGTGAAAATTGACCTCCTCGGAAATCGCTCCCTCGCCGTTGTTCGCGATGCCCTCAATATGGCCAATATCAATTATCAAAAAAATTATGATTACCGCTTATTCAACCCAGTTGATGATCCTAAAACCAAAGAGATGATGAAGCTCGGGACGACGATGGGGGTTTTCTATGTGGAATCTCCTGGAACTCGCCTTTATCTGCAAAAGCAGCGCTCAGGAGAATTTGAACACAACACGATAGCAGGTTCCGTGATAAGACCAGCGGCCCGACGCTTCGCCAATATCATTGCTGAGAGAATCAATGGTAAACCTTTTGAACACTTTCACCCGATCCTTAAACCAATTCTGGATGAAACTTTTGGCGTTCTTATTTATCAAGAGCAGGTCACTCAAGTGGCGATGGTCATGGCGGATTTTGATGTTATTGAAGGAAATGATCTTCGAAAGGTTTTGGGCAAGAAGCATAAGGAGAAGAAACTTAAAGACTATAAAGACAAGTTCTTCCAAGGGGCCTTTGATAAAGGCATAGATAAAAAGGTTGTTGATGACGTTTGGGCGATGATCCTGAGCTTTGCAGGTTATTCCTTTTGTAAGCCACATTCGGCCTCTTATTGTTTGGTTTCCTACAAGGCGGCTTACTTAAAGGCCCATTATCCAGCAGAATTTATGGCCGCAGTCATATCCAACCAAGGAGGATTTTATAATTCCACCGCTTACTTGGAAGAGGCGCGACGTTTTGGCGTTGAGATTTTACCTCCCGATATAAATCACAGTGAAAATCATTATGTAGGTTTTAAGAACTATATTCGTACAGGACTCATGCAGGTAAAGGGAATCCGAACAAAGACCATCGAAAAAATTATTTTTGAGAGACGAGAAAATGGTCTCTTTGTAGATGTGGCCAATTTCTTAAAAAGAGTTGAGCCGACCTTTGAAGAGGCGCGCATTCTTGCTAAGGCCCGTGCTTATAACAGTCTCAGGGGAGAAGCTAAGGAAACTGCTTTGGTAGAGTTGATGTGGGAGGTCTATTTTCACTATGCTGAGAAGAAAGGCTCTCTTCAATATCTTCCGGAAGCCGACAATCAATTAGAAAAGGTGAAACCAAAAATGCGCGAGTATGACTCTCTTCAGCTTGTTGATTGGGAACATGAGCATATGGGAGGCTTCGTCAGTTTTTCCTCTTGGCAGCTTTATCGTCATGTTCTTGAGAGGGATGACGTCGTCAGGGGAATCGACTTTCCTGTGCTCAAAGATAAGTATGTCCGTTTATTTGGAGATTTTATTACCTCAAAAGCGACTCGAACCAAGAAGGGAGACACGATGCTCTTTGTTTCTTTTTCTGATGACTCAGCCGTTTATGAAACTGTCTTCTTTCCAGAGGCCTACTATGCTTTTCGTGATCTTCTTTTTCTGGGAGGTGCTTTCTTAGTGGAAGGTCAGGTCCAAGAAGACCTTGGCTCTTTTGTTCTTCAGGTGACGAACCTCCAAAGGTTCGCTCAGAACTGGGCCTAATGAAAAAAATGGGAGAAAGGTTTAACTTCTCCCATTTCAAATATTCACTATTTAATTGCTATGTAACCACATGAGGCAACGAACTCACCATTTAAGAAAATTTCATATGTAGGTACCTGGTAAGCAGGTGCATTGATTCTAACTACGTCATTTTCTTGAAGGTTTCTCTTTTGAATCGTCATGCCACCATTTTCTAGTTGCTTACAGCTAATAAAGCTCCACTCGGCAGGAATAGGCATCTTTCTAGTAGCTTCTGTAGCTTGACCTGTAATTGAAATTAAAACTAGGAAACTTACAATTATTGCTTTCATATCTTTACTCCATTTAAATGATTTCCTTATGAAGTAGCACTTTAGTCATGAGCGAGGTCTGAGGAGGGCATTTTTTTCAGACTTAAGTTAAAGACTTTTCACCACTGTGAAAGTATTGAAATTATTCAGCTTTAAATGATTATGTTGCACTGTATTATTTTCAATTTTTCACAATTCTGTCCCAATTCCTGCTAAGAATAAGAAAACCAACGATTTACGAGGAGTAAATAATGAAAAATTTAATCGTTCTTCTTTCTGTATTAGGTAGTTTCAGTGCATTTTCTTGGTCAAATAGTGATTTTGATAACATTCAGGAAACTGTAGAAACTAAAGTAATGGAAGCAGCAGATGATTACCTTGCTGGTTCTGGTATAGAGGCCATGTCATTGGAATCTATCGGTCAAGGCGCTATCAAAACGACTTACGCTGTTTCTACAAACACTGAGTGTGAGTTGATTGTTACTTCTGGATTTGCTTTTAAAACAAAGGTTGTTACAGCAAACAACTGTCAGTAATTACAACGTTTGGAGGGAATATAATATATTCCCTCTAACAACTTCTTACAATTTCTTAAATATTACCTCTATTTTTTCATCTTAAGCCCCAACGTATTGGTCAAAACCTTTCATTTTAGAGAAACCATCTCCATACAAATATGGAGAATTTATGAAAGTCATCGCTATTGTTATTTCTTTACTCATCATTCCTATGGTTTCTGCTAAGACTGAGCTTTCAAAGCTGGTTGAGTATGTCCAAACGACTTATGCCGATAGCTTTAAGGATTACCCCATTCTTGTTTTTGACATGGATGAGGTTGAGTACCGTTATGCTGTAGCGAAAGTCTTTGGTAGCTCTAAAGAGCTCGAGAAAAAAAGGCAAGAGATTATAAAGCAGTACGTCTTTGAAAAGGTTGGGGTGGAGCTTAGTAACAATGAGGCCTCGACTTATGAGATGTATACCACCATCTTGAAAAATGGTGCCTATGCCATGCCAACGTTAGTTGATGGTCCTAATCGTAAGAAAGTTTATAAGATGTGTGCGGTTTTTCCTGCGTCACCAAATAGTAATCAGCGACTTGAAACGGAAAGAATTACGGGGCTTAAAACTCCAGGCGCTTATAAAGATGTAACCTTTACGGGCCTCCAAGAAAAACTTGAATACCGTGAGATGCAGCTCTTCTCTCTCTATCATGAGCTAGGTCACTGTATGGACCGTATCTATATGCCACAAAATTACAACACCTATGAAGTTGATGCTCACAGTGTTCATGAAAGTGAGTCTTATGCAGAAGTTTTTGCTCTGATGATGCTTGAAAGGGAAGGACTGCAAGGTACAGGTCGCACTCGTGCTCTTCTTAGAAACTTATACACTCAAGAGATGGGCCAGTGGTTTATTGATAATCCTCAAAATGCTTTTGGTAATCAGCTCTACCTAAAGGGAGGACTGATTTATTATCTAGCTCCCTCTTTACTTGCAACAGATGAGTTTGTTTCCAGAAACAGAGGATTTGTAAAAGGCGCAGTCGATGAACTGCTTTTAAAGGCCGGCGAAATTGTTAAAGAATATTCTGTTGATGGAAGAAGTTTCAATGCCATCCACAGGGCCATGAATGAAGGCCACGAAAAAATGATAAATGAGTACCAAGAATGGAGTACAAGAAACCCAAGCTTTTTTACGAGAGCTTACAAAGACCTTCTCCACTTTTTGGACTATTCCCCCTATCTTTATGAATTCATCGTCGGCAATACCCCTGATAGTAATGAAGGAAGTGAACTCGACAAGCTAGGAGCTGAAGAATTTTGCTCGCTAGAAAAGAGTGACTTCATGAACTACATGGATCTCAAAAGAGAAGAGTTAAAGGTTGAGGGGAGTTCTTATGCTTCTCAACAAGAGAGACAAGCTGAGCTCAATGAAATCTTTATGTCTTGGTCTAACTGTCTGTAAGACTACTTATTCTTTTCAAAACGAGCTTTAGCAAAAGTCTTAGCAACGGGATCACACCCCGTGTATTCACCTGTGTTCACAAAGGCGGAGCCACTGCTTCTGGAGCAGACTTCAATAAGTGGACAGGTGCTACATTCTTTAAAGTCATCAGACTTTAATTCTCTAATATTTTTTAAAATCGGTGAGTTTTCCCATATGAATTCGAGGCCATTGTCGCGAATGTTTCCAGAGACAACAGGTGCTCCAATACAAGGAAAGACGTCTCCAAAAGCACCTATGCCTAGTACCGTTTTTGCACAACCACATTGTAAGCTGCGCTCTTTGTTTTCATGGTCGAAAAAATAATGAAAAGGACCTTTTAAAAGTTCAAGGTAATCACTTTGTGACAGACCTAGTTCATTTGAGGCATTTGTGTTGTCGTATCGGTCAGTAATTTCATCACTCACCTGGAAGAAAACACCAAGGTCTTCTATGATGTGAATCATTGCTCCAAGATCTCTAAAGTTAAGCTTATGTAGAATAATCGAAACGTTCACTTTTAAATTAGCATCTTTGGCCACTTTTATTGCTTCGATTGTTTTTTGAAAACCTTCCTTCTTGCAAAAATCGATATAAGTGGTCTCACTCGCACCATAAAGACTAATGTCAACCTCTCTAACTCCGAGAGAGAATAAACGTTTGGCCTTAGATGAATTGAGTAAGATTCCATTTGTTTTTAAGCGTATATGGAAATTATAAGACTTGGCCTCTGAAATAATCTTATCTAGATCTGGATGAGTTAATGGTTCTCCCCCTGTTATGTTTAAGCTCAAGGCGCCCAGGTTGTTCAAACTCGCCAGGACTTCGTTAATTTCGTTGAGGTTTAAAAAGGGTTTTGAAATGGGGTTTTCATTACTGCTTCTATCAAAGTTATAGCAGTGCTTGCATCTTAGATTACAGTTTTGGGTAATCTCTAGTGTAGAAAAAAGAGGTTGTGATTTATCTTTTGCCCTTGTGATTTGTTTAGCAAGAACACTCATAGCTTTTTAGGGGTGATGATTTTCATGACAATCAAATCGTTTAAATACTGGAAAAAATCGGTCTCAATTTCTTGTTGATCAAGCTGTCCTTGATAAGTATTGATGAGAGCTTCTTTTATCTTAAGCAGAGGAGTTTCTCTTGAAATTTCTGTAAATATGTAGCTACCAATTTGGTTTAATTCATGAGCACTTTCATTTATAGAGGTATCAAGGATAAGAATTTGCCCGTCAATATCTCTCCACGAGATGAGTTCGTTAATGATAAAGTTTGTCTGTAGTAGATCAGTATTTTCCATAGAATTATTTTAAACTAAGAGTCTAGGTATTGCCATATGCTCGAATCTTTTCGGAACTCAAGTTCAGTGATTTTATGCAATCTGAGTACCTTATCTATTAAGTCAAAAATTAAATCTTGATTTGAGGCAGAAAAACCCCTCCAGTTCAAGTTTGCGAGACTGGCCAATAGAAATTTTTGCTGAGTAATTGGGCTTAATGCTTGGATGCCATTTTTGCTTGATTGTTTTAACCAAAAAATATTGGCCACTTTAAAAGAGTTGTTAATAGCAACTTGAGGTTTATAAAGCCCACCAACGCCACCGGGGTAGACAGCGAGTTTACCGTTTTCAATGGCAACTAAATTCATATCATCAGATAAGGTAATACGCTCACCAGCTAAGGAAGTAATTGTTGTTTTGCCGGCACCAGAGGGTCCAAGGAAAATGTTGGCCCTTCCATCCTTCTTGAGAATGACAGAGCAGTGTAGCATTGCTTTTTCTAAAGGTATGAGCTTTGGTGAAAGGTACCACCTAAAAAAATTATGAAAACCGTCATTTAGTTCTGGATGAAAAATAGCTTTAACACTGTTGGAGACTTGATTATATTCTGCAACAAAATCTCTCTGTATTGTCACTGTGGTTGAGTTATCTATGATTTTTTCGAACACGATTGAAGACGTTTCATCATCAAATGCAAGTTCAATGTCCTTTGATGGGGGAGAGTGATATATTTGGTTGAAAACACCTAATTCCTCATTTTTCCAATCTTTCGGAATGTATTGTTGAATTAACTCTAGATAACCAAGAGAGTTAGAGTAGAACTTGATAGGTATTGAATGAAAATTGAAGGAGAAAGAATTTTCTTTTAGAAAGATATTATTAGAAAGTTCACTAATTTTTAAAGAAAATAGATTCTTGTTTTTTATTGGGCCGAAACAACCGTTCATTCTATGAATTTAATCTATTAGACCGACAAAAATTGACGGGACCAGCAACCGTCGCTTTTCGCCCACCCGATGTATTTCCATTACAGGAAGCTGCAAAGGCCAAGAGTTTTTCACTGATGATCTTTGGCTTTTGATAAGTCTTTGGTAGTTTGGTTTTGTCCTTGTCTTTCATAATATCTCCGAAAAAAATTATATCATGGAATAGTGTATCTAAAATTAAGACTTCGAAATAATAAGTATTGATTCTTGGGTGTCCTAAGCAACACCGCCAATTTTTTGTGGGTAAAGCTATAAACCGCAAGTTTGGAGGAATCTTTGATAATTATGGGCCTAAATTGTCAGGAAACCTTCTATTTATAATCCTTAGATAAGTAGCTGTAATTAATAAGAAAAATTCCCTCTGTCTTTACAACAGGACAATTCTTCCCTTTTCCGCGTTTGGAGTGGACCTAAGTATTGGTATTCATACAAAATCCGAAGAGAAGTTAAGACTATGCGTATTAAGATGGGACATGATTATTTTTTCTTCAACAAGGGATAAATTCAATATTTTTGAATCCTACAAGCGACTTGGCTTTGTCTTTGGGTTGTTGTTTTTATTTAACATTTCTCTAAGTGCTGCTATCGATGGTTATGGTTCTTTTCTAGGAAATACAACCACGGCGCCAAGTAATATTACTAATTTAAATCAAGATACTCCTTACTCAATTCGATGGACTGCAGAGAGGTTTGATTCTACTTACTTTACTCACAGTACATCGTCTTTTAATCAGGAGATTACTTTTGAAACGGCAGGGACTTATAACTTAAGTCTTTCCATACCACTAGATGAGGTAAGCGGTTCTAATAGAAGATCAGTAAGAGCAGAGGTCTATTTAAATGGCTCACCAATTGATATCGGGAGAGCAGAGTCTGGTTATATTCGAGACACTTCAAATCATTTCAAGTCTTCCTTACATTTAAATATTCTCCTAACAAATATTTCAGTCAACGATTTGTTGGAAGTAAAAGTAAGTAAGCAAACTCATCAAGCTGGAGATATCACGACTCCTGGAGCGCAGTTATTTCTTCAATATTTAGACAATTCGAAAAAAGTAATCTCCCTTAAGGCCACACAAACTACAGCAGGTACAAATCTAAACACAACATCCCAAATAGATGTTGCTTGGGATGAAAAACCTATCACAGGGAGTGCCTATACTCACTCAACGGCTTCTAATAATAATGAAATTACTTTTGCAGAGTCAGGTAGCTATAGAGTTGCTTTAAATATACCGCTCCAAGATCCGTCAGCTTGTCCTGGGAATAACCGGACATCTGTACAAGCGCTAGTGAAATTAGACAGCGTTCAGGTGAAATCGGGAACAGCATCACAGGGTTATATTCGCTGTACAGATAACCACAACTTTTCATCGATTCATTGGTTTGGCTTTCTTCACAACGTAACAGCTGGACAAAAACTTTCTGTTTCTGTTCAGGGAGAAACGGATGTTACTTCCGCCACAGTCGTAGTGCCAAGTAGTAGAAGAGCAAGCTTATTCTTAGAGAAGATTGAGGACACGACTAAAATTATTTCTTTATTTGGAAATTCTTTAACGAGCGGTACTGATTGGAACCCAACATCAGGTGGCTCAATACAATGGACAGGTCAAACTCTTAAAGATGCAACAGTTTACTCTCATTCAACGGGTACTAGCTCTCATCAAATTACATTTAATGAAAGTGGGGACTATTATATTTTCTATTCTGATGCCATTAGTAGTGGTGTTCAAAGGCCCAATCCAGTAGTGCAAGTTCGGCTCAATAACTCCCTTCCAAATGGAGCTGAGTGTAGGTCCCATTACATAAGAAACACCAACTCTCATACACAAAGTTCATGCACGATGAGTTACCTGCTTGAAAATGTGTCCTCTGGTGATGTACTTGATATTGCCATTGCCGCCTCGGCAGGAACTGGAGTCGTTAATGATTTAAGAGATGCTGAAGTTCATATCTTTCAGGTGTCTGCCCAAGAGCCAATCTTGGATATTAATAGTATCCCCAATAAGGCCATTCACTTCGATATGTCTAATGGTGTAAATGTTCTTGATAGTTCAAATAGAAACGCCCTCGATACTTCCTTTGCTGGCACAGCACAAACGGTCGTTGACATAAGTGAAGTTGAGTTTCCTCATAACGGTCTTCAAACCTCAGCTGCGTCAAGACCAACTTATGATGAAGTTACTAAGCTTCTAACGTTTGATGGAGTAAATGATTATTTTGATATAGCAAATGCGACAGATATCAATACGGGTGTTACTTCTGAGAGAACCTTTGCCATGGTTTTTCGAACCGGAGCCGATGTCACTTCTCAACAGGTGATTTATGAAGAAGGTGGTACCGTAAGAGGTATCAATGTCTATATTGCAAGTGGCTCTTTATACTTAGGGTTTTGGAATGACACTAATGATGGTGATGGTACTCAAGCATTTGTATCGACAAATACTCCCGTTGCAATAAGCACAAACTACTATGTAACTTTAGTTTTTGATTACTCTAATTATACCGGACCTAGCGGCCCTAACGGTTCGTTAAGAGGTACAATCAATGGCACACCTTTTTCTTTTTCTGGATCTTCAACTTCGCGGTTATATGCTCACCCAGGAGATATTGGCCTTGGAGCAATGAGTAATGGTACTTGTTTCCATACAGGTTGCCCTGGTGGTAATGGTAATTATTTTGGCGGTGATATTTTTGAATTCATTATGTATAACTCAGCAATTTCCCCTGCTCTTGAGATAGAGTATTATAATTTCTTCGCTCAAAAATGGCCGGATCCCTTACCTGTCACTGGTTTTAATCTCACTAACCAATACACAAATGACTCTTCTGTGTCTCCTCAATTAAATTGGACGGCCTCTGTTTCAACTGATATCGATCATTATGAGATTGCCATTGGTACAAGCCCAGGGGCGACTGATACTGAAGCCTTTCAAAATGTTGGTAATGTAACAACAACCTCTCTTACAGGCCTTGGGTTATCAGAATGTATAAGTTATTATGCATCAATTAAAGCGGTTGACTCTGAGCCAAAGGAATCAACAGTTGTTAATTCTGAGTTTTTTAAATTTGACGGCACTAATCCAAGTGATCCCGGGGCTATCGCTTTAAGTGGATCTGCTTCTAGCGCCACTTCGAAGACATTTTCTTGGTCAGCCTCCGTTGATAACTGTGCTTTCGAACACTACGAAGTGGCCTTAGGGACGACGGTCAGTGGAACTGACATCGTAAACTGGTTAGATATCGGTACAGTTCTAACCCATAACTTTAATGGATTAACTTTAAGCTCCGCTACTGACTACTATGTTTCGGTAAGGGGAGTTGA
>JAFMBV010000190.1 GCA_017858255.1 Bacteriovoracaceae bacterium
ACTATCGTCTTGCTGAAAAAGTGGCGATGAAAAAGTCTGAACGAGATGACTATATAAACGATACTTTGGAGGGTTTAAGTGAAAACCTCCTTGATCATGGATTAAAGTCGGAAATTAAAGGGCGCCCCAAACACTTTTACTCTATCTATAAGAAAATGACTGCACGAGGTGTGGACTTTGAGCAGATCCACGACATTCTCGCTTTTAGAGTTATCGTGGGAAATATAACTCAATGTTATAAGGCCTTAGGAATTATTCATTCCGCCTTTACTCCGATACCGGGGCGCTTCAAAGATTATATCGCGATTCCAAAGGTGAATGGTTATCAGTCACTACACACAATGGTGATTGGCCCCAAGGCCGAAAGAATTGAAATTCAAATACGAACAGATGAAATGGATGATGTGGCCGAGACTGGTGTTGCGGCCCACTGGAAATATAAAGAAGGTATTCATTCAGGAAAAACTAAACTCGATTGGGTTGAGCAGTTACTAGAATTTAATCATAACGTTTCTAATAACTCAGAGTTTATGGATGTCGTTAAGAACGACCTCGATGTCGGTGGAGTTTTTATCTTTACCCCAAAGGGCGATGTTTTTGAACTTAGCCATGGGGCCACTCCTCTAGACTTCGCTTTTGGTGTTCATACAGAAGTTGGTAGCCGTTGTGTTGGGGCCAAAGTTAACGGCAAGATGGTGCCTTTGAGGTACACCTTAAAATCTGGCGATACAGTTGAAGTCCTAACAAGCAAGAACCAAACACCGAGTAAGGATTGGTTAACGATAGTACGCTCTTCACGAGCTAAAACGAAAATTAAACAGTATCTTCTGAAAGTTGAAAGAGATAACCATAAAGAGATAGGTAAAGACATTCTTGAGAAGGCCTTTCGATCTTATGATACATCTATAAAGTCTCTTACAAAATCAGGTGAACTCGATAAAGTTTATCAGGGCTTAAGCTGTTCTAATATTGATGAGATGTATATCAATATTGGCTCAGGTAAGAACACCATCCAGCAGGCCTTACGTGTTGTTCCTTCACTAAAAAGCAAAATTTTAGAAAATGAAACCGATAGAGAAGAAAAACTGGCTCAAATAGATCAGTACTCTCAGCAGCTAAATCAAGCGGCAAGAAGAAAGTCTCATAAAGACAATGCTGTAATTGTTGATGGCCTAGATGATATTGTCGTTAGAATTGCTCGTTGCTGTAACCCGATTCCAGGTGATCCTATAAAAGGATATATTACCAGGGGGCGTGGCATTACTGTGCATACTTCTGGCTGCACAAGGATGGATCAGGCGGAAATGAATCGGGATGTTCTAGTTGAGTGGAACCCCGACTTTAGCTTTAAGCATCCTGTGAATGTACGTGTTATCACCCATGATAAACCAGGGATATTGTCGACAATATCTAAGACTATAAATAGTACTGGTGTAAATATTCGTTCTGCACTCGCAAAATCCCTTCCAGATAGAAAGGGCTCATTTATTTTTGAAGTAGAAGTAAAAGACTATTCAGAGCTTCTCAAAACCATTGCCTCAATAGAAAGTCACGAGGAAGTGATATCCGTTACTAGAGTTTAGATCGTTAAACTCTCTGATTCACTATCCCAGATCATTAGGAAGGCGTAAGTTCGAATGAACTTATAAACTTCAGTATAGAGAATTTTTAGATTTCTCCATTCAGAGTAATCAGTAGTGAAGCCTGAGTAGTAAATCTTGTATGGGTCATCGTCGGCGAGAACCTTATTAAAAATAACTTTGATTCGCGGGATATGATAATCATGGCTGACAATAAGAATTTCTTTAAAACCTTTCTTTTGCCTTAGGTACCTTAGAGTGGAGAGACAGTTCTCTACAGTATTTCTGGCAAAGTAATCAATCTCTAATAAATTACCATCTATCTCATCACCGAGTTGAAGAGGGTTAAGTAGGGTTTCAACGGAGTTTTTATTGTAAACACCAGTGATAAAAATATTTGATTGGTTAAACTTCTTTGCAAGTTTTACACCGTAGGGAATCCGACCGCTATCGCCAGTAAAAATAACGATAAGATCTGGAGAAGTTTTAAAAAACTTCTCCAGAGTTTTATTATTTTCATTATCACTCAATAAAATGAAAAAATAGCCCGAGATTATATAGAGAAATATAAAGGAAAAAAGGTAGAGGAAACCGTTCTTAAGATAACGAATGGAACGAGTTTCCTTGGTTTCAAAGGTATACTTTGAGCTAAACATTTCTATCTTCCAGCAATAACTTCAATTTCCACTAAAGCACCTTTAGGAAGGGCCGGTACTTGGACACAGCTCCTCGCCGGGTAGGGCTGCGAAAAATATTCGATGTAGACTTCGTTAACTTCTCCAAAGTTTGCCAGGTCGGTTACAAAAATAGAGGTTTTAATAATATTTTCCCTAGTTAGATCCTGGGACTTTAGAAGCCCATCAATATTTTTCATAATCTGATCAAGTTGTGGGCGAAACCCATCGGCCAAGGCCATTGATTTTGGCTCTAGGCCAATCTGACCTGATAAATAATAGGTACCCTTGTATTCAACACCTTGTGAATAGGTTCCTACAGCTTCAGGAGCTAACTCTGTTTTAATAATGTTCTTATTCATCTTAAAGTCCTTTATCTGTGATCTTGCTCTTCTGAAAGTAGCGCAGAGAGGTTACACATATTCACAATCTCTGAAACTGGAGCCGTTCTTTGAATAATATTTACAGTATTATTCATGGGAACCAGAAGAGGTCCTATGGCATTAGCATCAGCTAGCTGACTTAGTAACTTATAAGAGATATTGGCAGAGCTTAAGTTTGGAAAAATAAGAATGTCAGTATTTCCTTTAAGATTATGAAAATCAAAAAGCTTATCTAATATGCTTTTGTTCACAGCTACGTCTGCCTGCATTTCTCCATCAACATTCATATCAGGATATCTTGATTTCGTTAATGCGACAGCTTTTTTGACCTTTTTCGCTTCAGGTGAACCGTTTGAGCCAAAGTTAGAAAAACTTAAAAAGGAGACTGTAGGTTCCCTTCTCATAATGTAGCGAAATAGTTGAGCTGTGTTGGCCGCAGTTTCGGCCATGTCTTCTGCACTTGGCTCTATTTGTGTTGTACAGTCAGCAAAGAAGAGGACACGATTTTTAAAGACGAGGATGTAAATTCCGCTGGCCTTGCTTCCTTCTTGAGTGCCTACAACATTTATAATAGGTAAAAGGTTTGAAGCATAATCAAGAGTTGGCCCTGCAATGAAACAGTTCACATGTTTATTCTTTAATAACATGGAACCGAAATAGTTCTCTTGCGCCATTAAGTCTTCGGCATGGTAAAGAGAAACACCACTTCTTTGCTTTTGAGCACAGTACTGTTGATAAAATTC
>JAFMBV010000191.1 GCA_017858255.1 Bacteriovoracaceae bacterium
CTTTAAATTTAGAAGAGGTTTTGCAAATCAAGATAACGAAGCAGAAAGAAAAGCCTACTTAAATAAAATGGTAGGAGAGGATGGGTACACTCAAACACTTGATGGACGTTACGCTTTAAACCAAAAAGGACTTTCAAAAATTGGAGAACAAGGTTTAGATCAAGGAAAAGAAGCAAGATTAATAGATGCTGACCTTGGTTTTTTTGGAAACTTAAATCCTTTTAACCCTGATTTTAAATATGATGTAGCAGAATTAACAGGGTCTGCAGGTTTACCGATCCTTGCAACAATCGGTACTGGACTTGCAACAGCAGGTATTGGATTTATTCCAGCAGCTGGTGCAGCTTTTTTAGCAGGGTCTATTGGTAAGGCTGTTCAAGAAACTATTTTCACTGGTCAAGATATGCAGTTACAAAGCACAGATGAAATTGTAAAAGATGCATTGATTGAAGGAGGCTTAGCTATGACAGGGGAGGGTTTCGGTAGAGCATTAAGAGGAATTTTTAGATACGTATTCAATCCAGGCCAACGAACAGTTACACAAGGGTTAATTCCAAGAATGTTAAAAAGACCTACGCAAGAATTTATAGGAGAGCAATATGTTCCGTTAAGCCAAAGAACTCCAAAAGGTATATTTGGTAGAACGGTTATTGATAAAATACCAGAAGCTCAAAGATTATCTGAAGAAATTATTTCGGGTGGCGGGATACCTTCTATTGAACAAGCAACTCAAAGACCAGTATTAGGTAGGCTACAGTATTTATCAGAAAAGGTATTTAATGCTTCGCCAAGAAATGAAGCGAATAGATTATATATGTTAAATAAAATGTCTGAGTATCTACTTAATATTAAAGGAGTTAGATTAGATAATCAAATTGATGATGCTTTTAAAACAGCTAGAGATCAACTTGGTAAATCATATTTAAGAAATGTTGCGGAAGAAGGGGTTTTAGGAGCTAAAGGAGGAAAGAAAGCATTACAAATTTATTCTGATAAAATTAGAAATTTATTATCTGAAACATTTGGAGAAAGTGCGATTGATAAAAACACTGGTTATCTATCTTTAGATTACATGGATAAAGTAATGAGAGAATCAGGAGATTCTGCTTCAGAATTATTAACTAAAAAATTATCTTCATTAGAATCAGTTGCTAAAAATCAAACTGCTCAAATTAATACTACTCTTTCTCAAGCTGCTAAAGATATGGCAGAACAAATCACCAAGAAAAGAACACTAAATCCAGCTGTTCATGAAGCATTACAAAAAGGTTATACAGAGTTTTTAGAATCTTCAAATGTTTTATACAATGAAGTAGATAATATAATGCCAAGAAAACCTATTCTTGATTTAGGAAATGTATATCGAAAAGCAAAAAATTTACAAAAATTAAAATTTGACCCAAGATCAGATAAACTTTTAAATTTTGTAGTTGATGGAATTGAAAATGAAGGTAGAAGTACTTTTTCTTTTACAAGAGCAAATAGTTTAAGGCAGACTATTAATGATGCTTTATACTCACCAGAGTTTGTAGGTTCCACAGATAAAACAATTCAAAGACAATTATTAAATGCTTTAGATGATTCGATCGACAGCGGAACTAACTTAGTGTATTTAAATGGCTTACAAAACAATGTAGTTCAAAGAACATTAAATAAAATGCCAGCAGAAACAGTAGATCGATTAAAAGATACAGTTCCACAATTAAGACAAATAATGGGATCTAAAACATTTGCGGAATTAACGGATCAAGAACAAAGTAAAGCTTTTGCTATTATCACAAGAAAAATCGATAAGATACAACCACAAATTTTTGAGGAAATGGAAAAATCTTTGGGTGGTTATCAACAAGCAACAAAATTTAAAAAAGTAATTGATAACACTAGAAAAGCAGTTGATTTAAAAAGACAAGCAGACAAATACTATAGCACAAATAAAAAAGCATTTGAGAACTCATTAATAAGAAAACTAACATTAGATGCAGAAGCTAAAGGGGCAATAGACCCATCTCAATTTGTAGACGAAATTGTTATGAAAGCTAGACCAGAGAATGTTACTAAAGTGTTAAATGCATTAAATGTAGGTAAAGCGACCAAAGTTGAACAAGAGGGGGTTATGAATTTTTTAAGAGGAGGAGCTTTAAACAGAGCATTAAATGATTCAATGGATAGTTTTGGTGATGTTGACCCAACTAAATTTTTAAAAAGATTACAACGATTAGATAAAGGAACTGATTTAAAAGGAAAAACAACTTTAGATATTTTATTTGGTGCAGAAAAAAAACCATTAATGAACAGTGTTGAACAATTATCTAAATTAAAAAGTTCAGTAGATGATGAGATGTTATCTAAAATTGCTCAAGGAATGAAAACTAAAATACCAGTTGCTGAAGATGTAGCTAATGCTAAAGACTTTACAAAAATAATTAACGATTCAATAGATCAAATTAAACAATATAAAAATAAAAAAACTTATTTAGCGGATATTATTAAACCAGGTAATGATGGTAAAAAAGCATTAGACGTAGTTTTTTCTAAAGACGGCGTTAATATGATTAAAGAAATAAAAGGAACCTTAACACCAGCAGAGATGACAGCAGTAAGAGAAGGAGCCATGTCAAAAGTTTTATCAGAAATTTTAGATGAAACATCGGATGTTGGAACTGGAACTATTCTTGCTGGAGACAAGTTATTAAGAGCTATTGATGATAAATATGGTAAAGCAACTATTAAAGAAATGTTTAATAGACCAGGAGAGCCTATCGGAGACATGTTAATTGATTTTGCAAAACAATCTTCTTTATTAAGTAAGGAAAGAAACTTTGCAGGTCAACTTGTAGCTGCTAATATATCATTACATCCAATCAAAAAATTTCCAACAATATTACAATTAAATATTATGTCTAAAATATTTAATAGTTATGAAACAATGAGATATTTAACTAAAGGTATGGGTACAGGAAATTTAGCTACTGCATTAAGAGACTTTGGTGAACTAGCTAGAATTATCGGAATTCAAACAGACATGTTGGATAAGGAAGATAAAAGAGGTGACTTACAAATTCAACAACAGATAATGGATTTTATAAAAGATGAACAAGGAAGTTTAAATGAAATCATCAATGAAGATGGTTCAATTAAAGAAGAATTTAAACAACCTTCTCAACCAACAATAACACCTGAGATACAACAAAGACAACAAGAACAAGAATTACAAGAAAGAATGTTAGCTCAAACTCCAATTACTGGAGCTAGACAAAATTTTGAAAGTTTGTTTCCTGAAGATAATTTAGGTAAGTTAATCGCTCAAAGGAGTCCAAATGCCTAGAAAATCTGCAATGGACAGAATTGAATATCATGAGAAGATCTGTCG
>JAFMBV010000074.1 GCA_017858255.1 Bacteriovoracaceae bacterium
CGATTTGGTATTCTAGCGCGCTTGGCCGTCCCAATACCTATCGCTGCTAAAGTCACTTGCTCAGGTAACTTAATTCCAATTTCTTCATCATGACCTTCACTATCAGTAAATAAGAGAATATTTCCACCAACTTCATCAACCTTTCCACCGTCTACTAAGAAATAACCTAAACTCTCTTTTATAGCTTGAGAAATATTAGATCCTCCGTCGTAAAGTTTTAAGTCCTCTAATCCGGCAACACGTGCATCAAGCAGGTCTAAGTCATCAGTAAATGGTACGAGTCTTTTTTGCGTATCAGAAAATAATACGACAGCAATTTTGTGACCGAATGCCTTTTTTATAAAATGACGGGCCATAAGAATGGACTTTTTGAATCTATTTGGTCTTACATCCTCAGCTAACATAGAGGCAGAACTATCAATAATGATAATGGTCTTTTGATCTGGGATTCGACTTTCCACTCTTTCTTGTGGACCTCTAGGGTCAAGACTCGCTAGTAATAGAAAGCCTATCCCCAGGATTAACAGGATCCTTCTAAGCCATAATATTCGTGATGGCTTTTTAAAAAAGGTATTTTGTATAAAACCATCTAACTCCTTACCTTTTTTTACAATAATAAGGGTTACAATAAAAAAGCTAACCATTGCTGGAATTAAATAGTTTAGTTTTATAAAACTCACAAAACCTCCCTTAATGTTAAGAGAGCAAATACTTCAGAGCATAAGAACAAGAGAATACCCCAAATTAAATAGTCCCAATAGAGTTCCTTATAAATCACCTTGGCACTAGTTTGAATTTCTGTTTTTTCTAGTTTTTGAATTTCTGATAATACATCAGATAAAGCATTCTCATCATTTGCATAGAAAGACTTGCCACCTGTAATATTGGCAATCTTATCTAACGTCTCTAAATCGACACTCCCCCCTGGGATTCTCTGATATCGGCTACGACTTCCCCCAGTTCTTAATAGTGCTGCATTAGAACGCTGGCCGATTCCAATCGTATAAACTTTTACACCTTGTTTTTTTGCCTGTTCCGCGGCCTGTAAAGGTGTCATATTTCCAACATTTGAAACACCATCTGTCAGCAAAATGATAACCTTACTATCCGCAAGTGATTGTGTGGCCCTACCTACGGCCAATGCCAGAGCATCTCCTATATTTGTTCCTTGCCCCAAAAACCCTACTTTAATTTCATCAATAATTTGCTCAATCAATTTTAAATCTGTTGATAGAGGCAGCAATGTAAAAGCTTTTTCGCTAAACATTACGATCCCTATTCTGTCTGTTGGTCTTAGTTTTACAAAATCTCTAATTCTTTCTTTAGCTGCCTCTAACCTGTTTGGAGCAAAATCTACTGCCAACATAGACCTAGAAACATCTACCACGATAAATATGTCATTTACTTTTATTTGATTTTTAGAATATCCAACAGGCAACCTAGGCAGAGTTAACGAAAAGCCTATAAGGCAGAGGCCTACAAAACCAGCTATAAACTTAATCATCCTCTTAATATTTAATCCACTTTTCCACAAATTCTTTGGCACATAGAACTCTGGCCTTTTTCCTATCTGAAAATGGTTAAATATATAGGATAAAATCAGAATAATCGCCAAGAAACCTAACCATGGGTTTTTAAATTCCATTGTCTAGCTCCCTTGCGAGGTCTTTTGCTCTTTTTAAAATTGGTAACACATCCTGCTCTTTCCAATATGGTGAATATTGGACTTCTGAATATTGGTTAAAGAAAGCTTCAAAATCATTTTTCAAGAGCTTATCTTCGATCTTTTCTAGCAGCTGTTTCCTGTCTTGATAAAGGAACTCCAATTCATTGTGCCCCTTCATTTCCTGTATAAAATTTTTATATAAAAAACTATTTTGTTTTTTTACATTTTTCTTTTTTCTCGTTAGGAGATAAATTAAAAATAGGGCAAGAAAAAGGGCTCCCACACCATAATAAGCAAAATAAGTATTAGAAAAAGCTACACTAGGGGTTTGGAAAATTAAGAAATTCTTAGTATTCAACTGAACATCATTCACGCCAATATTGGATAATTCCACAGGAATGTTTCGGTCTCCTAGTTGCCAAATATAAACTGAATTAAGATTAGCCTTTTTTGCAAGTACCATGTCTAAAGTTACAATCGTTGCATCATAATTATTTTCAGAAACTTCAATACTCTGAACATTTGTAATAAAGAAAAGATCTAAATAAGGCTTTCCCTGAAGATCAGCCTTGTTCAAAAGTCTGGATTCAAAGGGAACTAAAGTTAATCTATACCTATAGGCCTCTCCAACGTTAATAGTCTGACCTTCCAATAGTTCTAAGATTCCCCTTGTCTCAATGGAGAGAGCACTTAAAGAACATAAATATGTGAAAATAAAAATAATTAGTTTCATTGCTAAATCATTTCTCTTATAAAGTTATCCAAATAGCGATCATCTATATTTAAGTTTCTTATTTTTTTAATATCCCCTCTCACCGAACTTCCACTTCCAGAAAAGGTTTTCACTGCTCCGCCAGTTCCAGCGGAACCTAGTGTTCGAAGAGTTAAGTTAACGCCACCCTCCACATCTATTGGTGCTAGCAATCTAAAACAGTGAGATCTACGATTAAAGACTACTCTTTCGAAATTTTTAACATCAAGTAGATCGACCCAGTCAGAAAGAATGATAACCTCTCTATTTCTAGAAAGATGTTTCTTTATTGCTTTTTCTCTTTCCTCTAAATTGATTTCATAAGGCTTCCACTCTAGATTTATTTTTCCGTTTTGATCAATTAAGTTGGCGCGTGACAAAGAGGCTATAAATTGCGTGATTCCCTTTTCTCCGTTGCCAGATGGTACATCTATGATTTCATTACTTAAGATTATCGCGTGAATAGAGTCATTGGTTTCAGCTGCGAGTAAATATAGCATACATGTTATTTCTAGAGCGGCTTGTAACTTAGACACCTTATCCCAACCATAAAACATAGAAGGTCCAGCATCTATAACAACGGCTATTTGAACATTTCGTTCTTCTTCAAAAGTTTTAATATATGGATTGCCAGTTTTTGCTAAGATTTTCCAATCTATAAACCTTACATCATCACCATGGGTATACTGACGATGCTCTTTAAACTGTAAGCCACTTCCCCTGAAATGACTCTTTAGCATTCCAATACTGTAGTTATTACTTTTTTTAAAAAGCTGAGCTTTTATTCGTCCGACTATTTTTCGAACTTCTAGTATATTCATATTATTTTTTTGGCAATTTCCAAGGCTAAATCTCTCGAGTTCATTTGATCAAGAGTTGCCTCATATGACAGGATCATTCTGTGTCCTATTACGTCTGGAACTACTTTTAAAATGTGTTCAGGACTTACAAAATCACTGCCATCTAAAAATGCATTAAATTTAGATACTTTGTATAACCACTGGCACGCCCTAGGACTTGCTCCAGCGACAATAACTTCTTTATATACATCTGAAAAATAATCAGAGCCCGGACGAGTAGCATGAACAATTTTCACAATTAAATCTTTTATTTTTTCATCAATATAAATTGATTCGGTAATCTCTTGAATTTGAAGTAAGTCATCTGTACTTAGCTCTGGTTCTATTTCATCCAAAAAGTTTTTCCCCAAACCTAAAATTGATTTTTCGGCTTCAAACTTTGGGTAATCAACGTGGATCTTCATCATAAAGCGATCCATCTGAGCCTCAGGTAAGGGATACGTTCCTTCCTGGTCTATAGGGTTTTGGGTGGCCAGTACAACAAAAGGCGAAGATAGCTTATGAGTATTATCCCCAATTGTTACCTGTTTTTCTGCCATGGCCTCAAGCAAAGCGGCCTGGACCTTTGCCGGTGATCGGTTAATTTCATCAGCAAGTAAGATTTGAGTAAAGATAGGGCCAAACTTAGTAGAGAAAGTTTCACTCTTCTGACTATAAATCATAGTACCAATTAAATCGGACGGCAAAAGGTCCGGAGTGAATTGAATCCTCTTAAAGGATAGGTCACATAATTTACTCATTGTTGAAACTGACATTGTTTTACCAAGACCTGGCATTCCTTCAATGAGCAAGTGACCTTCACATACTAATGCACACAGAATTGAATCAAGTAAAGTATCCTGTCCAAAAATAAATTTCTTTGCTTTTTCTAACGAAGAGTTTGCTCGATCTAATACTTCATTTGTCATATATAACCTCAGTAATTTTAATAGCCTATACGTATTATAACCGTCTTTTTAAGCGTTACAATGTTGGAAATAGTGTACTAAGGCTTTACAGAGATTGCGTGTTAAGACTTGGAAAAATTATTGTAAAGAGTTCTTTAATTTTAGAATTATTTTTTCCACCAATATAGTCAAGTAATGAGAAAAATCTGGTACCACTCTCTTCAAATAGGTAAGTAAGAACCTGCTGTATTTCTCCTTTTTCAGGGTTATTAATGCAATCAAAGCCTTCACCCTGAGTAGAGCACAACTTTTCAGCACCATTTCTTTGTAAATACACACGGAAAGGTGTCCAGTTTACAGTGGTGTCGTACTTATATGCGTTAAAGAAACTGGTTATTGACCTTGCCTCATTTTGTTTAATTTCACTTAATAATTTAGTTGAACCAGATATTGACTCTTTTATTATTGGAAGCTTTTCGTCAGTTAAAATATTTTCTATAAAAACATTGATTCTCTTTTTGTTTGTTTTTGTGAAATATACCAATTCATTTAGCGCCATTCTTGCTTGACTTGACTCGGAGACTTCTAGTTCACGAAGAAAAACATCAACAAAGTGGTTTAAATTTTGAAGGATTTCTTTATCTCTAAAGTTCCAATTTTTCGAAATTAATTCATGACTCTTCACCACAGTATTTGCAATATCTAGGAAATCTAGGATTGAAAGGTCCTTATATCTGTCTTGAATAGATTCTCCATAGGGCTCAAGAGCGTTACTGTCACCAATAAATGAAGATAAATAAAGGCCCTTAAAAAGTAGAGATTCCCATAGTCGTTGGGTGGAGTAATCTGAAGCATATACATAATCGAGAAAACTATCTAAGAATCCTGAGTTTTTTAAGCTATTTAAGAGTTCAATTGTTTTTGGAACATGTAACTCCGGTTTAAAGTTTCTGAGGAGAGCAGCATCGGTTCGACTTAATCTTTCACTCTTTATAAAGCTTTGAAAATCTTGATCCGTTCTTCCAACACGATCTCTTAAAACTCTGGAAGAGTTTGTAAACATACCCACCATTGAGGCAAGGCCCAAAATTTTACCATTATGATCCAGCAAATCCTCTTTTTTCTGAAGCCAAGGTATTTTTATATTCAGCCCAAAGATTCTTTTATTAATCACGCTACTAACTTGGCTCTTCTTTGGAGATGAGCTCACCAAGGATGTTAGCAAAGACTGCATATAGTCCCCGTATCTCCATCCCTCTTTCGTGTTAGCATCAAGAAGCGAAAGAAAGGTTTCTTTACTGTTTTTGGCAAACTTATGTTGAGCCTTATTCATAAATTTTCCACAAAACTTTAGAGGAATACATGTTTTTAGGAGGCCATACTTTGAATCAACAACATTATTATAATCCTCTGCTTTTGCCACAGCGTTCATATAGTGGGTACCAAGGTAGTTTTGATCAAATCTTACATCTCTTATGACTACTTCAATTCGATCCATTGTATTCATTTTCGCAACATATGGGTCTGGTGCACCCTTATACTGTTTCTTTTTAATCTCCCAATCTTTCGTTTCAAAATAATTAGAGTCAGCTTTGGGAATTGAATTATATTCGAAGTTTAAGTTGTTTGTTTCAATTGACGAGTTTGTGAAGTTATAAAACATTTCAAAGCTTTCACTTAGAGTTACTCTTTTATATCGCGGATTATTTGATTCATAAGGAATGGGTAATCCAAAGCCTGTAGCGACCATTCTCATTAACTGCTCAAGTGCTGTAGGCTGGTCTTCATTTTTTTTAGTTACTCTACCAAGTACTCTCTCAATGACTGACCCAATATCTGAGCGCGAAGGACAAGGACGTCCTCCAATTTTGGAATGAAAATTCTCGCAGACTAAGCCTTCTAAAGGTGTAAAATTAATCGGTGTTAGACTTTCATCATAATCACCTCTTTCATATGCCTTCTTACTATTTACCAATAGTGGTACTGCATCGATTAGATAGTTCAAATATTTAAAATTTTCTTTGTTTCCGTAAAACCGAGAAAATGTATCGATTAGATCACTTTCTTTTTCTGTGATTATCTTTGGCAACAGGAAAACCTGTTTTAAAAGATCTTTCCGATTTCCCTCACCGATCCAAATATTTAAATTATCGAGAAAATAACCTAGCCCCTCTCCACCGGGAACGGTCTTATATTTCTCGGAAATGAGTTTAAAGATCGCTGTGGTTGAAGAAAGTAGCTCTGGGGAAAACAGTCCTCTATTTGAAAATAATTTCAAAGTTCCTGTCTCTTCAGAGATATGACCTGACATTATGTTCACTTCATCAAAGAACTTAAATAGAGGGTCTTCATCACGAAGAGGAAGGCAATCTATTGGCAGGCCTGATAACATTGAGTAAAAATCATTATATGGTTGAATGAGTTCGCCTAAGCATTTCTTTGTTATATTGCTGGTTATAAATGTTCTATTAAGTGCTACTGGAGGTAGGTCATCACTTGCAATCGTATAATTGGCTAAGACGTCAGAGAACTGATTCTCAATTGTTCCATTAGAAATAATTTTTAAAATTTCTATTAAATGATCTCTTGAAAAGAACTTTTTATAGTCATCTATGAGGCCTTCTTTACCAAGTGATTTTGTGACGTTTTTTATAGAAAGTAATATATCCAATTTATTTTCTTCATTGAACACTTGGCTAAGAATTTTGGGTAACTCATTTGATGTTGCCTTAAGTAAAGCATTATAATAATCAAACAAGAGCCCTAGGTCAGCTCCTTCTGTGTAATGTGAGTCCAAGAAGTTAAAAAAGAAAAAACGCCCATCTTTCCCAAGTGCAGACCACACATTGGCAATAGCAACAATTTCCTCACTGGGTTTTTCTTCAATCCATCTCAACAATTTCCCTAAGTGAATAATTCCAACTGTTGGCATCGAACGAATCAAATCATAAAGAGAAGCTGAGAGTCCATTTATAGATGGATCGGTAACTCTAAGTAGCTCAACAAAGGATGCAAAGACATCCCCCGAAAAGTATTTTATTAAGTGAAGCTCATTATCTACATCAGTGGGATGTGAATTCTGTAGAAGATGAATAAAGTCATAATATTTTTGATTTAGCATAAGAGAGGTCGTTCTCTCTAGCATGTCCACGAAGTTAATTTCGTGATTTATAAAGGACTGTTGCCCCAATGATGTAATCCTTGCCTGATAACCTTTTAAGTCCGGGCAAATTTCATTGGCCGCTTTCATTATGGCGACAGACTGTAAGCTATTTCTAAAGAACTCCTCTTGAGAGCCTTTAAACAAAAGTGTTATAAAGGTTTCAAGATGTTTTGAGACATCAACACTTAGGTCACTATAGTCAACTCTTCCGCTACAACCCACATTTACAGATAAGGTTTTGTTTAGGACGCGAAAGTCTTTCCAAAGGCTTCGATGAACATCACTGGGGTAACGAAGTAAATAATTAGCCTCACCTTTGGTCATTTCCTCTCGAAACACTCTCGGCAACCATCCAATATTTTCGCCCAATTCTTCAACAAACATATTTCGATAAAAAGCGATCTCTTCTTTAAATTCGGGATCACCCATCCTTTTGAATATTTGATTAAAGAATACCTCTCTTGCTCTTTTAAATGTTTTATCTTTTAAACTGATCTTTAGTGCATTTTTAAAAGAGACACCATCCCCTTTTATACTCGTGGAAAAGGCACCTACTAACTCAGACATACTTTCTATTAGTTCTTGGTCTGTTACGAAGAAATGGAAAAAATTCCAAACTTCATCCTTGGAAACTTTCACTTCATTACCACAGCGGGATTCATCAAAAGAACATTCCAGTAAGCCATTTAAATGACTAAAAAAGTTAGAATCACTTAATGATGTTATGACAGCGCCTAAATCATCTAAACCTTCTTTTCGGTCTAAATCCTTTGTTAAAGATAAAATTTGATCTCTGATAACTCTATTGTTTAGAAGATAGTCGTTAATCGGTATCGCGAAATGATTCCAGTCTTGCGGATCCATCTCTTCCAAGGACAGGTACAACTCCGGAAACTCTTTATCCCACGTGGTGCATACAAACAAATCACGTAGGTTTGTTAATTCTAAAATATCTTCTAAAAGGTTTACTCGTTTGCAAGATTCTCCCCTTCTGACTTCAGAGAGACTGTCTATATAATCAGGCGTAACTCCACCAGGACTCTGCTTTTGGCAGGAAGTCGCTATTAAAAGTATTATTATGGTTAATAATTTCAAATAGGCCCTATTTTCTAAAGTATTCCTGAGCGGTTCCTGAGTTTATTTTGTAATTAGAAAACGTTATTTTTGTTTTACCCTTTCTTTCTTGCTTTTTTTCTTCTTTACCTGGAGCCACAACGTATTGGGTTGTTTTGATTTGAATTTCTTCTGGAAATCCAAAACCAACCTGGTTTTCATAATTAATTTCCGTATCTATCTCTGTTACTTGTGGACCTTGGATTGTCTTTGCCGATGACTCTTCTAGAACCAATTTATTTTTAGACCATGACTTTTTTGTATATTTAAATTTCGATTCTTGAAATCCAAGGGGGCTAAAGCTTTTATATGAGCTCAACCTTTGGTCATCATCAAAGAATAGTTCTATTTTATTAACGGCCCTGTTATTTGTTGGGTCAAGGCCTTTTACCATGGTGCCAACCTTTAACTTTTTAATCTCTAACTCGTAACTTCTTAGTCTTTTCCCTAATTCCTGGGGAACTAGATAATCGATTCTATTAACAACTAAACTCTTTAGGTTAGCCTTTAGCTCCAAAAAGCCCTTCGGTAAGCCTTCTACAACGAGATCCATTTTTCCTGGATAGAGCCAGTAGAGTTTGTAATAAACTTCATTCTTTATATTTAAGGATACCAACTCCTTCTTTAACCTATCAGTTAGACCTTCAACACGTATTTCGCACGTGAATTCTTTTAAACCATTTTTTATTGGGTTATATGATCTTAGATCAAAGCTTTCAACAATTTCAGATGACCACCCCAAGAGCGGTAAAATCATGGAAATAATTAAGAAAATCTTTTTCATTGGTCACCTCAAAAATACAATTTCATTCTCTCAACCATTCGCATCTTCTTCAATTGAGGTAAGGTTTTGCCGCCATTCCTGATCAAAATAGACTACTATATGCTTTTCTTTTTTGTAATTTACCATTCCGGCCACTCCCTTCACGCCTTTTAAGTTTTTTACTTTTGTAAAAATCAAAGGAATTTCTGTTAATGACAAACCATTAAGCTCAACCATTGCAGAGCCTAATATTCCAAGGTCAATAGGATTTGGCACAATATCGTTCGACTTTAAAAACATGTGCCCACTCTTGTGACCATCTAAATGCAGCCACCAATCTTCTTTTTTGGCGATTTCCTTTCTAATTTGGTCACTCTCTATAGCCGTTCTACCGAGGTAACATGTCCATGTTTTATAAGAAAACTTTATGAATTTCGGAAGACTCGAAATTAGTTGCTTTTTTTTATCTAATTTCCAAATTGGTTGAACAGTCTTACCAACAGAGGCTGGAGTATTCTTTTTAGGATTAGACTTTTCCTCTACCCGGAGACCAGCTAACCTGTTTCTTAAAAACTCTTCTGACTTCTTCCACTTCTTTATTTTATTGAATAGGTGTTCTCTCTTTTTAAAGTGACCTTCAAGCCCTCTAAAACTTACCGAAAATCTACCATCTCCGATTTTATTAACTTCAGTTAGATCTATTTTGGTTTGTTTTTCCAAATACTTCAGGATTTCAAACTTCTTTAAATCTTCTTCTATTTTCAGCCGCGTATTATTGATCTTTTTAAGTGGTATTTTCGGCGTTTCAGTAGGTTTAAAGCTACTAAAGTAACTTTTAATCGATAAGTCTCCTTCCTTCTTTCGCTCCTTAACAGTTCCGTAACCTAATTCCCCAAATAACTCAGATTCATCAAACTCTAAATTTATTTCCTTTGCTACTTTTGAGAACCCTACCCAACTTTTAAAAATCTCTATATGGCCTTCTTTATCGTGCCTATGAGCAAAGAATAAATCTCTCCCTCTCCAAAACAACCAAACCCATAACTGAGTTCCCTCTTTAAGTGCGTCTATTCTTACTATTCTATCTATTTCTGATGAGTGAACACTTAGGACTCGCATACCTCTCCAGTATTTACGGGCAAATTGTAAAAATTTGTCCTGTGTTCTTAAAAATACGGGTATTTTTATTTCACTGAAGTCAAAGCCTTGAAAACTTGCTCCTCTACCAAAATACAAATATAAGGTTTTTCCCCTGAATCTGGTTTGCAAACATATAAAATGAGGAGAACTTGTGCACTGTTGAACTAGCCCATCACCCTTTTCTTGGATAAGATGATTCAGAGAGTTCACTTTATTTTTTAAACTATTAAGAGACTGACTCATGGTACCTGCAATTCTTTCTGGTTCTTACCTTACGGGCCAAGACAATATTGACTTGTCCGAACTTCTCGAGAAGTTTTACTCTAATTTTAAGTTTCATGAAAACCATCATTTTCTAAAGCATAACCTTAAACCTTTGGCACTTCACTCTATCTTAAATATTTATAATCAACAGGACTACCTGGCCAGTATTGCGGGGTGGCAAGAGTGTTTCTCCAAGTCATTGCGCCAAGTGGAGGCAGATTACCGCTTTTCCTTGGTATTGAAAAAAATTCAAAAAGTTCAAGTTCCAGAAAACAAGGAATTAATCCAAACCTATACTCTTATAAAAGCTATCTCCGAGATTTATAAGGATATCAAGCTTCCCTTTTGTAACGAGTTCGATATTAATCACATCAATAAGTGCTTTAAGAATTTTTTTAAAGATTCCGAACTTTTGTTTGATTTTAAGAGTCTAGACCTTGTTACCTATAAGCATCCTAAATTAAAAAGCATCGACAAGAAAATCACCGAAACTACAAAAGAGTTAAGGGTCAAACTTTCGAAAATTTCTAGTTCTTGGGCAAAAGAAGAGATACTGCAGCAGAATGAATATGATGTCTTTGACGATAAATACGTCTTGCCTGTGCGGTCAGATCGTTATCATGGACAACTTGGAAGAATTATTTACCGTTCAAATACGGGCAACACTCTATTTGTTGAACCTTTCTCTTTAAGGGAACTATCGAATCGCGCAGAGGAATATCGTGCGGAACTTGAGCGTGAAACTTATAAACTACTAAAGTTTTTAACTGAAGAGCTTTATCAAAATGAAAAACTCTTAAGTGAAATCTTCTCCTATATCCTAACTGTTGACCTTTGTGCAGGAAGATTGCGATGTGCCCAAAAGTACCATTTAAATAGACCAGTTCTTAATGAAGGCCGAGTTTTTAATATTGAAAATATTTTTCATCCTCTCATAAATGATCCTGTTAAAAATGATATTAAAATCGGTCCTAATCACAAGGGCCTACTTATTAGTGGCCCCAACACCGGAGGCAAGACAGTTCTTCTCAAGAGCCTCTGCCTTTGCCTAGTCCTCCCCCATCTTGGTTTCTTTGTACCAGCATCCTCAGCCGACATTAGTTATACCGATAAAATTTTCTTTATGAGTCATGACAATCAAAGCCTTATAGATGGGCTTAGTAGCTTTAGCTCAGAGGCCTTGAATTATATCGATATAATTAACAGACTCACCCCTAGAAGTGTTATTTTTATCGACGAAATATTCAATACGACATCCTCCCTAGAAGCTTCTGAACTTGCGACAGCCCTTATAAAAGAGGTCACACACATCAATGCCATACCCTTTATTTCTAGCCACCATGAAAATCTAAAGGAAATTGTTTTTGATGAAAATATCTTAGAAAGTGGTCACATGGGCTTCCTCAAGGGTTCAAGCTCACCAACATATGTTTTACATATGGGCTCTCCCGGCAAAAGTTTTGCTCGGGAAGTATTTTTACGTATCGAAAAAGACAAACTAGATCACCCAAGAATCTCTCGATGGCTTGGGCAAGTAAAAGTCTCTAAAGAAATCTTTGATCAAAAGATAGAGGACCTGGATAATATAAGAGACTCCTCAATGTCTCTCAAACTTCAATTTGAAAGTGACCTTAAAGAACTGTCGTTGGAAAAAGAGCGTATCGAAAACCTTTTAAAAATCGAAAGATCAAAACTAGAAAGTGAATTCGACAAGAAGTGGCAAAAATTAAAGAAAGAAACATATGACCTCGCTGAAAATATCAAAAAAGGGAAGGTGAGAAATATTGTTAAAATTAGTCAAACTCTTAATGATGCCAAAGAAGCTATTATAGAGCCAACAGAAGTCAAAATACTTAAGGGTGACGCCAAAAGTAGTTTTGTCGTTGGTGAGACTGTTATTCTCAAAACCTTTAACAAACAAGGTCGAATTCTAAAGATTAATAAAAATAAAGCACAGGTATCATACGGTAAGTTAAAGACATGGGTCAGCTTCAACGACCTACTGGGGTCTCAACAACCTCCAGTATCCTCAGGTAATACATCTCAGGTTCATGTTCATGTTAGTAAACGTAGAGAGGCGAGGGGTATGCTCTTTGATGCCAGAGGAATTAGACGCGACCCTTTTATCAATCAAGCAGAGAATTACATTCTAGATGTCATTAATGGCGACCTTCCCTTTGTAGACATTGTTCATGGGCATGGAGATGGAGTTTTAAAAAGTGCACTATTTGATATTCTTAATCAATTTAAGGATGAGGTTAAATACGGTCACATTGAAGGCAACATGGGTACCACAAGAGTTGAATTAGCGGATTAGCTCACCAATGCGTTCACTTCTAAAGCTAAAACTTTCTGCCGAATTATCTGGTGAATTTATTGAAAGCCACACAAGAAAAGCTTGGCCTTTTATGTTCTTATGAGGAACGACTCCCCAGTAACGGCTATCATAAGAAAAATCTCTATTGTCACCCATAACAAAATAGTGACCTTCAGGTATCTTTCTTTTCCCGTAATCAACCTTAAAGAAATTATCTTCATCTATCTGATAATCGAAATTCTTTCCCTTAAGATTCACCTGATAAAAGGCTAACTTATTGTCTCTATACTTTTCATCCATTGTTTTCATAAACAGCTCACCATCGAGCTTTGCTTCTTCTAGAGGGAAACCGTTTATAAATACCTTTTTATTCTTAATTTCTACCGTTTCACCAGGTAAGCCTATGACTCTTTTAATGTAATTAATCGAAGGGTCCTTGGGGTATTTAAAAACAATTACGTCTCCTCTTTTAACGTCCTTTTTACCAAAGAGGTAAATTGGATCAAGGTTTATAGAACCTATAGTTAAATCGGAAAAGGGGAGCTTAACCCCGTAGGCAAACTTATTTACTAAAATAAAATCACCGATTCTTAAAGACGGTATCATTGATCCCGTTGGTATCTTAAATGGTTCAAAGACTACTGATCTAAAAATAATGACAAGAAAGCCTATAAGAACAAGTGCGAGGGCCTCTTTTGCGAAGCGAACTCGTTTAGATGGAGAAGATGGTGTTAGCCCTTCGTCATTTTGAGGCTCACTCACATCTTCAGCAGGATCATGAAAATCGGAATCATTTGAATTTATATCTGAGCTCACTTAAATTTGATCCTTACTCGATATTTTCGAAGAGGTTTCAGCTGACTCTTCTCTTTTTAAATATAACTCGAGTAATTTTTTTGCCATAAACGTGGACTTATAATACCAACGCTTGCCATTTATATTCATAATAGCAACTGATATACCTTTGTCATTTTCATCTTCTTTTGGCTTTGCATAAAGAGTTAACCAATCTCTTTTACCAAATGGGACTCCGCCAGTAATACTTCCTGTTTTCGCCCCAAGGTTGTACTTACTAAGTAATTTTTTACCAAGCTTACCTTTTGAAATTCTTCTTGCAGTACCTTTTGCAACAGTTAGTGACATCATCTGCTCTAGATCCTTAACAGTTTGATCATCCAGTATTTTTTCATTAATTAAAGGATAGTCTAACTTATGATCCTCACTTTCTAGAGAGCTTATAATATAAGGAGATTTAAAGAAGCCACCTGATGCCACTATTGAACTTAATAGAGCAGCATGAACAGGAGATATTAATGTTTCTTTATTAAAGCCAGAGGCAAGTTCAGCCAGTTCATATTGTGATTCTGGCATAACAAACCTGGAAGGCCCAAGATTAAAGTCATACATGAGCTGCCTGTTAAAGCCGAAAGTGAAGGCCTTTTTAAAAATTGAATGACCTGATGTTCTCTGAATTGCTGCTTTTCCGAAAATAACATTGTTTGAAAAAGCAAAAGCCTTTTTAAATGAAATCCAGCGTGTCCAACGACTTATCTTATTTTTTAATTGATACTTATAAAGAGTGGTACCACGACCTCTATAGTTCATTTGTGTGTGCGGCTCTAATTTGTCCCCACTTAACAAATCAGCCGTTGTTATTATTTTGAAAAGTGAAGCTGATGGGTGAGTACTCGTAAAGGGAAGAGAGTAGTTTATTTTCTTACTGACTTTGTCTATTCCGGCAATCGCTAAAAGTTGGCCGGTATTATTATCTAAGATTACTGCTGCTGAATAATCATTGGTATATCTTTTCAATATAGTCTCGACACCTTTTTGCAGCTCCCAATCTATTGAATAAGTAACGTTAAAGTCCTTATCTTCAAATTTTATTTGCGACGGAAATGAGTTTTCGGTTATCACTCGGTGACTTACGGACTCTTTTACAAAGCTCAAGGCTTCTTTTTGAAACTTTTGGTCTTCATTTTCTATACGGTTATTTAAGGCATAACCTAGTCCTAAAATGGGGACGAGGGCCAGTAGTACGGTTTTTTTATTCAATAAAGTCATAGCCCTCATTATGCCTTATATCTTTTACCGATAGCAAAAAATTCTTTAGAGATAGAACGAGTAGATTTTGGCTTAAGTAAGTGAAACTCCTCAAATATATTTTTATTTTCTTTTAAAAATACTTGAGCCTGATTCGAATCAAATACCTTTATGGCAAAGTTCCCGCCTGGCCTTAGAAACTTTGGAAGTATATGAAAAACCTCTTCTATAAGGTTTAGGCTTCTATCTTGATCCACGGACTTGATACCGGTCGTATTAGGCGCCATATCTGAAAGGACGACATCAAATAAAGATTCCATTTCAAGGTCTTCTAGGACGCTCACATCAAATATCGACTTTTCATAGAGTCGGACATTCTTTAGGGGAGATAGCTTATTGCTCACAGGTTTTATATCTATGCCTACAACTAAACCCTCTGGTCCTACCTTCTCAGCAGTATATTGGACCCAAGATCCAGGATGGTAACCGAAGTCCACTACGTTGTTTTTCTTATTTAAGATTTTATATTTTTGATCAATTTCTTCTAATTTATAGACGCTTCGGGCCAAGAAGTTTTCTTTCTTTGCTTTCTTAAAATAGTGATCTTTTACTTTGAAGCTCATATTCCTATCCCAAACACCGATTTCGTCAGCTTTTTAATAAAACCCTTGAAAGGGTTTCTTACATTAAGAACTATCAAAATGACAGGGAGACGCAGCTGGGAGGCTAAAATTTACCAAATAATTGGTAATATCTTCTTGACACGGATTAATTATCCACAGAATCCTTATAGTTATCCACATTGAAGCAGATGTACTAGTTTTCTTAATTAAACAAATGAGTTCTTTAAATACAGGTGATAACGACAAGTTAGCTGAGAAAGTAAAAGGGATTAATACTTGCCCATTTTGCACTTAGCCAAGAGCCTCATTTTTTCTGCAAGTTATTCACAATTTTCGGTTTTATTAAGGATAGTGATTTTTTAAAGGGGCCATAAAGCCACCAGAATTGGTTTTTCTTACAAATCAAAGGTTCTTAAGAATATTTTTACTCGGCCTTCAAAGTGACTGTCCAACAAACAAATAAGAATATAAACCAGATAAATCATATTTCGGCTGGATCTTAGTCTACTCATTGTTTGGAATATCAACTCCAAGGGGAATAGTGAAAATAATGCAAAAAGCCACATTAGAGATAGAGAACCAAAAATACCCGACCCCCCTACTAGGTCAAATAAAACCAGAACCAAAACAGAGAGAAGGAGATGCTTTAAATAGACCGGGTCTAGTTTCAAGTCTCTTAAGAAGCTATTTTTTGATTTGAAGCAAATCGCTAGGGCCAAAAGAAATCCGATTGGAGCCAGTGAATAAAACGCTTTCCTTGTGAAAATCGTATAGGCTTTTCCTAAGTACGAGCTGTTAAGGTTTATATAGCCATCTGAGAAGCCAGAGTTCGCGAGTAGGGCCAACACAGTAAGACCTAGGCCGAATAAAGCATACCGGAAAGCCTGCCTTTTAAACCACAGAGTTTTGGTATCCAAAAAGAAGTAAATTAATACCAATTGAGGCACCCATAATAACCACCATTGGTGAAATATTAAGGCACCATAAAAACTAACCAATCCTAAAAATAGACCCGTTCGATATGTTGAGCTTCTTGTTACCCAAAGCAAGGTCCATATCCATAGGAGAGAATAAGTTTCAAATAAGGCTGACCCAAAGTCCGCGACAAGAACCTTTGTCCACGACCAAGAAGAGAGCAAAGCGAATACACCTAATAATGAAAGCCTTCTAGATACGTAGAACCTTAGTAGAGCGTAATAACAGAATAAAAACATTCCTAGATTTACAAAGTAAAAATGAAAGCTCCAAGCTAACTTTAAAAGGTCTGGATATTTATAAAAAGGGTAGTAGTTAACCTTTATAAAACTCCAAAGAAACCCGCTTATTTTTTCATTTGGATCGAAAAATAGTTTTAAGGCCTCTGCTTCCTTTAGGTTAGGGAGGTCTGGTATGGAAAAGGCAAATAACAATAGAATCAAAATAACGAGGGTTTTTTCAAATGAATCTAAATAGCGAAACTCAGTGAAGTTCGAAGTCACAGATTCACGAATGATTTTGCCCCTCGTAGGCCAACTGTAGAATAGGCCTAAAATAACCCAGGTAATCCAGAACGAGTTATAAATCCATTTTCCAGGCAGAAAGCTTAAAACGTTAAAATAAAGGATGAAAAAAAACATTCCCAAGAACAGACGGTAGACCAACCTATCCATGGAGCTATTCACTCTGAAATAGATTTTAAGGCGATGGTCAATCTCTTTACCTAGAAAGAACCATTGGCTGCATATAAAGAGGATATAGAGGGCCACAGCAAATGCCTGCACGCCAGAGGGTACCCCACTTGATTTAGGAACCCATATTGGTATTAAAAGGAAGGAAAAATACGTAAGTACTCGGATTAAGAAGAATTTAGATTTTAAATATAATATTCCCGAGTCAGGGACTAAAGTATTCTGCATATTACCCGATAGTTTTAATATAGAAAATAACCAACTAGTTTTCTCGAACTTTACTTCGGCCGGTCCCCAACCGGCCTTTTTTTTTATTCTAAGCCCTTTTGAATAACTTGCAACGAATTCCATGAATACTTATCAAAAATGGCATTATTTGCGCCCTGCTCCTAAGCAAGATGATTTTTTGCTATGATAAGAGCTGGTGGGCTTCAGTTGGTCCACTCGCTTAAGAGACGCCAGGAGGGCACTCAGTTGGGTATTTCATTTGGATCCATTAATACAGGTCTGCCAAAAGACATTGTTAAGCAGATCATGGAAGCCGAAAAAATTCCTCTCAAGAAGATGGAGGGAAGAAAAGGCAAGATCGAAGACAAGAAGAAACTTGTCGGTGAACTCAATACGTTAATGGGCAACCTAAAGGGAAAGATCCTTGAAAATGGTAATGCCCGCTCCCTAAAAGAACTTAAGGTTGATACTAATAATGACCTTGTCGGCGTTACTATTGATAAAAACATAGCCCACCCTGCTAACTACCAATTTGAAGTCATAAGCCTTGCCCAAAAAACAAGTGCTATGT